>NZ_JAYWDT010000001.1:0-11520 GCF_043779715.1 Flavobacterium sp.
ATACGGATAATGCGCCAACTGCCTGTTTATGGCCTCAATAACCGTGTGACCTTCGTTTCTAATGTATATAATTGTCGATAATTGTTCCGGTTTTAAATCATTAATTGCGTCAAAAAAACAATTCCAACCTTTATTCCAAGTCTCAAGTAATTCTTCTTTGGTTTTAATGGAATCATTAAACTCACCATCTCGATTTCTCCATTCTTTTTCTCCATCGGTTGTTAAAAAATCTGTCCAACGAGAAAGCATATTTCCAGAAAGGTGCTTTATAATTGTCGCTATCGAATTCGTATCTTCATTTACCGAAATAAATAATTGCTCTGGTTCTAATTGTTCTATAGCTTTTTCACCAATTGTTTTGTAATAAAGCATTTGCTTTTTGACACTCTCTAGATATATACTATTTGTTTCCATCGAATAAACTTTGCATTATGGTTTTTAATCCTCTAAAAGTTAAAAAGATAGCAAAAAAACAAGCAGTTATTCCGATTCCTAAAACCAGATAATGCCAATTGTTTGCTTTATTTATAAAAGCATTATATATAATTGACGGACCAATAAAAAACAAAGGCAAAGCCCATGCAATGTATTTTATCCCTTTAAATAAGACTTCTTTATTTGTTGACATTCAGTCTGTTGATTTGGTTATTCGTTTATTTGTTTAATCGAAAATTATCTACTGCTGTTCTCACGCTACCGTATTTTTTCAATAACTCCGAAGCTTCTTCGTAACTCACAGCTATTTCGCTCATAATCATTTTAACACCACGATCTACGAGTTTGTCGTTGCTCAATTGCATATCGACCATTTTGTTACCTTTTACTTTTCCAAGCTGAATCATAGTTGCTGTCGAAATCATATTCAAAACCAGTTTCTGAGCCGTTCCAGCTTTCATACGAGAACTTCCAGTTACAAATTCTGGCCCAACTACAACTTCAATAGGAAATTGAGCAGTTTGTGATAATGGACTTCCTTCGTTACAAGTAATACAACCTGTTATAATGTTATTTTCGTTGCATTTTTCTAATCCCGAAATCACATAAGGAGTCGTGCCAGAAGCTGCAATCCCAATCACAACGTCATTTTTATTAATATCAAATTCACATAAATCAACCCAAGCTTGTGTGGTATTGTCTTCGGCATTTTCGACCGCTCGGCGAATGGCTTTGTCGCCACCAGCGATAATTCCGTTTACTAAATCGAAAGGAACACCAAAAGTTGGCGGACATTCCGAAGCATCTACAATACCTAATCTTCCAGAAGTTCCTGCTCCAATATAAAATAAACGTCCACCAAGATTCATTTTGGTAACAATTTCAGTAACTAATTTTTCTATTTGTGGTAACGCTTTTTCGACTGCTAACGGAACAGTTTTATCTTCATTGTTTATATTAACTAACAATTCATTAACCGACATTTTTTCTAAATGTTCATATTTTGAGGATTGTTCGGTGGTTTTTGTGAAAGTCATTTTCTAATAGTTTATTCAAATTTAAACAAAATAAGCCAATCCAATTCCTAAAATAATCATCGAAATTTTAGCAATATTAAATTTGTGTCCTTCGCTACTTTCAAAAATAATAGTTGACGAAATATGAAATAATATTCCAATGACAACAGCTGTTATTTGTGTATAATATTCGTTTAAAACAGGAAAATTTTCAGAAACCAAAGTTCCTAACGGCGTCATGACAGCAAAAGTTATCATAAACAAAAACAAGGTAGTTTTGTTTAGTTGCGTACCCAAGAAAAAGGTTGTTAAAATAATAGCAATAGGGAAGTGGTGTATTGCAATTCCTATGGCTAAATCATGGTGATGACCTACCGGAAATCCTTCTAACAAAGCATGCAAACACAAACTTATAAAAAGCGCCCATGGCATTTGCGTCAGTTTATCGTGTCCGTGCACGTGACCGTGTTCCGCACCTTTCGAGAAAAATTCTAGAATGATTTGGAACAAAATTCCAATCATAATATATATTCCAATGGCATGGCTTTTTGTTTCGTAAACTTCTGGTAATAAATGAATCACAGTTAATGACAACAAGAAAGAACCACTAAAAGCCAATAATAATTTTAGATTGGTTTTGTTCTTCGGTTGAAAAAACAAAGCGATTCCAAAACCCAATAAAACCGATAGTAAAGGTAAAAGATATTCCATATAATTGTTTGTTCGTGGATTTGGGGATTTGGTTATTTGGCTGTTCATTACAAATAACCAAATCCCCGAATAACCAAATAATCCTTATTTTATTTAAAAATCATAATTAATCGTTCGCTTTCAGTTTTATGGAATTTCTTTAATTTATAATCACCAAAAATGTCTAATAAATAAATGCCCGCTTCTTCCATCATTTCCTCAAAATCCTGCAAAGTTAAAGCTTGCACCTTTTCGGTAAAATGAAATTTTTCTCTATTGTCTTCAAAATCAATTTCTTTGTGAATATAGCCATCTTTTAGATAACGTTTGATATGAAAATCTATACCATCAACCGTTTTTATTTCCTCAGGAACAAGATTTGTAATTACATGATTTACATTCATAAAATCGATAACAGCAAAACCATATTCTGATAAGCTTTCTTTTATAGAAATTAAGGTTTTTAAATTATCTGCATCATTTTCAAAATAACCAAAACTGGTAAATAAATTGAAAATAGCATCAAATTTTTCTTCAAACGGCTCACGCATATCGTGAACTTTAAAATTCAAATGTATATTGTTGTTTTTACTAGCTTCTGCAATGCTATTTGGCGATAAATCTACTCCTAAAACATTAAATCCCAATTGATTTAAATAAATCGCATGACGACCTTTGCCACAAGCTAAATCTAAAACAGTCGCACCTTCTGGAAGATTTAAATAATGTGTCAGATTATCCATAAAAATCTGAGCTTCACGATAGTTTCTATCTTTGTAAAGTATGTGATAATAAGGAGAGTCAAACCAAGTAGCAAACCAGTTATTTGATTCAGGATTTGGGATTTGAGAATTAGGATTTTCGGATTCTGACATTGTTTGTTCTTTGAAATTCAAATATAACTGCAAATTTAATGTATTTTTGCAGAAAAATAACTATTACATCAACATTCACAACGCTTTTTGAATTGATTTTTGTAATTGACATTGATATTGAAAATGGAAAATTTTAAAATGATTGCCAAAACTTTTTTTGGCTTCGAAGAAATATTAGCAAAAGAGCTCACGCAAATGGGTGCTCAAGATGTAGAAATGGGAACCAGAATGGTTAGTTTTGCTGGTGATAAGGGATTTATGTATAAAGCCAATTTGTCCTTGCGAACTGCTTTGAAAATATTGAAACCTATTTACTATTTTAGAGCAAAAAGTGACGAAAATTTATATAAAAATATACAAGGAATCGATTGGTCTAAATATTTAAACACCAATCAGACTTTTGTCATAGACACAACGGTTCATTCAGAATATTTCAAACATTCGCAGTTTGTTTCTCAGAAATGTAAAGATGCAATTGTAGATCAGTTTAGAGCAAAAACAGGCGTTCGTCCAAGTGTAGATAAAGATTTTCCGGATTTGAGAATCAATGTTCACATCGATAAAGACCAAGTTTCAGTTGCTTTAGATACTTCTGGAGCTTCATTACACCAACGTGGTTACAAAACTGCGACAAATATTGCGCCTATAAATGAAGTTTTAGCAGCTGGAATGTTGTTGCTTTCTGGTTGGGAAGGCCAAGGACATTTTATAGATCCTATGTGTGGTTCGGGAACGATTCTTGCCGAAGCCGCTATGATTGCTTGTAATATTCCTGCCAACATAAACCGTAAGGAATTTGCTTTCGAAAAATGGAATGATTGGGATAACGAATTGTTTGATAATATTATGAATTCGTTAATGAAAAAAATTAAAGAATTTCATTATACGATTGTGGGTCACGATAAAGCGCCAAGTGCGGTTCAGAAAGCGATTGCCAATATAAAAAATGCTAATTTAGATGAATATGTAACCATTTCTGAACAAAATTTCTTTGAAACAGAAAAACAAACAGAAGGTAAGTTACACATGGTTTTTAATCCACCTTACGGTGAACGATTAGACATCGAAATGGAACGTTTTTATAGAGAAATTGGAGATACTTTAAAACAAAGTTACCCTAATACTAATGCTTGGTTTATTACAGCAAATCTTGAAGCATTAAAGTTTGTAGGATTAAAACCTTCACGAAAAATTAAACTTTTCAACGGAAGTTTAGAAGCACGATTGGTAAAATACGAAATGTACGAAGGAAGCAAGAGAACGAAATTTCAGAATTTAGATAACAGTAATCAGGTTTCAGATAGTAACGATTTGTAATTAGATTTAAAATAAATAATAGTATCATGATATTTCTCCTTCGTCGAAATGACAAAATAAACACCATCTTGTCATTTCGACGAAGGAGAAATCTCATTAAAAATTAAAAACATGAACAAAAAAACAAAATCATTCGTTTATAACTTTATAGGCTTTGCCATCATCTTTTTTACAACTAGATATTTAGTAGCAATTTATACTAATTTAGAAGGTTATTGGATTCCAATTACAGCTTTTGTATTAGGAACACTTTTGGCTCCAAAATTTCAAACCATTCAAACTAATGAAGGTGAGAAATTATTTATGAAATGGTTATTTATAAAAGGATTTAAGGAGATAAAGTAAGGTTGTTTTTCAAAGTCTTAATTTTCTTCTTGCTAAACCGCCTTAGAAGAAGTTTTATTAATTTATATTTATAGGAATTATATATGGAGTTTTTACAAAATCTCCTCCTTGATACCCTGGTTGCCATCTTGGAGATATTGATATTACCCTTTTAGCTTCATCATTTAGTTTCGTATTTGAAGTTTCAATGATCTCAATATTATTTGTGAATCCGTTGTTGTCAATAATAAACTGCACTTTCATTTTTCCTTTCTGACCGTTGCTATTAAAGTTATTTCCTATAAATTCATATAGCTGTTTGATTCCACCGTAAAACATCGCGTTAACTTCTGCAGCTTGTGCGTAGAATTTTATGGTTTCGGAATCTAATTCTTTTCCAGTATCGTCAACTAAAGTTTGAGAGCCGTTTTCGCGGTAAAAATATTTAGCTTTGACTCTTTTAGCATCTTTATATATTTCTAATTTGTCTATTTTATCATATGTGGCAATCAATTTTTCATTTTTATAAAAGCCAATTTTTGGATTTTCTTTTTTTGAATAGTCAATTGTTATTTTCACGTCATTTTTTTCATCAAAAAGTTTCCACATTCCAACTTTGTCTCCGCTTATGTTAAGTTGATTGATGTCTTCATCTTTATAATTGATGCTGCTTTGCGCAATCGATGATATCGTAATAAAATTAATCAAAAATTGAAATATTAGTTTCATATGTTTTCGTGGTTTAAAAATTTCTGCTAACATGTAAGTTTGTGTAATTCGTGATAAAAAAATAAAATTATTTCGATAAATGGAAAAATTATTTTTTAGAATCTAATATCTTTCTGCCACTAGATTTATACAAAGGAATAAAATAACTCACTGTATAATTCCAACCTACACCAAATTTTCCGTCATAAGTCCTATTAAAACCAGGAATATACAAATTATCGAAATTATCAGGTTTTTTGTTTGAAACCAGATAGTTTAAACGAGCACTAAATCCAGCATAGAGATTATTAAATAATTCTACTTTCATACCAGCAACAACTTCAACCCATTGTGCGGATAATCCGTTGTATCTTGTGTCATTAGCAACAGGTTGGGCAACTGGGAAATATGTATCTGTATTGTATATTTTATAACTATTTAATTCTTGACTAAATGTACTCACACCATAACGCAAACCAATGTGAATCATGTTTTCCATGTCTAACCAATTTTCGTAATTGTTAGAATCGAAACCTACTTTAAAATAAGTTCCTTTGGTTGTAAAATCAACAGTATTATCTTTGGTAGTTTTGGTTTCGTTACCAATTTCGGCAGCGAGATACATTTTTTTTGTCAAACGATAATCGCCTACAAACTCTATTCCTTTATAGTTTTTGTCATAAACTGTTCTGGCTAGTTTAGACAAATCGATACCTACACGCAAGCCATATCGTTGCGTTTTAGGGACAATAGTGTCTTTCTTTTTATCTTGTGCAAAAGAGCCAAATGATAAAAATAGAATTAGGATAGCTAAAAGTCGCAAGTCATAAAGTTTTAATGTCATAAAGCCCTGTGTGTATAGATTTTGATTCTTCTGTTTTTTTTCAAAAGAGTAAAAACTAAAAAAAGGTTGAAGCCATTTAGAATAAGGACTTTCGACTTTATGACTTTTCACTTTCGACTTTAGTGGGATATTAAAAGAAAATTTTAACATGAACTTCATCTTCGTTAAGAATTTTATATTTCTGAATTACGATTTCTTTAATCCAATTATCAGTATCAATAGTTTTTACAATTCCATTAGGATTATCAAGTAAACTAAAAACGGTTTTGTAGCCACAAGCTCTAGAAATAAAAACATCAGTTCTTATATAATTGATGGTTATTTTGTCTTCATTTCGAAGTGAAACATCTACATTTTGTGAATCATAAATAAAACTATACTTTGTAATATCGGCTGTAGTTTGTAGCGGAACTTCAATTTTACTCACGCCATTGTATAAAATTCCAGTAGACATTCCGTCAGCAACAATTCCTAAATTAGTAATAGTTTTTTTTGCCGTTGGTTCAAGATTATCATAAAACTCAACAATCATTCTCGGTGTTGTTGGCGTTCCATCTTCGCAAATATCATCTTTCTCACAACCAAAAAACAGGTTTGCAATAAAAATAGCAATAGTAATAATTTTTAGTTTTTTCATAAATCTGAAATCAAAAATCGTTAATCAGTAATCTTAAATCTATTTTCTTTTTTCTAAAAGTACCACATTTTCGACATGATGTGTTTGCGGAAACATATCAACTGGGCGAATGCGAGTTATTTTATACATTTCGTCCATAAGAGCCAAATCACGAGCTTGTGTAGCGGAGTTACAACTCACGTAAACAACTTTTTCAGCCCCAATAGTTAAGATTTGTTTTACTACATCGGCATGCATACCATCACGAGGCGGGTCGGTAATAATTACATCAGGATGACCATGTTGCGCAATAAAAGCATCATTGAAAACATTTTTCATATCACCTACAAAAAACTCACAATTAGTAATATTATTGCGTTTTGCATTTTCTTTGGCATCAAGAATAGCTTCAGGAACTGCTTCAACTCCAATTACTTTCTTGGCTTGTTTCGAAACAAACTGTGCAATAGTTCCGGTTCCTGTATATAAATCATAAACGAGTTCATTTCCTGTTAATCCAGCAAAATCTCTTGTTATTTTGTATAATTCGTAAGCTTGTTCAGAATTGGTTTGGTAAAAAGATTTCGCATTAATACTAAATTGTAAACCTTCCATTTCTTCTAAAATATACTCACGACCTTTGAATAATTTTACATCTTGGTCATAAATCGTGTCATTTGGTTTTCCATTTATCACATATTGTAATGAAGTAATTTCTGGAAAAGTTTCAGCCAAATGATTTATAATCAATTCACGTTGTACTTTATTTTCTTTAAAAAACTGAATCAGAACCATGATTTCACCAGTCGAAGCCGTACGAATCATAAGTGTTCTAAGTAAACCTTCGTGATTTCTTGGATTGAAGAATTCTAAATTATTTTCTATCGCAAAACGACGAATTTCGTTACGAATCGCATTCGATGGATCGGCTTGCAAATGACATTTTGTAATATCAAGAATCTTATCCCACATTTTTGGGATATGAAAACCCAACGCATTTCGGTCATCAAACTCTTCATCACTTTTTATTTCGGCTTCGGTCATCCAACGAGCGTTCGAAAAACCAAATTCCATTTTATTTCTATAAAAGAACTGTTTTTCCGAACCTAAAATAGTTTCAAATTCAGGCATTTCGACCTTCCCAATTCTTTTCAGGTTGTTATAAACTTCATTTTGTTTGTAATACAATTGTTGTGAATATTTCATATTCTGCCATTTGCAACCACCGCAAACACCAAAATGTTCGCAAACCGGCTCTGTTCTATGCTCAGAATATTCATGAAAATTGATAGCTTTTCCCTCATAATAAGCCTTACGCTTCTTGAAAGTTTGCACATCGACTACATCGCCAGGCACGACATTAGATATAAAAATTACTTTACCATCAGGAGCTTTCGCCACCGAAACGCCTTTTGCACCCGCATCAAGGACTTTTACCGTATCAAAAACGATTTTGTCTGTTATTTTTTTTCCCATGTTGCAAAAATAAGGATTGTTAGGTTCATTTGATAAATTATTTTAAATTTATACCAAAATCTATATAAATAATGACAACCCATCTCGCTCTCCTTCGTGGCATCAACGTTTCTGGTCACAATATGATAAAAATGGATGCATTGAAAAGCGCCTTAGAAAACATTGGTTTCCAAAATGTGGAAACGTATATTCAATCAGGAAATGTATTTGTAGATTCGGAAGAAGAAAATGGTCCAAGTGTTGGTTTTACAATCAAACAGGAGATTTTTAAAGTTTTTGGTCATGATGTTCCTAATGTTGTTATTGGTAAAAAAGATTTAGAAGATTGTTTTAAAAACAATAACTATTTAAAAGAAAAAGAAGTCGATACGAAAAAATTATATGTTGCTTTTATTTCGAAAGAATTGAATGCTTCGGCTTTAAATGATTTAAAAATCAGTCAGTTTAAGCCTGATGAAGCTAGTATTGATTCGAGTAGAATTTATATCAAATATGATGTTGGCGCAGGAAAAACCAGATTAGATCAGAAATATATTGAGAAAAAACTAAATGTAACGGCAACCATTAGAAATTGGAATACGGTTACCAAGTTGTTAGAAATGTTTGGAGAAAGATAAGCAGTAAATTAAAGAATATTCATTATTTTTGTCGAAAATAGGGATGATTTCTCTCCAAAAGAAGGAATTGAGATTACTAAAATCAATACAATTATTACCATGTCAGTATTAGAAAAAATCAGTTCACAAGAAATTATTGCTTTAGAAGACAAATATGGAGCGCATAATTACCACCCACTTCCTGTTGTTTTGGCTCGTGGAGAAGGCGTATATGTTTGGGATGTAGAAGGAAAAAAATATTACGATTTCTTATCAGCTTATTCGGCAGTAAATCAAGGACATTGTCACCCAAAAATTGTGGGAGCAATGATAGAGCAAGCACAAACATTAACATTGACTTCTCGTGCTTTTTATAACGACAAATTAGGACCTTACGAAGAATTTATAACAAACTATTTTGGTTTTGATAAAGTATTACCAATGAATACTGGTGCCGAAGCGGTAGAAACTGCTTTGAAACTATGTAGAAAATGGGCTTATGAGAAAAAAGGAATTGCCGAAAATGAAGCGCAAATTATTGTTTGCGACGGAAACTTTCACGGAAGAACAACGACGATTATTTCGTTTTCTAACGATGAAAATGCACGTAAAAACTTTGGTCCTTACACCGCTGGTTTTATTAGCATCGCTTATGATGATTTGACCGCTTTAGAAAATGTATTAAAATCATCAAAAAATATTGCAGGATTTTTAGTAGAACCTATACAAGGTGAAGCTGGAGTTTATGTTCCTGCAGAAGGTTATTTGGCAAAGGCGAAAGCACTTTGTGAAGCTCATAATGTTTTATTTATTGCTGATGAAGTACAAACAGGAATTGCTCGTACGGGTAAATTATTAGCTGTAAATCACGAAAACGTTCAGCCAGATATTTTAGTTCTAGGGAAAGCAATTTCTGGTGGGGCTTATCCAGTTTCGGCAGTGTTAGCAAATAATGAGATTATGAATGTCATTAAGCCAGGTCAACACGGATCTACTTTTGGTGGAAATCCAATTGCTGCTGCGGTTGCGGTTGCAGCACTTCAAGTTGTTACCGATGAAAATCTTGCTGAAAATGCTGAAAGATTAGGGAAAATTTTCCGTTCGGAATTGGCAAAATTTATTGAAATTTCTACCATTGCAACTTTAGTACGTGGAAAAGGTTTATTGAATGCAATTGTGATAAATGATACTGAAGAAAGCGATACCGCTTGGAATATTTGTATGGCTTTGCGTGATAACGGATTGCTAGCAAAACCTACACACGGAAATATTATTCGTTTTGCACCACCATTAGTAATGAATGAAGAGCAATTGCTAGATTGTGTTTCGATAATTATTAAAACATTGAAACAATTTGAGAAGTAATTTTCAATTATTTTTATAAAATAAAATCCGTCTAGTTTTTAGAACTAGACGGATTTTTTTATTATAATTATTTTAGGTTTATGAACCCATTAATTCTCTCATTTTTTCTTGCATCAATTCTGGATTTTGCATGTTATCATATCCAAATGTATAAATCATCCAAATAACTAATAGTAAATATATTGCACTTAAAACAACACCAATAATAGCTAAGATTTTACCTGTGTTTACATTTTTGTAATCAGAATATAATTCAGGATTTGTTGCATATAATGCAATGTCTTTTTTAGCTAAAACTAAAGCTATAATTCCTAAAATTAAACCTATTCCGTAGCAACAACAGGTAATAATTGATAAAATCCCTAAGATAAGAATGACGGTTCCGTTTGGTAATTTTTGTTTTTCCATAGTTTTTTTAAAAGTTTGTTAGTTTGTAAAAGTAAGAAATTATCATAATAATAGCATTAATAATTGCCAATGATATAATTATTTTGTGATAATTTCTAGATTTGTCAATAAAGTTTAATCCCAGAATTATAAAAAATATAATAGTGGTAAAAATGGCAGGAAACATATAAAAAGCTTCAACAAATTCGCCTTTTAGAATTAATAAAAAAGCTCTTTGTGTACCACAACCGAAACAATCTATACCAAAAAGTGTTTTGTTTACGCAGGGAATCATGAAGTCTTCGATTTTCATTTTTTGACTTTAAATAATTACCCGTGGATAGTTTCTTTTGTTCCGTAATTAGATATGAGTTCTCCTTCAAATTCTAACCATTCTGCCCAACGTTTGTCTACATCAACTTTTTCTGAATATTTTCTGGCAAATCCTAAAAATGTAGTATAATGCCCGGCTTCGCTAATCATAAGTTCTCTATAAAAATCAGCTAATTTTTTGTCTTGAATATTTTGAGAAAGTACCTTAAAACGTTCACAACTTCTAGCTTCAATCATTGCCGAAAATAATAATCTATCTACAAACGCATCATTACGGCTTCCGTCTTTTTTTAGAAATTTGAATAATTCGTTTACATAATGGTCTTTTCGCTCTCTACCTAATGTTAGTCCGCGTTCTTTAATAATTTCATGAACCATCTGGAAATGATCTATTTCTTCTTTGGCAATCTTTAATAATTCGGTTACTAATTCTTCATGTTCAGAATTGTGAGTAATCATTGTAATTACATTTGTGGCTGCTTTTTGTTCGCACCAAGCGTGATCGGTAAGAATTTCTTCTATATTCGATTCTACGATC
>NZ_JAYWDT010000002.1:0-2344 GCF_043779715.1 Flavobacterium sp.
GACGTGCATTTCCCGAAAACTACACACATTTCATTCAGCTTTAAACTCTCCCGAATCCATTTATGGCCTTGAAACCAAACGAGTTCCATTTGTCCCGTATCATCTACAAAAGTCGCCACCAATCGTTTTTGGTTTCGACCAAATTCGACTGTTTTAATGTTGATAATTTTACCAATAATCTGAACTTCAGCAATGTTGTTCTGCAGTTCATTAATCTTGTAATACCGTGTGCGGTCAATGTATCTATTTGGAAAAAAATTTACCAAATCCACATACTTATAAATCCCCAGTTCCTTGCGCAGCAAATCGCCCCGATTGGGACCAACGCCTTTCAAGTATTCGATGGGAGTGAGTAGGAGGTTTTGCATTTAGATATTTTTGGACACGTATAAAACCGATTTGCTAAAGCAGAAACTCGGATTAAAACGGATTTTTAATTTGATGAAGCGAAGATAGTTTTTTGTTTGGAAATTTGGAAAGGAGAATGTTTAGAATTTATATAAGAAAATAGGTATATTTGAAATGTGATTTTAGATAAATATAAAATAAACTCAAAATGAAAAACACAGCAGTTCCATCTTTATTCAAGTCAATTTTATTAAGTTTCATGGTGCTTTTTTGTAATTTGTCCAATGTTGTTGCGCAAAATAAAGCATCAGAATTGGATAAATTAATGAAACAAGCCAACGCAAGTGGAGTATTTAATGGAAGTATTTTAGTCGCAGAAAATGGAAAAGTGATTTATCGTAAAGCTTTTGGCTATGCAAATAAAGAGACAAAACAGTTGCTGAAACCGGAATTTTGTTTTGATTTAGCATCTGTTTCTAAGCAATTTACTGCGATGGGAATTATGATATTAAAAGAAAGAAATAAGCTTTCTTACGATGAAAAAATCACCAAGTATTTTCCTGAATTCCCAGCTTATGGAAAGGACATTTCAATACGAAATTTACTAAATAATACTTCGGGTTTGCCCCTATATCAGCCATTCGCTAATAAAGATAACTTAACAAATTCAGAAATTTTAAAAATAATTGAGGAAAGGGAAGCTTTAGACGCCAATATCGGGGACCGTTATGTTTACAATAACGTTGGTTATATTATGTTGGGTTTAATTATAGAAAAAGTTTCGAATATGTCTTTAGCAGAATTTTTGAAAGAAAATATTTTTAAACCATTAAAAATGAAAAACACTTTGGTTGGTGATGCTCCAAAAATCGATTTAAAAAATAGAGCTCTGGGTTATTCTGTGATTGGTGAGCTTGATGATTACACAGTTTCACATACAGGTTCTACAAGTATGTTTTCAAACGTTGATGATTTGTTTTTGTGGGATCAAGCTTTATATTCTGAAAAGTTAGTTTCTAAGAAAACACTTGAGGAAGCATTCACTCCTGTAGTTTTAAATAATGGTTCGTTGTCTAATTACGGATTTGGATGGTTTCTTACTCCAGAAAAAAAATCAGTTAACCATTCAGGAAGTGATTTTGGTTACCGAACTTTTATTATGAGGAATTTAGACAAGAAAAATACCTATATATGGCTTACGAATGCTGGAAATGCTATCAATAAAGATGTTATGAACGTTGCAATAGAGAATATCTTAGCTTCTAAACCTTATGAATTACCTAAGATTACTGTATTTTCAGAATTCCAAAAAGCATTGCAAGTAAATGATGTTGATGATGCTATTTTGATAGTAACCAAATCTATAAAATCGGATCCAGATCAATTTGTATTGGACGATGCCGCTATTAACGAGTTGGGTTATAAATACCTTAATGAAAATAAATCAGCAGATGCTTTCTCAATTTTCAAATTTAATGTAGCAATAAATCCAAATTCTTCAAATGTTTATGACAGTCTAGGCGAAATTTATCTAATGAGAAAAGATACGATTCATGCTATCGAAAATTATAAAAAATCAGTGGCTTTAAATCCAAATAATGTAAATGCAATAAAGGTTTTAAATAAATTAGACATCCAGACAACTGATATGATTATTGACGTAAAAGTTGCGCCAGAAGTTCTGAAAACCTATTTAGGAAGATATCAATTAAATGAAAATTTTTCTTTTACGGTAACTGAAGACAAAGGAGATTTGTACATACAAGGAACAGGGGAAAAAATTACAACTGTATATCCAATGGCTCAAAATAGATTTTATAGCAAGATAATTACAGCTCAGTTTACTTTTAATAGTGATGAAAATGGACATATTGATAGTTTGACTTTAAATATGGGAAGAGATATCAATGCTAAAAAAGTGGAGTAACGACTTTTATTAATTTTAAACTTATTTTTATAAATCAAATTCAAACATAATTCAAAAAAAGGCAAAAAT
>NZ_JAYWDT010000003.1:0-26618 GCF_043779715.1 Flavobacterium sp.
AAAAGTAAGAAGACTTTCTTGTACACCTATGTACAATTATAGCCATTCCTAAAGTATAACTATATACTAAATTCTAAAAGGAATGGAACTAAAAATCAACAATCAAATCAAGCATTTCACACCAGAAAACCTTACGGTTCAGGCACTACTTGATTTGGAAATTCCCACCAAACAAAACGGCATCGCTGTAGCCATAAACAACACCGTTATTCCAAAAATCAACTGGAATAATCATACTCTCAACCAAACCGACGACATCTTAATCATATCGGCAACGCAAGGCGGATAATCGTTAGGGTGATTGGGCTTCCCGATAGCTATCGGGACGTTTCAAGTCCGCAGTCAAAACCTCAAAAACATAGTGATAAAAAGAGCTTCGTTTAGTCCTTTCCTACTCCTTGCTTTCTTACGGTTTTGCCTTTACGGACTTTCCACTATTATTCCTAGCAGAGAAGAAAAAAGTAAAAAAGAAGAAAAAATATAAATTAAAAAACATGAACAACGAACAAAAAATATCCAGAACACCATTCCCAAATTCTACAAAAATATATGTCGATGGTACAATTCATCGCATAAAAGTAGCCATGAGGGAAATCTCACTAGCAGATACAAAAATGTCTAACGGAAGAATAGAAAAAAACCCACCAATCACCGTTTATGATACTTCGGGTGCATTTACCGATCCAAACCTCGAAATAGACATTAGAAAAGGATTGCCACGCCTTCGTGAAGAATGGATTTTAGACAGAAATGATGTAGAAATTCTAACCGAAATCTCTTCAAAATATGGTAAAGAACGCCTAAATAATGACAAATTAGACCATTTGCGTTTCGAGTATTTACACCAACCAATGCGTGCCAAAAAAGGCGCCAATGTATCGCAATTGTACTACGCAAAACAAGGAATCATCACTCCTGAAATGGAATATATTGCTATTCGTGAAAACCAACGCATAGAACTCATCAATGAGCAAACAAAAGCCATGCAATGCCAACATAACGGTAATAGCTTTGGAGCAAACACACCAAAAAGTAAAATCACACCCGAATTTGTGCGTAGTGAAGTAGCCAGAGGTCGTGCTATAATTCCTAACAATATTAACCATCCCGAAAGCGAACCTATGATTGTAGGGCGTAATTTTTTGGTAAAAATAAATGCCAATATAGGAAACAGTGCTGTAACTTCAACCATCGAAGAAGAAGTAGAAAAATCAGTCTGGGCTTGTCGTTGGGGAGCAGATACAATAATGGATTTATCCACAGGAAAAAATATTCACGAAACTAGAGAATGGATTATTCGTAATTCTCCAGTGCCTATTGGAACAGTACCAATATATCAAGCTTTAGAAAAAGTAAATGGCATTGCCGAGGATTTAACTTGGGAGATTTATCGCGACACTCTAATCGAACAAGCCGAACAAGGGGTTTCCTATTTCACAATTCACGCAGGAGTACTTTTACGTTACATTCATTTAACTGCCGATCGCGTTACTGGAATTGTGTCACGTGGTGGTTCGATTATGGCAAAATGGTGTTTGTACCACCACAAAGAAAATTTCCTTTACACCCATTTCGAAGACATTTGCGAAATCATGAAACAATATGATGTTGCTTTTTCACTTGGAGATGGTTTGCGTCCAGGTTCCATTGCCGATGCAAATGACGCTGCACAATTTGCCGAATTAGAAACACTAGGAGAACTTACAAAAGTAGCATGGAAACACGATGTACAAGTTTTTATAGAAGGTCCAGGACATGTTCCTATGCATATGATTAAAGAAAATATGGACAAACAATTGGAGCATTGTGATGAAGCTCCATTTTATACATTAGGACCATTAACAACAGATATTGCACCAGGTTACGACCACATCACATCAGCTATTGGAGCTGCAATGATTGGTTGGTATGGTTGCGCTATGTTGTGTTATGTAACACCAAAAGAACACCTGGGATTACCCAATAAGAAAGATGTAAAAGACGGAGTTATCACATATAAAATTGCTGCTCATGCTGCCGATTTAGCAAAAGGTCACCCAGGTTCACAATATCGTGATAATGCATTAAGCAAAGCTCGATTCGAATTCCGTTGGGAAGATCAGTTCAATTTATCATTAGATCCAGATACAGCTCGTGAATTTCATGATGAAACACTTCCTGCTGATGGGGCAAAAGTGGCGCATTTTTGTTCAATGTGTGGTCCAAAATTTTGCTCTATGAAAATATCACAAGAAATTCGTGACGTAGCTGAAGCCGAAAAAGGCATGCAAGAGAAGTCACAAGAATTTGTAGAAAATGGGAAAGAAATTTACATCTAAAATATGATAGTCATTACCAATGCTATTTCTATTAGGAATGAAATCAACACAATTCATTCGCTGTTTGCGGAAGGATTAATGTTGTTGCATATTCGTAAACCTGATTTTTCAGAAAAAGAAATGAAAGTTTTTTTATCTGAAATTAAATTGGAATATAGAAACAAATTGGTTTTACATAGTCATCATCATTTAGCGGTTGGATTCGGAATCAATAGACTACACGTTACAGGGAAAAACCGAGTGCAATTACTCACAAGACCTGACAGGTTTTTAAAACCTGTCAGGTGTAAAACGTCAATTGCATCAACTTCAATTCATTCGATTCAAGATTTCAATACCTTATCAAAAGAATTTGATTATGCTTTCCTTAGTCCAATTTATCCGAGTATTTCAAAGCCAGATTATATTTCTAATATTAATCATTTTGAAGCCATAAAAAAACGTACTAATTTTTCGACAAAGCTAGTGGCATTAGGTGGAGTTTCTTTGGAAAACATCCAACAAACATTAGAAAATGGTTTTGATGATATAGCTCTTTTAGGCAGTATTTGGAACAGTAATAGATCAATTGAAAATTTTAAAAAATGTCAGCAAATCACCCTTTCGTATTAACAATCGCAGGATTTGATCCTTTAGCAGGAGCAGGAGTTTTGGCAGATGTAAAAACATTCGAACAACATCCTGTGTATGGTTTTGCTATTAATACTGGAAACACCATTCAAACGGAAGATGCATTCTACGAAATGCAATGGACAGACTTGACTTTTATTTTGAAATCATTAGACAAATTGTTTAAAAACTATAAGATTAAAGCAGTAAAAATTGGAATTATTCCTTCATTAGATTATTTAAAAGAAATTGTTTCTACTATAAAAAAACTTTCCCCTAAAACAAAAATAGTTTGGGATCCAGTTTTAAAATCATCGACTAATTTTAATTTTTTAACCATCGAAAATCAATTTACTTTGATAGAAATATTAAAGAATATAGATCTAATTACTCCAAATTATAATGAAATTTTACAACTTACTGTCGAAAAATATAGCATCGAAAATACGGCTTCAATTCTTTCTGAATTTTGTTCAGTTTTACTAAAAGGAGGACATAATACTGATGCTATAGGCGTCGATTTTTTATATATTAAAGCTAACGTTTTTAAGCTTTTACCAAACACAATAATCGCTTTCGAGAAACACGGTTCTGGCTGTGTATTATCCGCAGCAATTACTGCCAATCTTGCTTTAGAACAAGATATTAAAATGGCATGTATTAATGCAAAAAAATATATAGAAAGCTTTTTGCAATCTAACCCTACAAAATTAGGATACCATCATGTATAATAAGTTACAATACATTTCTCAAGGAAATACACACGAAGAACAATTGCATAACATCAAAAAAGCTTTGGATAATGGTTGCTTGTGGATACAGTTGCGATTCAAAAATGGGAATTCGCTCGAGCTTTTCACTTTGGCGGAAGCCGTAAAAATGCTTTGTGAGGAATATCAGGCGACTTTTATCATTAATGACAAAGTAGATTTAGCTATTCAAATTGATGCCGATGGGGTGCATTTAGGGTTGAACGATATGCGAATCAAAGACGCACGAAGCCTATTAGGTAATCATAAAATTATTGGCGGAACTGCAAATACTTTTAATGAGGTACTTCAAAGAAAAAACGAAGATTGCAATTATGTTGGACTAGGACCTTTTCAGTTTACAAAAACAAAAGATAATTTAAGTCCAATTTTAGGAATTGAAGGCTATGGTTCTATTATAGAAAATATGATGAACGAAAATATCAAAATTCCTATTTATGCCATTGGAGGCATCACACTCGAAAATATTGAAAGCCTTATGAAAACAGGTATTCACGGCATTGCTGTTTCTGGTTTAATTACACATAGCGAAAATAAATTACAACTAATAAATCAACTAAATAAAAAATTATATGAAGGAATTAATATTTAAATTAGGAGATAAAAATTTTAATTCTCGATTGTTTTTGGGAACAGGAAAATTTGGCTCTAACCTTCAAATGGAAGAAGCGATTTTAGCATCAGGAAGCGAATTGGTTACGGTAGCACTAAAACGTATTGATTTGGAAACCGAAACCGATGTAATTTTATCACATTTAAAACATCCTAAAATTAATTTATTGCCCAACACATCGGGAGCAAGAAATGCCAAAGAAGCCATATTTGCAGCCCAATTGGCTCGTGAAGCTTTAGAAACTAATTGGTTGAAACTAGAAATTCACCCCGACCCAAAATATTTAATGCCCGATGCTATTGAAACTTTAAAAGCTACTGAAGAATTGGCAAAATTAGGATTTATCATCTTGCCATACATACACGCAGATCCAGTTTTATGTAAGCATTTAGAAGAGGCTGGAACTGCGGCTGTTATGCCATTGGGATCACCCATAGGAAGTAATAAAGGCTTAAAAACCATCGATTTTTTAGAAATTATTATCGAGCAAAGTAAAGTTCCAGTTATTATAGATGCAGGAATTGGAGCGCCATCCGACGCTGCGAAAGCTATGGAATTAGGTGCCGATGCTGTATTAGTAAACACTGCGATTGCCGTGGCTGGAAACCCAAAACTAATGGCAGAAGCGTTTAGAGAAGCTGTAATTGCAGGACGAAAAGCCTTTGAAGCAAAAATTGGTCAACAATATAAGTATGCAGTAGCATCAAGTCCGTTGACGGCATTTTTATATGAATAGTCTTTTTTAGGTAATGTAAACTATCCACAAACTTGTCATTTAGACGAAGGAGAAATCTCATAGCGTGTGTGATTTCTCCTTCGTCGAAATGACAAAAAACTTGAAATAAAAAAAATTAAATGAACACTTTTAAAAACATCTTTGAAAACTACGATTGGGAAACAATCAAGGCAAAAATTTATCAAACGACGGCTTCAGAAGTGGCACTTGCATTATCGAAAAATAAACGCAATTTAGATGATTTTTTAACCTTAATTTCACCTGCAGCTTTGCCATATTTAGAACAAATGGCTCAAATAACGCATCAATTGACCAAAAAACGTTTTGGTAAAACAATTCAAATGTATGCACCTATGTATTTGAGCAACGAATGTCAAAACATTTGCACCTATTGTGGTTTTAGTATGGATAACAAAATAAAACGAAAAACCCTTACCGATAGCGAAATCACATTGGAGGTCGAAGCTTTGAAAAAGTCAGGTTTTGATCATGTTTTACTTGTTACGGGAGAAGCCAATTATACTGTAAACATTCATTATTTTCTAAATGCTATTGCACAAATTAGGGGTGATTTTTCAAATATATCGGTCGAAGTACAACCACTTTCAACAGAAGAATATCAACAATTACATGAGGCTGGCGTTTATTCAGTTTTAGTATATCAAGAAACCTATCATCGAGAAGTATATAAAGGATACCACCCAAAAGGGAAAAAATCAAATTTTGATTTTCGTCTAGAAACACCAGATAGAGTAGGAAAATCGGGCATTCATAAAATAGGTCTAGGCGTTTTATTAGGATTAGAAGACTGGCGGACTGATAGTTTTTTTAATGCTTTGCACTTGGATTATTTACAAAAAACCTATTGGAAAAGTAAATATTCGGTTTCTTTTCCAAGATTGCGTCCAGCAGAAGGAATTATCGAGCCTAATTTTATTATGGACGATAAAGATTTAACCCAACTTATTTGTGCTTATCGATTATGGAACGAAGATTTAGAAATTTCTATTTCGACCAGAGAAAATGAAAACTTTAGAAACAATATTATTCCAATAGGAGTGACGAGTATGAGTGCTGGTTCCAAAACCAATCCGGGTGGTTATGTGGTCGATCCGCAATCATTAGAACAATTTGAAATTAGCGATGAACGCTCTGCTCAGGAAATAGCAAAGGTAATTTCAAATAACGGATACGAACCAGTTTGGACGGATAGCCCCTTAATCCCCGAAGGGAGACATAAAAAATTTTCATTTCAATCTGAAATCTAAAATCAGCAATCTAAAATCTGAAATCAAATGAGTATAATACAAGATTTTTTACGATACAATAGGCAAATAATGTTGCCCGAAATTGGAGATATTGGTCAGCAAAAATTAAAGAAATCCAAAGTTTTAGTAGTAGGAGCAGGAGGTTTAGGCTGTCCTATTTTACAATATATTGCCACGGCAGGAGTAGGAACTATTGGAATTGTAGATTTTGATGTTATTGAGTTACATAATTTGCACCGCCAAATTTTATATACCGAAAACCAAGTTGGATTATCTAAAGCGATTACAGCAAAAATAGTTTTAGAAGCTTTAAATCCATTGATTAATATAATTGCTTTTGATGAGAAATTGACTTTGGAAAATGCCGAAAAAATCATTCTAGATTTCGATATTATTGTTGATGGTTCAGACAATTTTAGCACCAGATATTTAGTAAATGACACTTGCGTGAAAGTTGGAAAGACACTAATTTACGGCAGTATTTTAAATTTTGAAGGGCAAATGGCGGTTTTTAACCATAACGGAAGCAAGAATCTTCGTGATTTATTTCCCGAACCTCCCAACCCAAAAGATGTACCTAATTGTAATTTTAATGGGGTTTTAGGCACTTTACCAGGTATTATAGGAACAATAATGGCGCACGAAACTCTAAAATTGATTACAGATTTACCAACTTTAAAAAATGAATTAATCATTTTTAATACCTTAGACTGGTCATTTAAAAAATTAAATTTTTAATTTACAAATCCAAATCGAAAGTCTTTCTAAGTAATTCCAACGCTGGATTCAAACCTTTCAATCGATCATATTTTTCCTGAACGGTAAAAGCTTTTTTAATTTCGATAGTTTCGTTTATTCTTATCTCAATCGTAATATTGTGATTGTGTAGTTTTCCTCGAATATAACCTAACAAATCGTGTTTCTCGCCATCAAAATCTATTTTAGAACTCTCATTTGGCAACTCATGAATAATAGTTGTACCTTCTAGTTTCGGGTCGTCAAGTAATAATAAAGACTCAAGGATTTTATAACCTTTATCTCCTAATCTATTGGCATATTTTATCCATTGTTCCAACATTTGAGTTTCTGTAAATGGCTCTGTTGGTAACTCGTCGTGGTGTTTTTCTATAGGTTTTAGTTGCGCTTCTAATGCTCGTTTAGCCTGAATACTTTTCATAGACAAAGCCGAAACTTTTGGTACATTCGTCATTGCATTAGACGAAGTAATCTCATCAACTTTAGGACTTGAAACTACTTCAATTGGTTTCTGAATTTCTTCAACAATAGGAATTTCCGTTGCAGGTTCATTGACAATTGCAACTTCTGAAATGTTTTCGGGTATTTGATTATTGATTTTAACCTCAGTAATTGAAAACCCTGAATTCCGATAATAAGTAGGTGGAATTATATATTGTTTAGCTTTTTTTTTTCTCCATCAAAAGTGATAGAGGCTAATTGCATCAAACAAAGTTCTACAAGTAATCGCTGGTTTTGAGAAACCTTAAATTTTAAATCACAATCATTAGCCAAATCTATTCCTTGCAAAAGAAAATCTTGCGATGCTTTTTGAGATTGAGCATAATACATTTTCTGAGCTTGTTCGCCAACTTCTAGCAAAGCAATAGTTGCAGGCGTTTTACTAACCAATAAATCTCTAAAATGAGAAGCCAATCCAGCTACAAAATGATGACCATCGAAACCTTTTGCTAAAATATCGTTGTAAGCCAATAGTAATTCTGGAATTTTATTCTCCAAAATTAAATCCGTTACATTAATATAAGTTTCGTAGTCCAGAACATTCAAATTTTCCGTAACTGCTTGACGTGTAAGGTTGTTTCCGCAAAAAGAAACGACTCTATCAAAAATTGACAAAGCATCACGCATGGCGCCATCGGCTTTTTGAGCAATAATATGCAAAGCATCATCTTCGCAAATTACACCTTGACTGGCAGCGACTTCGGCTAGATGTTCTTTAGCATCTTTGACAGTAATTCGTTTGAAATCGAATATCTGACAACGAGATAATATCGTTGGAATAATTTTATGTTTTTCGGTCGTTGCCAAAATAAAAATGGCATGCTTTGGTGGTTCTTCTAATGTTTTCAAAAAAGCATTAAATGCCGCTGATGACAACATGTGAACCTCGTCGATAATATAAACTTTATATTGTCCTGTTTGTGGCGGGATACGAACTTGGTCTATCAAATTACGAATATCATCGACCGAGTTGTTTGAAGCTGCATCTAGTTCGAAAACATTGAATGCAAAATCTTCGTTTGGGTCGTCGTAACCAGGTTGGTTTATTTTTCGAGCTAAAATTCTGGCACAAGTTGTTTTTCCTACCCCACGAGGTCCAGTAAACAATAGGGCAGAAGCCAGATGATTGGTTTCTATAGCGTTTAGTAAAGTATTGGTAATGGCTTGTTGTCCCACAACGTCTTTAAACGTTTGCGGACGATATTTACGAGCCGATACTACAAATTGTTCCATAGAAATTTATTCGAAAGCAAATATAGATGTAATAAGTCAAAAGTCAAAAGTCAAAAGTCAAAAGTTTTGAAATGTTTTGGTTAATCACTAAATCTATTTCCCATCAAAAAGAAATTCATGAATATTTATAACGTTTCCTCTTCGCATCTGAACCAAATCATGAGTTTTTTTTATAAAAATACCTAAAGAGTTTTCGTTATAAATCAATTTCATTTCTGAAGAATAATCTACAGCTAAATACATGTCACCTTCTAATTTAAAAAAAGGTACTTCTAGCTTACCTTTAACTTTTACACCTCTGTTCACAATTACTCCGTTAGTTAAATTTTCTTTAAGAATGGTTTCATTTTTTTCTTTTGAAGAAACTTTTGAATAAGCTACCATCATACGCATCCATTCATCGCTATCAATCAAATACCAATTCACTTTATTGAAATCAATACCTGCTTCATTAATCCAACCGTAACTTGTAAAAGCAAATAATATTTGTTTTTTTCCATCAAGAACCACATTATCTGTTGGAGTAAATTCTTGTATTTTGAAGGAAATAACAGAAGTGGAAGACATATCTTTTAATTTTTTACCATCGAAATCTAGTGTCTTTAATGAAAAACCTGTCAATTCCGGATGATTAGTCAAAATCCATTGTGTAGCAGTCAGTTCAGCTCTTTCTTTCATATCATCAATTGAGGCAATTGCAGCTCCAATAGCAGCAATTCCTCCTGCAGCTGCTGCTATTGCTGCTCCATTATTTTGTGCTTTGGATTGTTTAGGCATTAATAGCAATATAATTACTAAAGAAAGAGTAAGTTTTTTCATTGGTTTTTTGTTTGATTATCGTTTTATTTGGGTTGTATGTAATAGTTCTATGACCTAAAATTACTTGCTGCAATCTACGAAAATACTTATGTAGAAATAAAGTTAACGTTACTTTTTTAATCATAACTTCCTCAATTAACGAAATGCCCTAGCCCTGATAGTAGTTTTTATACCTGACAGGTTTTTGAAACCTGTCAGGTATAAAAAAAGATTGCAACGAATAGCGGGATTAGCTCCTAAAAAAAGTTACTTTTGCAGCGCAGACCGCCTTATCGTCGCCAATTTATTGGGGGAGGAAAGTCCGGACACCAGAGAGAAGCATAGCGGGTAACGCCCGTCGGGTTGAGCAATCGATCAAGGACAAGTGCAACAGAAAGTATGTACAGGTAATGCTGTAGTGAAACCAGGTAAACTCTATGCGGTGAAATTTCAAGTATATCGGTAGTTAAGGGCTTCTCGTCCGTTGCTGAAGGGTAGAAAGATGGAGCTTGTGAGTAATTGCAAGCCTAGATAAATGATAAGGTATCGTTAGTAATAATGAGAACAGAATCCGGCTTATAGGTCTGCTTTTTTTTTAGTTTTGAATCTTAAATTCTAAGCCTACATTGCGGATACTTTCGATAGTAATTCGATTGTCGTTAGAGAAATATTTTCTGATTCGGCTTATAAAAACATCCATACTTCTTCCTGAAAAGAAATCGTCATTTCCCCAAATACTTTGTAAAATACCATTTCGTTTGATGAGTTGGTTTTTATTTTTTAGAAAAAATAAAATTATAGCAACTTCCTTTTCTGTAAGTCTTTGCGTATGGTTACCTAACTTTAATTCTAATCTGTTTGGATCGAAAATATAGTTACCAATTGTAATTTCATCGACCGAAATTATAGCTTGATTTTTTTGTTCTCCTCTTTTTAAAATGTTGTTCAAACGCAACACCAATTCATCGGCTTCAAAAGGTTTTACGATATAATCATCGGCACCCAATTGCAATCCTTTTAGTTTGTCTTCTTTTAATTTTCGGGCAGTTAAGAAAACAAATGGTGTTTCTGGATTGATATCGATTATTTTTTCGGCTAGTGTAAATCCGTCCATTTTTGGCATCATGACATCAAATACACAAATATCGAAAGTTTCTTTTTGAAATAGGAGTAAGGCTTCTTCTCCGTTTTTTGCCCAAGTAATTTGATAATTGTATAGCTCGAGATATTGTTTTAGAACATCGGCAAAATCGAAATCGTCTTCGGCAAGTAGTACTTTTTTCATTTATTATTGTGTTATAATGGCACGCGAATGACACGGATAAAGCGGATTTACACGGATTTTTTAATTATTTTGTCATTCCGACGAAGGAGGAATCTCATAAAGAAAAGCAAATAATGAGATTCCTCCTTCGTCGGAATGACAACTAGCCTATAAATGGACTAAAATAAGTGCATAATTTGTATAAAAAGAGTTATAAATCTCTGTGAATCTCTGTGTTTATCTTCGTGAAATATTTTTTTATGATGGAATACTAATATTAAAAACAGCTCCTTTGCCTAAATCGCTAATCACAGCAATGGTTCCTTGGTGTGCTTTTATAATCTGATTTACATAATATAAACCCAACCCCAGACCTTTTGTATTGTGTAAATTGCCTTGTTCTACTCGATAAAATTTATCAAAAAGCAAGGAATGTTTGCTTTTTGAAATTCCAATTCCGTCGTCTTGAATACTAATATTGAATTGGTTATTTACTAATGAAGTTCGAATAATAATATGATTACAACCATATTTGACAGCATTTTCTAATACATTCTGAATCGCTGTTGTAAGATGAAATTTGTCTAGAAATAAGGAAGTTTCGATGGCGTAAAATTTTGTTGAAATTGCAATCGATGGATTAGAAATTTTGAAATCATTTATAATTGAATTTAAAAAAATTTCAGAATTTATCTTTTCCTTTTGTAATTCGATTTCGCTGTCTTCCAATGAATTATTTAAAACCTGATCGATTAATTGTTGCAAACGATTGTTTTGACGCGATATAGTTGCCACTAAATTATCGAAATGTTTTTCGTTATCACGAATGTCTTTTCTTTCTAATATTTTGGTAGAAATAGCTAATGTAGCCAATGGTGTTTTTAATTCGTGGGTAATATTATTAATAAAATCAGTTTTGATATCACTTACTTTTTTTTGTTTTATTAAAGCTTTAATGGCAATGACAAAAAGCGAAATTAGGGTTAAAATTGAGAGAATTGCAAAGCATAAAATCATTGACATTCGTCTCAGAATTATTGTTTCCCAATTGGCAACTGATACATATAAAGCGTCTTCTGTAAGTAATTTAAAATCAGAACTTAAGGTATTTCCGCTTGTGGTTCCTACGTAATTTCTGACTAGAAAAGCATCGTCTAGGGAAGCTAAATTACCATATAATTTGTTTCTAATTATTGATTTTTCTGCAAAAATGGTGTCTGCAATTTTAGTATTATTATAAAGTACAAACTTGTTAAGAACAATGGCAAAATCGATTTTTAAATCAGGTATTTCTTCTTCGAATTTAAGTTGTAGTTTATGAGTTAATTCTTTTTTAAATTGGTTTTGTAGAATGGCATTTTTAATTCTGTTTCGGGTTTTATTATCTAAAATATAATTCATCGCCAATTCGCGATACAACAAATCCTTTTTATTAAAAATTGTAGAATCGATATCACTATAATCGTTTGTGATATTAGCAATTTTGGTTTTTACTTCCGCTCTAAATTGCGCTACTTTATAATCATAAGTGGTTTTTACCAAATAAAATTGCATAATTGAAAGCGCTATAAGCACTACAACAGAAAACAAAATTAATAAGTTGATTTTCTTCTTCATCACTTCAAAAATAATAGATTTTATGGAATAAAATAGACATTAACCTAGCATTAACCTCCAATTAACTTTCAGATTCAAATTTTGAAAGCAATTTTGCATCGATAATTGAAGAATAAATGAATAAAATCCTGCTAATTATGCTCTTAATTTCAAAAAATTACGCCATTGCTCAAAAAAGTCCAGAAGATTTTGGTTACAGACAAATGTCATTCAAATTTCAAGATGATAAAGTTGATTTGATTGTTATTTCTAAAAAAGGAGAAGAGAAAATAGCCAAACCATTGTTCTTCTTTTGTCAAGGAAGTTTGCCAAGACCAGTTGTTATTTATGATGAAAAAGGATTGTATGGGACTTTACCTTTTAACGAAATGCCTTTTTTAGATGATTTTCATATTATAATTATTTCAAAGCCAAATATTCCAATTATTGCTAATGCTAACATCTTGGGCAAAAATTTCATGTATTTGAAAGATAAAGAAAATAAAATTCCACCCAAAGGTTATACCGATAGAAATTATCTAGACTATTATGTTTTTAGAAATATTTTTATTCTCAAACAGTTAGGTAAAGAACCATGGGTCGATAAGAAAAAGCTTGTAGTTGCTGGACATTCTGAAGGAAGTTCTATAGCTTCAAAAATGGCATCGATGTGTCCTAAAATAACACATCTAATTTATTCTGGAGGAAATCCTTTTGGCCGAATTGTAAATATTTTATCAGAAGAAAGTGATAAAGAAAATATAATAAATTATTGGAAAACGGTGGTCGAAAACAGTACTGTTATCAATTATAATGGAGGTGATACTTATAAAGCTACTTATAGTTTTTCGTTGCCACAAAGAGAAAATCTAGTACAACTTAAAATTCCAATTTTAGTGACTTATGGCTCAAAAGATGTTGCAGCAAACTATAATGATTTGTTTCAAATAGAAGTCATTCGAGATCGAAAACAAAATTTTAGGTTTATGAATTATCCTGATTTAGAGCATAATTTTTTTGCTGTAAACGAAAAATCAGAACCTATTTATGAGAAAGAGAATTGGGATAAAGTGGCAAAAGATTGGTTAGAATGGTTACATAATTCAATAAATTAATAATGAAAAAGGCACTAATAATACTGTTTAGTCTGATGATTTCAAATTTAGCATTGGCACAAAATGAAGTCAAACAAGATACAATTACTAAAAAGCTAGAAGAAGTAATCATAAAAGACGAAAAGAAAGTTTTTACCAATAAAAACGGCAATCGGAAAGTTGATATAGCAAATTCTATATTAAAATCAGTTCCAAACACTATCGATTTATTAGCAAAACTGCCAAATGTAATTATTGGTTCTAATAAAGAAACCATTAGTATTATTGGAAAAGGGAATCCGTTAATTTATATAGACAATCAAAAAGTAACAATAAACGATTTAAACACATTGTCTGTAGATGAAATTAAGAGCATCGAAATTATAAATAATCCATCAGCTAAATATGAAGCGGAAGGTAGAGTTGTAATTTTAATTACACGGAAATTAAGCAAAAAAGAAAGGTTTAAAATCAATTTGACAGAAACGGTTTCCATCAAAAAAGGATTCAATAATTATTTAGGAATTAATGCAAGTGTCAAAAAAAAGAAATTAGAATATAAAGTAAATTTCAATTACAATCAATTAAATATTTGGGAAAGACACAATATAAAATATGAAATTCCGGAGGCAAATATTATTTCAGATTATGATGTAGAAGCTTATACTAAAAGACCACAATTCGTTTTTGGAAGCGGATTATTTTATAAAATAAATGAAAATGATTATTTTTCTATAAGTGGAAATGCGAGAGTTCAAAAAGATATCTTTGGTATAAACACAAAAACTTTCAACAAACAAAATAATATAGAAAACAATATTTTAACACGAAGTAATAATGATGAACATCGAGTTTTTATAAATTCATTTGCAAATTATTCTAAGAAAATAAAATCAATAAATACCCAATTGTTTTCTGGTTTTCAGTTTTCTAATTTTAATAAAAAAATAACTACGTTAGTTGAAAACAGTAATAACGATTCTCCATTTGAACCAGTACAAAATAGAAATCAGCAATTCAATGTTTCAGTCATTTCAGGAAGAACAGATTTAGAAAAAACATTTAAAAATGAGATAAAATTAGAGGTTGGTGGTTTATTTCTTAATGCAAATGCCAAAACAAATTCCGATATTTCAAATTTAATTAATCTGGCTTCAACGGTATCAAAATATAATTTTAAAGAGCAAAATATTTCGGGTTATTCACAAGTTTCAGGTAAAATAAGAAAGTTGCAATATTCAGCAGGCTTTAGAATCGAAAAAACTAATATTATTGGAAAATATACAAATGAAATTTTGCCTTTAATTAAAAAAGAGTACACTAATTTTTTCCCGAAAGTACAATTTGACATTCCTGTAGATAGTTCAAAATCAATTACTCTAAATTATTCTAAAAGTATAGCTAGGCCAAATTATTCCTCCACAAATCAAGGTTCTACTTATATAAATCCCTATTTTATTTATGGAAGTAATATCAATCTTGATCCAACAATAAAAGATGAAATTGCGACTAATTTCCAATACAATGATAAATTGATTCGATTGAGTTATTACAAAAACTCGAATCCAGTTTATGGAGATTTTATTTATGATAATTCTCAAAATATTTTAACCTTTAGCCAGAAGAATTTTGAAAAAGAAACTGGTTTTGAAATAGATTTTACTATTCCTTTTACTTATAAATTTTGGACTGTAAATAATAGTTTGAGTTTTATTTTGAATAAAATTGAAGACAAATTAGCCATACAAAATGAATCTAAACCATATATGTATTACTATTCAAATCATCTATTCAAATTACCCAAAGAATACACCATTTCTACAACAGTTTGGGGATTAACAACACAATATGAAGGCGTTTTTGAAAGAAGACAACCAGAGTTTATTATAGATTTGGCTATTTCTAAAACATTTTTTAAAAAATGGGATTGCACCTTAAGTTTTAATGATGTTTTTAAAAATTTCGTTTACAAAGAAAATTTTACGGTAAATAAAGTTAGTTCGAAGTCAAACTATCTATCAGATACGCATGAAATTTCTTTGGGAATTAGATACTCTTTTGGGAAAATAAAAGATTCAGAATTTAAAGAAAAAAGTATAAATGATGAAGAGAATAGAATACGTTAATTACGCATCAATCTCATCATCTTCATCACCCGTTTCTTCCTCGTCATGTTCTAATTCGAAGAAGGTAAAAACCGAACCACCATAACCTTTATCATAAGAAAAATTCTCCATATGTTCGAGTTTGGTGTATTTTGAATGTTCGATAACCATCATACCGTCATCTTCTAACAATCCATTTTCGAAAACCAATGTAATAATTTTTTCGAAGTCTTTTTGCTCCATTCCGTAAGGCGGATCGGCAAAAATAATGTCGTAACTGGCTTTGTTTTTCTCTAAAAAAGCAAAAACATCACTTTTTATAGGCGTGATATCAAAATCGAATTCTTTGGTTGTTTTTCTAATAAAATTCACGCAACCCATATCGCCATCAACACTTGTAATTGGCTTACAACCTCGAGAGGCAAATTCGTAACTTATACTTCCTGTTCCTGCAAACAAATCGAGAACGCGAAGCTCCGTAAAATTGAAATTATTATTTAAAATATTAAACAAGGCTTCCTTACACATGTCAGTCGTGGGACGAACTGGCAAGTTTTTGGGTGGACTAATTCTTCTTCCTTTGTATTTTCCTGAAATTATTCGCACGCGTGTATCGGTATAAAATTTTGTAAATATTCTTGTTGTGAAATCTTATTTTCTATGTTGTTATGATCAAAAAACAAAGAAACATTTCTAATGTATTTGTAAGCTATTTGGTATAAATTACTTTCTTTAGTAACTCTCCCGAAAAGTTTTAGTTGTACCATTTCTGGATTCAAATTAAGCTGTTCGGCTACAAAAAGTAAGTAGTAAATAAAGTCTTCTTCGGTTTTATAATCGAATGTATTAAAAAGTAAAAGCTTCTGATTTTTAACCGCTATAATCTGAAAATTATCGGATTGAATGTGAACATACAACTGCGTTTCATCAATATTTTTAGAAAACTCTAATACTTTTTTTACTAAAATGGTAAACGAATGTTTGTAATTGAAACTCCCAAAACGATCTATCAGGAAATTATTAATATTCACATAAGGAATATAAACAGTAACCATATCGTTGTTTGTAACCAAATCGTAAGCAAAAAAATCGGACTCGAAAACCTTTGTATTGTATTGTAAATAACTGCTTATATATTGTGCATCAAACAAAACCGATGGCACAAAAGTGAGTAAATTATTGTTGTGTAAAACAGTAATTTCATCAAAATTTGTATTTAATTCTGGCGTTTCATTAAAAACTTTGATTAATGATTGTTCAATTTCTGTTGGATTAGAAATTTTATTAAACGAAAAACTATTGATGGTTTCAATTTTATCTTTCAACGTATCTTTAATACAAAAAGAGACCTCAGTTAATGAAACTTGGAGTACTAAATTTTTATATTTTTTTTCTAGAATTGTAGCGTTAGCTGAAGACATAATGGCTTTAAATCATTAAAAAGCAAATCTACAATTTTTTTTACTTTAATAAACAAACAAGTTAATTTTGATGTGTATATTTGAAATATAATATTTTATCAAAAATAAATGAGTGCTTCTTTGTTTTACAGTGTTTTACAAAAAAAATTTCCTTTTAAACCTACCGTAAAACAAGATATTTTCTTTCAGCAAATTGCAGAATTTATTACAAACAGTAATAAAGACGAAATTTTTGTACTAAAAGGGTACGCAGGAACAGGAAAAACAACGGTGATTTCGACTATTGTAAATAACCTAATCGAAATTAATAAAAAGTATGTTTTACTTGCACCAACTGGTCGTGCAGCAAAAGTAATTGCTAATTATTCGAACAAACCAGCATTTACCATTCACAAAAAAATATATTTCCCTAAAAAGACATCTGGCGGTGGCGTTTCATTTACATTGCAATCTAATAAACATAAGAATACCATCTTTTTTATAGATGAATCTTCTATGATTTCGGATGTGAATACCGAATCTAAATTGTACGAAAATGGCTCACTTTTAGATGATTTAATTTCCTATGTCTATTCGGGTGATAACTGCAAAATGATTCTGTTAGGTGATACGGCACAATTACCACCAGTTCAGTTAGATATATCGCCAGCTTTAGATACAAATACTTTGAGTTTGCATTACAATAAAGACGTGTATTCTATCGAATTTGATGAAGTTATGCGTCAAGAAGAAAACTCAGGAATTTTATACAATGCTACAGAACTTAGAGAATTATTGAAAGATGTATTTTTTGATAGTTTCAAATTTAATCTGAAAGGATTTAAAGACATTGTTCGACTAACCGATGGTTACGATATACAAGACGCCATAAATTCGGCTTATAGTAATTATAGCATCGAAGATACGGCGTTTATAGTTCGTTCTAATAAACGAGCCAATCAATATAATGAACAAATTAGGACAAAAATTCTAGATAAAGAAAGTGAACTTTCTACAGGGGATTTTCTAATGGTCGTAAAAAACAATTACTTTTGGTTAAAGGATTCTGACCAAGCAGGTTTTATTGCTAATGGCGATATTATCGAAGTGTTAGATATTCGAAATATAAAAGAATTATACGGATTCAAATTTGCCAATGTTAAGATACGAATGGTCGATTATCCAGACCAAAAACCTTACGAAACCGTATTGTTATTAGATACAATTTCGAGCGAATCGCCATCATTATCTTACGAAGAATCGAATAGATTATACCAAGAAGTGATGAAAGATTATGAAGGAGAAACAAAGTTTAAACAATTTCAGAAAGTAAAAGAAAATGAATATTTTAATGCGTTACAAGTCAAATTCTCGTATGCCATAACCTGTCACAAATCACAAGGAGGACAATGGAATACGGTATTTATCGAGCAACCATATTTACCCAACGGAATAGATAAAGATTACATTCGCTGGTTATATACTGCCATGACAAGAGCAAAAGATAAATTATATTTGATAGGTTTTAAAGATGAAAATTTTGTGGAATAAAAAATACACTAATATAAAATGAAAATAATCGCCGTAATTCCCGCACGATACGCCTCAACAAGATTTCCAGCCAAACTCATGCAAGATTTGGGAGGGAAAACTGTTATTTTACGAACGTATCATGCTGCTGTTAAAACTAACTTGTTTGATGATGTTTTTGTAGTTACCGATTCAGATTTGATATATAATGAAATTATTTCTAATAATGGGAAAGCCATTATGAGTATCAAAGAACATGAATCAGGCAGCGACCGAATTGCAGAAGCTATAGAAAATCTAGAAGTAGATATTATTGTCAATGTGCAAGGTGACGAACCTTTTATCAACAAAGAGCCACTCGAAAAAGTGATTGAAGTCTTTAGAAATGATACAGGCAAAAAAGTAGATTTAGCTTCTTTAATGAGAAATATTACTGACAAAAATGACATTGAAAATCCAAATAATGTCAAAGTAATTGTCGACCAACAAGGATTTGCGTTATATTTTTCCCGTTCTGTGATTCCATATCCAAGGGAAGAAAATGTAGGCGTAAGATATATGCAACACATTGGTATTTATGCTTTTAGAAAACAAGCTTTGTTAGACTTTTATAATTTACCAATGCTATCACTCGAAGCTTCAGAGAAACTAGAGCAACTTCGATATTTAGAATATGGAAAACGCATCAAAATGGTCGAAACTACTCATGTAGGAATCGGAATTGATACGCTTGAAGATTTAGAAAAGGCGAGGAGAATGTTATAAGTTTCGAAGCAGTAAAAATTAAGGATTGTACAATTAATTCTTAAATTCATTTCTATATTTGTATAAATTCAAAAAAAGTGAGCAACACCAATAAACTAAAGATATTTAACGATCCAATATATGGTTTCATTACGATTCCTAATCCGTTAATTTATGATTTAATTCAGCATCCGTATTTTCAGCGATTGCGAAGAATTTCTCAAATGGGTTTGTCTTCTTTAGTTTATCCAGGAGCCAATCATACGAGATTTCATCATGCTTTAGGTTGCTTGCATATTATGCAAAAAGCGATTCAAGTCCTACGATTTAAAAACACAACCATTTCTGCCGAAGAAGAAAATGCTTTATACATTGCCATTTTGCTTCACGATATTGGTCATGGTCCATTTTCTCATGCCATGGAACGCAGTATTGTAGAAGCTGTGCATCACGAAGAAATTTCGTTGTTATTTATGAATAAATTGAATGTCGAATTCGACGGACAATTAAGTTTAGCCATTCAGATTTTTAAAGAAGAATATCCTCGAAAATTTATGTTACAACTCATTTCTAGTCAGTTAGATATGGATAGAATGGATTATCTGAAACGCGATAGTTTTTATTCTGGTGTCGAAGAAGGAAAAATAAATTCAGATCGATTAATTCAGATGATGAATGTCGTTGATGATGTATTGGTAATTGAAGAAAAAGGAATTTATTCGGTCGAAAAATTCTTAATGGCAAGAAGATTAATGTATTGGCAAGTATATTTACACAAAACCAGTTTAGTTGCAGAACTTACTTTAACAAACATACTAAAAAGAGCTAAAGAATTGTACCAAAAAGGAATTGCAATTACCTGCAGCGACAATTTACTTTTCTTTATTGAAAATAAAATAAGTTTAACCGATTTCAATGATGTTATTTTAAATAAATTTGCTCAACTAGATGATACAGATATTGTTGGCGCCATAAAACATTGGCAAAACCACCAAGATTTTACATTAAGTTCATTAAGCAAAATGATAATAAACAGAGATTTGTTAAAAATTAAAATGAATGAAGACAAATTTTCTAAAGAAGAAGTTCAGGAATTAACTGAGCAATTTTCAAAAACAAATAATATTGGACTGCAAGAAGCGAAATATTTTGTTTTTAAAGGAAAAATAAGAAATCAAGCGTATAGTAAATTGGCTGAGCCCATACGAATACTCAAAAAAGATGGTTCGATAGAAGACGTAGCATTATTGTCAGATCAATTATCATTAAAAGCATTATCTAAACAAGTCACAAAATATTTTCTTTGTTTTCCAAAACAACTCAATAAAAACTAAAGTTTCTTTTTAAATTTTTATATTTTTGTGCAAATGAAATTTACGGCCGAACAAATAGCAGGAATATTAGAAGGAGAAGTTGTTGGAAATCCAAACGCTACGGTTTCTATGTTGTCTAAAATTGAAGAAGGAACTGAAGGATGCTTAACATTTTTATCAAACCCAAAATATACAAATTATATATATGACACAAAAGCGTCGATAGTAATTGTAAATAATACGTTTGTTCCTGAAAATGAAATTTCAACCACATTAATAAAAGTAGAAGATGCTTACGGTGCTTTCGCTAAAATTTTAGAGTTTTATAATCAAGCAAAAAACAATAAAGCAGGGATTGAAGTGCCTTGTGTTTTATCAGAATCAGCAAAATACGGAAGTAATTTTTATTTAGGAAGTTTCAGTTACGTTGGAGAAAATGTAATTATTGGAAATAATGTAAAAATTTATCCCAATAGTTTTATTGGCGATAATGTAAAAATTGGCGACAATACCGTTATTTTTGCAGGAGCCAAAATTCTTTCAGAGACAGAAATAGGAAGCAATTGCAACATATATCCAGGAACTACAATTGGAGCCGATGGTTTTGGTTTTGCACCAAATTCTGACGGAACTTTTAGTAAAATTCCTCAAATAGGAAATGTTATAATCGAAGATAATGTAGATATTGGCGCTTGTACCACAATAGATAGAGCAACATTAGGATCTACAATTATTAGAAAAGGAGTAAAGTTAGATAATCAAATTCAAATTGCTCACAATGTAGAAATTGGCGAAAATACTGTAATTGCTGCTCAAACAGGTATTGCTGGTTCAACAAAAATTGGCAAAAACTGTATGATTGGTGGTCAAGTAGGAATTGCGGGACATTTAATCATTGGAAATAATGTAAAAATCCAAGCGCAATCAGGAGTAGGAAGAAATATAAAAGACAGTGAAACTTTACAAGGAAGTCCATCTTTCGGGTATTCAGAGTATAGTAAATCGTATGTACATTTTAAAAATCTTCCAAAAATTGTTACCGAAATAGAAGAATTAAAAAAAATAATAAAATAATTATGGTCAAACAAAAAACCATCAATAACGAAATTTCCCTAACAGGAGTTGGACTTCATACAGGAAATGAAGTAACGATAACATTCAAACCAGCACCAATAAATAATGGGTTCTCTTTTGTTAGAGTAGATTTAGAAGGTTCGCCTATAATTGAAGCCGATGCAAATTATGTTGTAAACACACAACGTGGTACAAATTTAGAAAAGTTGGGTGTAAAAATTCAAACACCAGAACATGTTCTAGCCGCATTAGTAGGTTGCGATTTAGACAATGTTATTATCGAATTGAACGCTTCAGAACTTCCAATTATGGATGGTTCGTCAAAATATTTTGTGCAAGCTATAGAAAAAGCAGGTATTGCAGAGCAAGAAGCCGAAAGAAATGTATATGTTGTAAAAGAAGTGATTTCTTATATAGATGAAGCTACTGGAAGCGAAATAATTGTTATGCCAAGTGATGATTATCAAGTAACTGCCATGGTCGATTTTGGGACTAAAGTATTAGGTACTCAAAATGCGAGTATGAAAAATATTAGCCAGTTTAAAAACGAAATTGCCGATTGTCGCACCTTTAGTTTCTTGCATGAACTAGAAGCTTTACTAGAAAATGGACTAATAAAAGGTGGTGATTTAAACAATGCTATTGTTTATGTAGATAAAGAAATCTCTACAGAAACTATGGATAGGTTAAAAATTGCTTTTGGAAAAGATAAAATTTCAGTCACACCAAATGGAGTTTTAGATAACCTTACTTTACACTATCCTAACGAAGCAGCACGTCATAAATTACTTGATGTTATAGGAGATTTGTCCTTAATTGGAACAAGAATAAAAGGAAAAGTAATAGCAAACAAACCAGGTCATTTTGTAAATACTCAATTTGCAAAAAAAATGTCTAAACTCATTAAAGCTGAACAAAGAAATCATGTACCTGTTTACGATTTAAACAAAGAACCGCTGATGGATATTCATAAAATTATGAGTATTCTGCCACACCGTCCACCTTTTTTATTTGTAGACAGAATTATCGAAATGACAGACAGCTCAGTAGTTGGATTAAAAAATGTAACAATGAACGAAACGTTTTTTGTAGGGCATTTTCCAGGAGCACCAGTTATGCCTGGAGTTATTATTGTAGAAGCAATGGCACAAACAGGAGGGATTTTAATTTTAAGTTCAGTTCCTGATCCAGAAAATTATTTGACATTTTTTATGAAAATAGACAATGTGAAATTCAAGCAAAAAGTATTACCCGGAGATACATTGATATTCAAATGTGATCTAATAACTCCTATAAGAAGAGGTATTTGTCACATGCAAGCCCATGCTTACGCAAACGGAAAATTAGTTGCCGAAGCAGAATTGATGGCGCAAATAGCCAAAATATAATATTTTTTTGTTGATTTGGTTAATCGTTTATTCGGTTAATCGATTAAACAGTAAAACGATTAAACAAAAAATATGAATCAACCACTAGCATACGTTCATCCAGGCGCAAAAATTGCCAAAAATGTAGTTATAGAACCATTTACAACCATTCATAATAATGTAGTTATTGGCGACGGAACTTGGATAGGTTCTAACGTGACCATTATGGAAGGTGCGCGAATAGGTAAAAACTGTAATATTTTTCCTGGCGCAGTAATTTCTGCCATCCCTCAAGATTTAAAGTTTGGAGGAGAAGATTCGCTTACCGTAATTGGAGATAACGTAACAATTAGAGAATGTGTTACTGTCAATAGAGGTACAGTTGCTTCAGGACAAACCACTATTGGAGATAATTGTCTAATTATGGCAACAGCACATATTGCACACGATTGTCATATTGGAAAAAATGCTATTGTAGTAAATGGTGTAGCACTTGCAGGTCACGTTACAGTTGGGGATTTTGCAATTATTGGAGGATTAGCAGCTATTCATCAATTTATTTCTATTGGAGATCATGCAATGGTTTCTGGTGGTTCATTAGTAAGAAAAGACGTTCCACCTTATACAAAAGCAGCAAAAGAACCTTTGTCATATGTAGGAATAAATTCTGTAGGACTAAGAAGAAGAGGTTTTACAACCGAAAAAATTAGCGAAATACAAAGCATTTACAGAACCTTATATCAAAAAAATTATAATACTTCACAAGCATTAGCAATCATTGAAGCAGAAATGGAAGCAACTCCCGAAAGAGATGAAATCTTAGATTTTATTAGAAATTCTTCAAGAGGTATTATGAAAGGATATACAGGAGTATAAATTTTCTAGTATAATTGTTTAATCGTTAATTCGGTTAAACAATTAAACAAATTAACGATTAAACAAATTAACAAATAAATAAACAAAATGGCATCTACATCAGATATAAGAAACGGATTGTGTATCAAATTCAACCACGATATTTATAAAATTATCGAATTTCTTCACGTAAAACCAGGAAAAGGACCAGCGTTTGTACGTACAAAATTGCGAAGCTTATCTAACGGAAAAGTATTAGATAACACTTTTTCTGCAGGACATAAAATAGACGAAGTTCGTGTAGAAACACATACTTATCAATTCTTATATGCTGAAGGAGATCAATTTCATTTTATGAATGTTGAATCTTTTGAACAAATTACTTTAGATAAAAAAATTCTTGATAATCCAGGATTACTTAAAGAAGGAACAAACGTAATGGTACAAGTAAATACCGAAACCGATTTACCTCTTTCTGTAGATATGCCAGCATCAATAGTACTAGAAGTTACTTATGCTGAACCAGGTGTAAAAGGAAATACAGCTACAAATGCTACAAAATCTGCTACGGTAGAAACTGGTGCTTCTATAAATGTACCTTTATTTATCAACGAAGGAGATAAAATAAAAATAGACACCGCTTCAGGTTCTTATATGGAACGTGTAAAATAATTTTTGATGAAATTTATCCAAACACAAACCCTCAAAGAAATTGCAAATATTATCGGCTGCGAATATGTGGGTGATGATAATTTTGCTGTTTTGGGTATGAATGAAATTCATGTCGTCGAGGCAGGCGATATTGTGTTTGTAGATCACCCAAAATATTATGACAAAGCATTACAATCGGCAGCAACAATAGTTTTAATAAACAAAAATGTTGATTGTCCCGAAGGTAAAGCATTGTTGATTTCTGATGATCCGTTTCGAGATTTTAATAAATTAACCAATCATTTCAGACCATTTCAAGCGTCGAATGTTGCTGTTTCGGCTTCCGCCAAAATAGGAAAAGGGACTATTATTCAACCCAATACTTTCATTGGAAACAATGTCGTAATTGGCGAAAATTGTCTCATTCATTCTAATGTTTCCATTTATGACAATACCATTATAGGAAACAATGTGATCATTCACGCAGGAACAATCCTTGGAGCTGATGCATTTTATTACAAAAAACGTCCAGATGGTTTCGACCAATTAATTTCTGGAGGACGCGTGGTTATTAAAGATAATGTAGGAATTGGAGCGCTTTGTACTATCGATAAAGGTGTTACAGGTGATACAACTATTGGTGAAGGAACAAAAATTGACAATCAAGTACATGTAGGACATGATACGGTTATTGGAAAAAAATGTTTAATTGCTTCGCAAACTGGAATTGCTGGTTGTGTAATTATTGAAGATGAAGTCACACTTTGGGGACAAGTCGGTACAACTAGCGGCATAACCATTGGGACAAAAGCTGTAGTAATGGGACAAACAGGTGTAACTAAGTCTATTGAAGGTGGAAAATCATATTTTGGTACTCCAGTTCAAGAATCTCGTGAAAAACTAAAACAATTAGCCAATATAAAACGAATTCCCGAAATCATAAATAAACTCAAATAAAAATGACCCCAAAAGAAATAGTTAAAGATTTTTACAAATCTAATGTTTTCTTAGACAGTACATTACTAGATGTTTATATGCATCCTGATGTATCCTTAGATTGGAATAGTAGCAAAGGTTTTCTTCAAATGAATAAAGAAGAAATGTTAAATATAACCAACCAGATGGGTAAAGCGTATTATTCTTCAAGAATATATATTACTCATTTGCTAGAAGATAATAACAAAGTTACGGTAAGATACAGTCATTATGTAAAGACAATCGAGAACCCAAGAGAAGAAATGATTTTGGCACATTTTATGGTTATTTGGGAACTAAAAGACGATAAATTATACCGTGGATTTCAAATGAGTCAATTGAGTTAAATTATTTTAGCAAAATTATTAAAAAGTATATTTCAAAACCTTACTTTTGCAACACAATAAAAAAATAACATAAAAAATATATCATGAGTGTTTTAGTCAATAAAGATTCAAAAATAATAGTTCAAGGATTTACAGGAAGCGAAGGAACTTTCCACGCTGAACAAATGATCGAATACGGAACAAACGTTGTAGGTGGAGTAACTCCTGGAAAAGGGGGAACTGTACATTTAGACCGTCCCGTTTTTAACACTGTAAAAGATGCTGTAGAAAAGGCAGGAGCAGACACAACAATTATTTTTGTACCCCCAGCTTTTGCTGCTGATGCTATTATGGAAGCTGCTGATGCAGGAATCAAAGTAATTATTACAATTACCGAAGGTATTCCAGTTGCAGATATGATTAAAGCCAATGATTATATCAAAGGAAAAAATTGTCGTTTAATAGGACCAAACTGTCCAGGTATTATTACGCCAGGTGAAGCTAAAGTTGGTATTATGCCAGGTTTTGTTTTCAAAAAAGGAAATGTAGGAATTGTTTCTAAATCGGGAACATTAACTTACGAAGCTGCTGACCAAGTTGTAAAACAAGGTTTAGGAATTACTACAGCAATCGGAATTGGTGGAGATCCAATTATTGGAACTACAACTAAAGAAGCTGTCGAATTACTAATGAATGACCCAGAAACTCATTGTATCGTAATG
>NZ_JAYWDT010000004.1:0-11357 GCF_043779715.1 Flavobacterium sp.
GAAATTTAAGTTCATTAAGATATATTTTAGACAATATTCATAAAAATTAAAAGACTAGTAAAATAATCTTGATAGCGAAAAAAATACAAATAGTTAGAAAAAATATTTAAACCATTATCTTGACAAATGTTTTTTTATCTTTGATATGAATAATATTTGATATGAATTATAATGACATCATTGGCACAATAGGAGTTTCTATGGTTTTAGTTGCCTATTTTCTTAATATTTTTGGATTAATTCCAAAAGAAGGTATTTTGTTCTTTATCTTAAACATTTTAGGAGCTTCTATCGCTTGTTATGCATCGATACTTATCAATTACAAACCATTTGTTATACTCGAAGGCACTTGGGCAATGGTTAGCTTTTTGGGATTAATGAAAAATTTAAAAAAATAGCACACTATGAAAAACTCTCTTTTAATACAAAAATTCTACAATGCTTTTGCCAATTCTAATGCCGAAGAAATGGCGAGTTGTTATCATAAAGACGTGATATTTGAAGATCCAGCTTTCGGAAAATTGAACCAAAAAGAAGTCATATCGATGTGGAAAATGCTTTTAGAAAGAAGCAAAGGAAACTTAAAAATTGAATTTTCTGATGTCGTTACTAATGAAAAATCTGGTTCAACAAATTGGATTGCTACTTATATTTTTAGTCAAACAAACAGAAAAGTAGTAAATATTATTGATGCAAAATTTGAATTTGAAGACGGATTAATCATCAAACACACCGACCATTTTGACTTTTATAAATGGACAAAACAAGCACTCGGGTTGAAAGGTTATTTGTTAGGATGGACAAATTTTATGCAAAAAAAAGTGAAGCAAAATGCAAAAAAATCACTTCAAAATTACATACAAAAACAAGCTTAAATTTAGTTAAAAAAGTTTGCTATTTATTTCAAAAAAAATCATCAATTCCGGCAGTCCATTTTAAGTTTGGATTATAAAACAATTGCCCCTTTTTCACTTCCAACGGACAATCGAAATTGTTCGTAAAAAGGCCTCCAGTACCCAAACCTTGTGGCATTAAAACTTGCTTCAAAAAGGCAAATTGCGCAATAGCATTTAATCCAATATTTGACTCTAAAGCTGATGTAATCCACCAACCAACATTGTGCTTTTCGGCTAAGAAAATCCATTCATTTGTTCCTCGAAAACCACCTATAAAACTAGGTTTAAAAATAATGTATTGCGGCTTAATTTTGAGCAACAAATCTTCTTTTTCTTGATAAGAAAACACACCAATAAGTTCTTCGTCGAGCGCAATGTCAATTTTGCTGTTTTTACATAGTTCTGACATAGTGTCAGTGTGATTTTTTTGTATTGGTTGTTCAATACTATGCAATTGATAACCAGTTATTTTATTTATTTTATTTAAAGCTTCAATTTCGCTGAAAGCGCCATTAGCATCAACCCTGATTTCTATTTGTTCTGGAGTGAAATTTTGACGAATATAGTGTAATAATTCCAGTTCTTTATCAAAATCTATTGCTCCAATTTTAAGTTTTATACACTTAAATCCTTGTGCTATTTTTTCTTCAATTTGTCGCTTCATATCTTGCGCCTCACCCATCCAAATTAATCCATTAATTGGAATACTTTTTTCTCCTAAAGTAAACGCCGAAGGAAACAACAAAAAAGGAGTTTCCGAAGCTAATGATTGGAATGCCATTTCGACTCCAAACTGAATTGATGGAAACTCTATTAAAGCTTCCCAAAGTGCTTTTTCTCCCAAGTGAATATTATCACAAACCCATTGCAATTTTTCTTCATAATCGGGTCTGTCATCGCAACTCAAACCACGCAAAATTCCGCACTCTCCTATTCCACTTTTTTTGTCATTTTGCAACACTAAAAACCAAGTCTCTTTTTGGGTTAAAACACCTCTCGAAGTTCCTGATGGTTTTTTGAAATCGAGAATATATTTGTGGTAAGTTGCTTTCAAAATAGATTGTTAGAATTTTAGATTATTAGATTATTAGATTATTTAGATTTATAATCTTTAACTAGTTTGTGATTCCTCCTTCGTCGGAATCACATTTTTTTTAGAATGAATTTAAGAGATTGCTCCTTCGACGGAATGACAAAAAGTATCACTTTTTTTAATCAACTAATCTCAAAATTTTCTTGAAATTGTCATTTGGTAAATTTGCTTTTTGGAATTTATCTAAATCGTTGATGGTTTTATTTTTCCAAGTTTGGTTTGTAGATACGTTTTGTTCTTTGTACTTATTATGAATTTCTCGAGATTCACTCATTCTGTCTAAAAACATATAAGTATTCGCTAAATTAAGTTGCACTAGAAGCTCGCTCGAATCTAAATTTTCGGCAATTTTGAGCGTTTTAAGCGCTTTTTCGAATTGTTTGGTATAAATGTATAATTCACCCAAAGTATTGTAGTCTAAAACCGATGATTTGCCTTTATGGATGATTTTATCATTTAATATTGCAATTGCATCGTCATACTTGCCTTGTTTAGCTAAAGTTTTAGCTTCTTGACGGATAATTTTATTATAAACTTCGACAGTATTTGTTTCTATTAATGCCTTGTCTTCAAATTTATTTATTAATGACAGTTTTTCGGTTTTTGACAGTTTTTGAAATACTGAAAATTTGTATTCATTTTGCAGTTTCTCAATTATATTGAAACAAAAAACTTCCGAATTGGGTAATTTTGATGCGATTTCGGTGGTTTTTATAAAATTTAAAGCTGTTTTTTTGTTGGTTTGATTCCATATTTTACTCGCTTTGGCATCTACCCACGGAACAATTTCGAGAATAATTTTCTGTCCTAAAATCCAATTTTTGCTTTCGAAACCAAACCAAATCGTTTTAGAATCATCTACCAAACAAGTAGATTTTTCGAGAGAAATTACTTTTACTTCTTTGTTTATAGGATTGTTCTGATACAAACAAGATTTTTTTGTATTTCCAGTTTTTGTAAAATCTATTGCTTTATTATTGTCAGAAAAAATGGCATAAGTACATTTGTCATCACCAGATATTTTTGAGGTTAACGAAATAGCTCCGCCAGTTCCTTGTGTGATTCCTGTTGGATCTGGAATAGCTTTGAGTATTGATGACAAATCGGAAACCATTTTCTGATTTTCGTCTAGTAAAGTGATTCGGTATACAAATTCGGTTGTGCCGTCAGGAAAATCTTCGGATTTGATTAAGACTCTTTCTCCTGCCGAAAGTTTTATTTCTTTGTTGGTTACGCGTTGATTATCCCAATAACCGTCTTGTGCAAAAGATATACTTGTTAAGAAAAGAAATGCTATTTTAATTATTTTCATTGTTTTTGTTTTGTTTGTTTGTTTGTTGTAGCAATTTGGGTGCCAGTTTAACCACAAAGTTCACGAAGGTTTACACGAAGTTCACAAAAACTTATTTATGAATGGAATGCCCTAGCCCTGATTGAAACGAAAATCCTTTTCCTTGCTCCTTTAGTAAGGAAAAGATTGTAGTAGAAAGCAGGAAATAGCTCCTAAACTACAAATCGATACTTTCTCCTATTTCTAGTAACATAAGGTCTTTACCTGCATCGAAAAATTTTTTTTTGGCTTCGTCATGGTTTATTTCGATATAACCGAAAGTGTCGTAATGGTAGCCGAGAATTTTGTCGCAATCTACAAAATCGGAAGCGAGAATGGCATCATCGACATCCATAGTGAAATTATCACCTATTGGAAGAATCACTAAATCGAGTTTGGTGCGCATTGGAATCAATTTCATATCCATCGTAAGTGCAGTATCGCCTGCAATATAGATATTTTTGTGTTCGCCTTCTATAACAAATCCGCCTGGATTACCACCATAACTTCCGTCGGGAAATGAGCTAGTATGAATAGCATTGACATATTTTACGTTTCCGAAATTGAAATCCCAGCTTCCGCCGAGATTCATAGGATGAAATTGGAATCCTTTGTCTCCGAAATGATTTGCTATTTCGTAATTGGAAACGATTATGGCATTGGTACGTTGAGCAATGGCTTCGACATCAAGAATATGGTCGTTGTGGGCGTGCGTGAGCAGAATATAATCGGCTTTGACCGAATGTATATCAATATGACTGGCTTTGGGATTTGCAGAAATATATGGATCGACCAAAATGTATTTTCCTGCAACTTCAATTCCTATTGATGCGTGTCCGTAGAAGGTTATTTTCATTTTTTAAAGTTTTTAGGCATTAGGCAAAAGCCAATAGTTTAAAAAATTAAAACCATAGCCAGAATTAATGATAATAAAAATGTACTGATGGCTAGTTTTTTTAATTGTGGGTCGAGTGCTCGTGGTTCTGGACAATTATAAACCGTTTTTAAATGGCTTAATAAAGGGAAATAAGCTACTAAAAAGGCATACTGATCGATTCTGAAACCTATTCCATTGTAAATTATGGCAAAGATTAATACCAAAACCATTGCTGTAATAATTAAACAATAATGGTAAATCTTGGCTTTTGCCCCACCCATTTTGACTACTAATGTGTTTTTTCCTGATTTTGTATCAGAGACCTCATCTCTCATATTATTTAAATTGAGTACACCGACACTTAGTAATCCTATTGCTGATGCTGGAAGTACTAATTGCCAATCGAATTGTTTCGAATACAAGAAGTTTACACCTAAAGTGCTTACTAAACCAAAGAAAACAAAGACAAAAATATCGCCAAAACCTTTATAACCATAAGCTGAATTACCAACTGTATATCGTATTGCCGAAGCGATGGCCAAACCTCCTAACAGTAAGAAAAACAAAGAATACCACAAATGTTTGTCATGAAATGAAACATATATTAACAAAACTGCTGATACAAAAGTTAGCATTGCTGTAATTACGATCGCTCGTTTCATCGCGGCTGGCGTAATCACACCACTTTGTATCGCACGCATAGGTCCTATTCTATCTTCATTATCAGTTCCTTTGATTCCGTCTCCATAATCGTTTGCAAAATTGGAAAGAATTTGCAACCCTAAAGTTGTTAGCATCGCAAAACCAAAAATTGTCCAACTAAATACTTGGGTTGGCGTGAGAATATCATTTGTTGGGTTGGCTAATGCGTATAAACTTCCTACCATAATTCCCGAAACGGAAAGTGGTAAGGTTCGTAGTCGTGCGGCTTGTATCCAGTGTTTCATTTTAATTTTAGATTTATGATATTAGATTTTAGATTTATTAAAAAAACTTCAGAAATCTAAACTGATTTACGGCAACCATTTCTTTTCAAAATTAGGCTTTCTTTTTTCTAAAAAAGCATCTCGTCCTTCTTTTGCTTCATCGGTCATATAAGCCAATCGCGTTGCTTCTCCAGCAAATACTTGTTGTCCAACCATTCCGTCATCTGTCAAATTCATTGCAAATTTTAGCATTTTGATAGACATTGGCGATTTAGCCAAAATCTCTTGTGCCCATTCGTAAGCAGTATCTTCTAGTTCATCATGAGGAATTACGGCATTTACCATACCCATTTCGAAAGCTTCTTGTGCTGAATAATTTCTTCCTAGAAAGAAAATTTCACGAGCTTTTTTCTGACCCACCATTTTGGCTAAATAAGCTGAACCATAACCACCATCGAAACTTGTCACATCGGCATCAGTTTGTTTAAAAATAGCATGTTCTTTGCTGGCTAATGTCAAATCGCAAACAACATGCAAACTATGACCGCCACCTACAGCCCAACCTGGGACAACGCAAATAACTGCTTTTGGCATAAAACGAATAAGTCGTTGCACATCGAGAATATTTAATCTATGGTAACCGTCGTCTCCTACATAACCTTGTTGCCCACGTGCTTTCTGGTCACCTCCGCTACAAAAAGAATACACACCATCTTTACTTGATGGCCCTTCGGCAGAAAGCAAAACGACACCTATAGATGTATCTTCTTGTGCGTCGTGAAATGCTTGCAACAATTCGGCAGTAGTTTTAGGACGAAAAGCATTGCGTACATCAGGACGATTAAAAGCTATTCTGGCTACACCATTGCATTTTTTGTAGGTTATATCTTCAAATTCCCGAACGGTTTTCCAATCTATTTTATTCATGTGTATTTATTTTAATGTAAAAATAATCCATTTGTACCAAACAACGTATTAGTTCCTAAAAAGAATCTTACAAATCGGCTTTAAAGTGTTAAATTTTAAAGAAAAGCATCTTCAATTTATGTTTTATATTTAATTTTTATTTAATTTTAATGTATTGAAAATCAATTTTTTACATTGATTTAAATTATTAATTCACTCACGGATTTATTAACTTAAAAAAAGATTTATTTGAAAAAAAATGTTTTAATTGTCGCTCTAGCATTTGGTATCTTTTTCACAAGTTGTAAAAAAGAAATAGAAACATCAGCTGAGGAAATTACCACAGAGCAAATGACTCCAGAAGTTGTAGACGGTGTAGTTACTGATACAGTAGCCCCTATGGTTGAACCAAAAGATTCGATAAGCAAGAAATAAAACGCTTCAATCTTTAATATTTATAACTAAACCACAGGCAATAAAGCGAATATTGGTTTTATATTGTGGCGGCTCCCGAGAGTTGTTTAAAAGACAGAGTACAAAAAAAATTGGAATAAGAATAGAGTTCGCTCTACATTGAAAGAAATTATTCTAGTTAAGTTTATTTAATTTTTTGATTTTAGTAAAGCATGTTATTATAACTTTACGTATGTTATCGTCTATTTTTGAAAAGAAATAGACAGAAAAATGCCAGCCTTGATTATTAAAGTTGGCATTTTTTGTTTTTTATAAATGTATGCTAATCGTACTAAATTTTATTTTTGCCACAGATTAACATGGATTTATACAGATTTTAAAAGTAAAATAATATTATTTCGTTACTCCAATTATCACTCCAAAATCACCATCTGTTTGCGTCCATTTTTTTTCGGGTAAATAGGTTCGTGAGACAAAACCGTCTAAATACAATGCGTTTTTGCAACCGAGGTTTTTGAAATATTGAGCAAACTCATAAAAGTTTATTTCTTTTTTAGATATTGCAAATACTATTTTATTATTTGGTAAAATTCCAACACCATTCCGGATATTTAAGTTTGTCGAATTTTCTTTAAAAGCAATATGAATTTTTCCATTAATCACTAGCATTGGACCTGATTGTGTGGCATATTTTATTTTGCCATTATCAATAAAATCTGACGTTAAAGAAATATTTGGGGTTTTGCTGGTTGTTATATAGAAAATTCCGTTTGGTTTAAGGTAAAAATTCCCATTACCACTTGCTTTGTCAATTTCATTTTTTCTTATTTTATCTTCTATGTAAAGACCTTGAGGTGAATTGTCTTTTTTATACATTCCGCCATTAGTTGCAAAAAGAAGTTCTATTTTTTGTTTTTTAAGCCAAAACTTTAAATTTTCTGCGTTTTTAAAGTTTTCTCCTTTTTCATTTTTCCAATAAAACTGAATATTTTGTTTTTTTGAATTAACAATATAAGTTACAAAACGCTTATCATCATATTTTTGTTTTTTAAATTGAATGAAAAAACCAAATGAGAGTAATGTTATGAGTGTTAGAAAAATTACTTTTTTATTCATTTTTACTCTTTCACCAAATATATTCCGTCTTCTTTTATCTCGATTAGTTTCTCTCTATACAAAGTTCCTATTGCTTTCTTGAAGGTTTTTTTGCTCATTTTCAAGACAGTTTTGATATCTTCTGGGTGAGAATCATCGTTTAAACGAAGAAAACCGCGACTGGCTTTTAGTTCGTCGAGAATAATTTGTGCGCTTGGTTCTACTTTTTCGAAACCTAGTTTTGTTGCCGATACATCTATTTTTCCGTCGGGACGAATGTTTTTTATGTAACCTACAATTCTGTCTCCAGTTCGCAAATCGTCATATACTTCATTTTTGTACAGCAATCCTTTGTGTTTTTCATTGATAATTACATTAATACCAACTTCGGTAATATGAGAAACAATTAAATCAACTTCTTCACCGTTTTCGACTGTGATATTATCATTATTCAAAAACTGATTGGTTTTACTAGACGCTACTAATCGGTTTGTTTTTTCGTCCATATAAAGGTAAACCAAATAACGTTTTCCTTTTTCCATGGGCCTGGCTTGCTCTTTAAACGGAACTAGAATGTCTTTTTCCATTCCCCAGTCCATAAAAGCACCTACTTGATTTACATAATTAACACGCAAAAGTGCAAATTCATTCAACAAAATATAAGGCTCAAGGGTTGTTGCCACAGGACGTTCTTCGTGGTCTAGATATACAAAAACAATAAGCTCCTCGCCTATTTCGAATTCGTTCGGGATATATTTTATAGGCAATAATATGTCTTTACTTGGATCTTTATTTTCATCGGGCAAACCTAAATATAGCCCAACTTTAGTTTCTCGAAGTATCGTTAGTGTGTTGTACTTTCCTATTTCAATCATTGTTATTCTATTTTCTTAATGTGACAAAGGTACAAAGTTTAGAAGTTGTTACAATAAAAAAGCGCTTCATTTCTGAAACGCTTTTTATTTTTATAAAACTATTTATTATTTGTTGTAAACACTTTCTTTTTTGAAATGTATTGCTAGTAAATAATACACTACTGCTCTATATTTATTCTTATTAGATTTACCATATTTTTCCATCACAGCTTCGATTCCTTTGTCTAAATCGGCACCTTCTTTTAAACCTAATTTTTTGATTAAGAAATTATTTCTTACCGTATCTAATTCAGATTGCTGAGTTCCTGCTACTGTTGCTGCATCTTTATTATAAATAGATGGTCCGCAACCTACAGTAACTTTTGTTAACAAAGCCATATCGGCAGTATGTCCACATTTTTCTTTCAAGTCTGCTGCGTATACAGCGATAAGTTCGTCTCTTTTGCTCATAATAATAGTTTGTTGTTGTTATATTGAATTCAAATATAACAGAATTTATTAAATAATTTATAAAAAATATTAGGTCAAATTCTTAAAATAATTCAATAATACCGAATCATTAACTTTTGTGGGTGTAAACACTTCTAAAATTATTGATTTCTTAACATTTAATGCAATTTCTAAGTTTTCTTTTAATGATTTTTCATCAATAGCCTTTTCATATTCAAAATCATACATTTTGGCGAGATGTTCTGCAGTTAATCGATGTGAAGTTTCAAAATAAGTATTGAAAGTTTCATTTTCTTCGTGCCCTGGCAATATTCTAAAAATACCACCGCCACCATTATTAAGTAAAATTATTTTGAAATTTTCAGGAATATAATTATTCCATAATGCATTACTATCATACAAAAAACTAATATCGCCAGTAATGAGAACCGTTTCTTTACCAGAAGCTAATGCAGCTCCTATTGCTGTCGATGTACTTCCATCTATTCCGCTAGTGCCACGATTACAAAATACTTCAATACTCGAATCTATAGGAAATAATTGTGCATAACGAATCGCCGAACTGTTACTTATTTGCAACTGACTATACAATGTCAATTTTGGTAATATAATCTCGAAAGCTTTAAAATCTGAAAATGGAATTGTAGCTAAATACGTTTCGGTTTTCTCGGCTCTTACTTTTTTTATTTCTAAAGCATTTTGCAAATAATCACTTTCAACGGGAACTATTTTTGGCATAAATTCATTAAAAAACACATTTGGAATTGTTTCAAAATGCTTTGTCAAACAATCAAAAGTATTATAAGCACGTAACTCATCTATGTGCCAATGTTGTTGTGGTTTGTATTTTCTAAGAAATGCTTTAATCCTTTTAGATACTATCATTCCGCCAATAGTTATTAATATTTCAGGTTGAAAATCAATAAAATTCCCATCGGTAAACGGTGTGATAATCGTATCTATATTGGTAATAAAATTAGCGTGATGTACGTTTGATGTGACTTCGGTCATTACCACCACCGAATTATCGTTTGCTAAAACATCTACAATAGATTGTTGGATAAAATTGGGATCGCAACCACCAATTAAAATTAATTTCTTCTTGGCTTTATTCCATTGGTTTGCAAAAATATCTAGATTCTCTAATTCTTTATTTTGTGTATCAAAATCTATCATTTTTGTATTAACAGAAATTGCATCAACTTTTTCATACAAAGGTTCTTCAAACGGAACATTAATATGTGCTGGCCCTTTTTTGGTCACAGCCAAATGTATTGCTTCTTGAATTTTAGCATCGTTTTCTTCCGATGCATTTTCGACTAAATTAGCATTGTACAAACTGTGATTAGCAAATACATTTTCTTGTCGAATGGTTTGTCCGTCGCCTATATCTATCTTATTTTGTGGCCTGTCGGCAGAAATTACCACTAGTGGAATTTGGCTATAAAAAGCTTCTGCAAAGGCAGGATAATAATTAAGTAATGCCGAACCCGATGTACAAACTACAGCCACTGGTTTTTCTAATTGTTGCGCCATTCCAAGTGCAAAAAATGCTGCACATCGCTCATCGGCAATGCTATAACAGGTAAATTCTGGATTATTTGTAAAACCAATAGTGAGAGGCGCATTACGTGATCCTGGAGAAATTACAATATGGTGGATTCCTTTAGCTTTACAAATTTCGATGATACTTTGTGCTAAAGGTATTTTTGGGTAAATCATTTTTTTAGTTTCTTCCGAAAAGTATTTAAAATTTTGTTGTCAGGAACCGCTTTTTCAATTTTATAGGAAGAAAAATTTCTTCATAGCGGTTTCAAAGTACCAAAGTTACAAATATGAAAGCTAATTAACATATTTTTCTTCCTCTTTTAAAATCAAAAATTTATAAAATGTGAAATGTGAAATGGCATACGATAATATCACAATTTGATATATTGATTCGGTTTTTAGGTAAAATTTATTTATAAAAAAAGCTGCTATTTGAACAACAAACAAAACACCACTTATGAGTAGCCAAAAGCTTTTTTTATCTGAATGATTCAGATAATTAATGATTCCAACTCCTCCTATAAATGAGGTTAAAAATGCATTTATAATCCATATAAAATAAACCTCTCCTAATGATGAAATTACAATTTCGATAATGTATAAATAAAAAACAAAAAAAGGAATCGAAGCAATTGCAAAAGCCAATCTATTTTTTTTTGTTACCAAATCTAGAATTAAGATGAACAAACAAATTTTAAAAGATACCGAACATAAGGTTGCGAAAATAAAACCTGATGGCGTATCAAGATAAAAATAAACAGAAGCTAATTGATATAACAACAAAGCAACAATGTAAAGTATTTGTATTTTTCTTGAAGTTATAAAATATAAAAAAATTAAAATTGGAATTCTTATTGCCCAGGAAAATATTTTTAATTCCTCTATTCCTATTAAAGAAGAAATACTATATAAAAAAAGATTTATAAAGTATAAAATTATTAATATTT
>NZ_JAYWDT010000005.1:0-2302 GCF_043779715.1 Flavobacterium sp.
AACGATTGCAGCGGGCGAATTAGACGAAAAATCCTCAATGCAACCAGGGAATATCAAAATGTTACTTACCGAAAGTACCGGAATTCAAACGCAACAAACTTCCCAAGTTTCGGGAAGTGCGAGTATTCGCATTCAAGGATTAGATGGAAAATATACGCAACTTTTACAAAACGGATTTCCTTTGTATTCGGGTTTCGCAAGTGGTTTGAGCATTTTGCAAATTCCACCTTTGAATTTAAAACGCGTGGAAGTTATCAAAGGTTCCACATCAACACTTTATGGAGGCGGAGCAATTGCGGGATTAATAAACTTGATTACAAAAGAACCAACCGACAAAAGAGAAATTTCATTTTTAGCGAATATAAATCAAACACTGGCATTGGATTTAAGCGGTTTTTATGCTGAAAGATACAGAAAATCAGGACTTACAATATATGTTTCAAGTAATACCCAAAAAGCATACGATGTGAATAACGATGGGTTTTCGGATATTCCAAAATTTGACAGATATACGATAAACCCAAAATTCTTTTATTATCCAAACGAAAAAACGATTTTTAGTTTTGGTGTAAACGCAGGATTTGAAAACCGAATAGGTGGTGATATGAAAGTAATTGACAACAAATCAGATGCTACATATACGTTTTTTGAACGAAATAACAGTAATCGATATTCGACACAAGCAAAATTTGAAAAAACATTTGACAATAAAAATATATTGACAATTAAAAATAGTGTTGGGTATTTTAACCGAAAAATTGAAAAGCAAGCGTATAATTTCGAGGGACAGCAAATAGCTACTTTTACAGAAGCTAATTATCTAATCCCAAACGAAAAATCAGAATGGAATTTGGGAGCGAATTTAGTTTCGGATAATTTCAAACAAATTAATTTAGTCGCTGACAAATTAGATTATTACAGTGCTGCCTTTGGTATTTTTGCTCAAAACAATCTGAACATAACCGAAAAATTTATTTTGGAAAGCGGTTTACGTTTAGACATTACAAACAGAAGTAATGTTTTTGTTTTGCCTCGTTTGTCATTATTATATAAAATCAATAAAAAATTATCTTCACGATTTGGTGGTGGTTTAGGTTACAAATCACCAACCATTTTCTCGGAAGAAACCGAAGAAAAATCATTTCAAAATATAAATTCACTTGACTTTTCAAAAGTTAGTCCTGAAAAATCGTATGGATTAAATGCTGATATTAATTATAAAACTACAATTTTTGACGAAGTAAGTTTTGCCATTAATCAAATGTTTTTTTACACCATTATCAAAAATCCATTAGTTCTTAATCCAGTTCCATTGACTGCAAATTATGCCTTTGACAATGCCAACGGAAATATAGAAACCAAAGGTTTTGAAACAAACGCAAAGCTTCGTTTTGAGGACATTTCCTGTTACATTGGTTACACTTACATCGACGCAAAAAGAAATTTTGATAATAATTCATCCATAAATCCATTAACAGCAAAACTTAGAATAAACGCAAACTTAATGTATGAGTGGGAAGAAAAATTACGAATTGCTTACGAGGTTTTTTATGTTGGAAACCAGTATTTGGCAAATAATGAAAATGTCAGGGATTATTGGGTTATGGGAGTTTCTGGAGAATACAAATTCAAGTCTTTTAGTTTATTTTTGAATCTTGAAAACTTTTTGGACAGCCGACAATCGAAATGGGAGAATATGTATTCGGGAACAATTCAAAATCCACAATTTAGAGAAGTTTATACACCTACAGATGGATTTATACTAAACGGAGGAGTTAAAATTAAGCTGTAAAAAAGCCAAATGAAAACTAAAATAATCACACGAACCTTATGGATATTATCTATAATCAGTTTATTCACTGATACTGCAATTGAAATGCTATACCCAATTATGCTAATTTATTTAAAAACAATTAGATTTTCTATAGTATTAATTGGTGTTTTGGAAGGTTTTGCAGAAGCTTTGGCAGGATTGAGCAAAGAATATTTCGGATAATTCCGGAAAACGAGTTTTTTTGTTAAACACGGTTATGCTTTAAGCACCTTTTCAAAACCAATGATGGCAGTTTTTACTTTTTCGCTTTGGATTTTCTTTGCGAGAGCTATTGACCGCTTCGGGAAAGGAATTCTCATAGGTGCAAGAGATGCTATTTTATCGGATGAGGCAACATCTGAGAACAAGGGAAAAATCTTTGGTTTTCATCGATCAATGGATACTTTTGGAGCAGTTATTAGGCCAGTCACGATCACCTGCTGCCAGTCAGTGGGATTTCGGACGGCGATAAAGGCAGCTCGTACTGCT
>NZ_JAYWDT010000006.1:0-5028 GCF_043779715.1 Flavobacterium sp.
ATAGAAACTTTAATATATTTGTTACAATAAAATTAAGCTTCTTCATGAAAATAGTAATATCGCCAGCCAAATCGTTAGATTTTGAAAAAACTTTAACAAATAATCAGTTCACAAAACCAGTTTATTTAAAACATACCAAAGAAATAGTTTCGGTTTTAAAAAAACTAAAACCAAAAGATTTATCAGAATTAATGCATATTTCGGATAATTTAGCACAGCTGAATTGGCAACGAAATAAAGCATTCAAAACACCATTTACAACCGAAAATGCTCGTCCAGCCATTTACACTTTCAACGGCGAAGTTTATCACGGTCTTGACTCCTACTCTATTCCTGAAGAAAAAATTCCGGTTTTACAAAACAAACTTCGTATACTTTCTGGACAATACGGAATTTTAAAACCATTAGATTTAATACAAGCCTATCGATTGGAAATGGGAACGCAATTACCTATTGGAGAACATAAAAACTTATATAATTTTTGGAAAGAAACACTAACAAATGCCTTAAATAAAGAACTAAAAAAGAACGAATTATTCATCAATTTGGCGAGTAACGAATATTTTTTGGTTATTGATACAAAAAAACTAAAAGTTCCTGTAATCACACCAGAATTTAAAGATTATAAAGACGGAAAACTAAAAATGATTTCATTTTTTGCTAAAAAAGCTCGTGGGTTGATGGTTCGATATATTATTGATAACGATATTGAAACATTAGAAAGCTTGAAAGGTTTTAATTATGAAGGTTATTCTTTTGACGCTAATTTGTCGATTGGAAATACATTGGTTTTTACGAGATAGTTTTGCGTGAGGGATAGTATTGGAAATCCTTTTATACCTGACAGGTTTTGAAAACCTGTCAGGTATAAAAGGATTGCAACGGATAGCCCGACCGAGAGAGGAACGAAAGAGGTCACGCACAAATAAAAAAAATCCCATCTAAAATTAGATGGGATTTTTTATCTTAATCATTCATCGAAATCAAAAACTCTTCGTTGTTTCTGGTTTTCTTAAATCGGTCATTTATAAATTCCATTGCTTCTACAGGATTCATATCGGCAAGGTATTTACGCATAATCCACATGCGTTGTATTGTTTTTTCGTCGAGCAACAAATCATCACGACGTGTACTTGATGACGTTAAATCGATAGCCGGGAAAATACGACGATTTGCAATTTTACGATCCAATTGTAATTCCATATTACCAGTTCCTTTAAATTCTTCGAAGATTACTTCGTCCATTTTAGAACCAGTTTCTGTAAGTGCTGTTGCGATAATACTTAACGAACCTCCGTTTTCTACATTACGAGCTGCTCCGAAGAAACGTTTTGGTTTTTGTAATGCATTAGCATCTACACCTCCACTTAATACTTTTCCTGATGCTGGTTGTACGGTATTGTAAGCTCTTGCCAAACGTGTAATTGAATCTAAAAGTATCACTACATCGTGACCACATTCGACCAAACGTTTTGCTTTTTCTAATACTATATTGGCTATTTTTACGTGTTCTTGCGGTTCTCTATCAAAGGTAGAAGCCACTACTTCTCCACGCACACTACGTTGCATGTCGGTAACTTCTTCTGGGCGTTCGTCTATTAATAAAACGATTAAATATACTTCTGGATGATTGGCTGCAATGGCATTGGCAATTTCCTTAAGCAACATGGTTTTACCCGTTTTTGGTTGCGCTACAATCATACCACGTTGTCCTTTTCCTATTGGAGAAAACAAATCGATAATACGAGTAGAAATTGAACTTCCTTTTTCGGCCAATCGGAATTTTTCTGTTGGAAATATTGGTGTTAAGTGTTCGAAAGAAACTCTGTCACGAACTACTTGCGGATCATGTCCGTTTATTTTCAAAACTTTTACTAAAGGAAAATATTTTTCTCCTTCTTTTGGAGGACGAACTACACCTTTTACAGTATCTCCCGTTTTTAATCCAAACAAACGTACTTGCGAAGTCGATAAATAAATATCATCGGGCGAAGCCAAATAATTATAATCTGATGAACGCAAGAAACCGTAACCATCGGGCATCATTTCTAGTACGCCTTCACTTTCTATAATTCCTTCGAACTCATAATCTGGTTCTCTAAAATTATTTTTATGTTTTGCGTTTGGATTTTGGTTTACTTCGTCAGTTCGCTTTCGCTCGTGTGGATTTTTTTGATTTTGATTCGGATTTACAGGCTTTACTTTTTGAATTGCCTCTGTATTTTCTGGTGTTTCCGAAGCTATCTCGTCTGTATTTGTAGGTGCAATTACAGCAGGTTTTGCTATTTTTTTATTTCTATGTGAATTATCCACTTTGGTCACATTATTTTCGTCTTTTGTAAAACGAATTACTTTTGGCGGACGTTGTTTTTGTAATGCTTCAACAACTGGTTTTTCTAATTCTGGAGTTGTTTCCGTTTTTGCTTCTTCAAAAGAAATTATTTCTTGCTGAACTGGTGGCGTTACAACTGCTTTTGGCGTAATCGTTTTTGCTACTTTAGGTTCGGCAATTCTAGCTCTTTTTGGTTTTTCGTCAACTACAGGAGTAGTTTCTAGTGCAATTGGAGCAATTTTTTCGGGGTTTGCTGCTTGGTAATCTAATATTTGGTAAACAAGCTCGTCTTTTTTTAGCGTCTTGAATTTTGCTATTTTAGCAACTTTAGCAATTTCTTGTAGCTCGGTGAGCTTCATTTCTTTTAAAACAGAAATATCAAACATAAAATGATGTGTGAATTAATTATTTGGGATAAAATGCGAATGATTTTTTTTGAATCTTATTTTCCGAAGTATGAAGTGCTTACGGATTCTTAAGGCAATATTACGCTTTTTTTTTGAGTAAACAATAGTTTTTTATAAAAAGAAAATATATTTTTGTGTTTATAATATAAGATTTTACAATGATTCAAAGATTACAAAGTATCTATTTATTACTTGCCTTTATAATAACTGGTGCGGTTCCTTTTGTTTTTCATTTATGGAAATTAGAAAATGGCGAAACAATTTATTTTATGAGTGATATAAAGTATACTGCTATATTTGGATTAAGTACTGCCTTATCATTAGTTAGTTTACTTTCGTTTAAAAAAAGACAACAGCAATTTGTGATGAACAGATTGAATATAATATTAAACTTAATTTTACTAGGATTATTTGTGTATCGTACACTAACTGTATCTGGAGGGACTACGGTTTCGGAGAAGGGTATTGGGATGTTTCTTCCTATTGTTGCTATCTTTTTATTGGTTTTGGCCAATAAAGCCATCAAGAAAGACGAAGATCTCGTAAAATCTGTGGATCGATTGAGATAAACCTTTCATCTTAGTTTATTAGTGCGAGAAAAATCCGTTTCAAGAAATTGAGACGGATTTTTTGTTTTATGACTGTTTGTTTTAAATCAATTATATTATTTTTGATTATGAATTGAGATTTGGATATTTCGAATTATCTCGGGTTTTTAACCTTAACCCTTTTTTAGTAGATATTACGGAGAATAATATTTTTTCATCTAACTGAATTTAGTTAGATAAAAATCACTAATTTTAGGTATTTCATGTAACTTTATAATCGTATACATTTGAAAACATTAATATCAAAATGGAAAATAAAATAAAAATACATTTAGCAGATGACCATCAAGTACTTATAGATGGTATACTAGCTGTACTTAAAACCAATTCAGATTTTGAAGTGGTTGGATTCTCTCTAAACGGAGAAGGGCTCGTAGATAGAGTAGCGAGAAATAAAGCCGATATTCTTATTATGGATATAAATATGCCCGAAAAAGACGGCATACAAGTATTACGAGAAATGAACGATGCAGGATTTACTTGCAAAGTCATTATTTTGTCTAGTTATGATGATGCAAAACTAATAAAGGAAGTTATAAAGTTAGGCGCTAGTGGTTATCTCACAAAACAATGTGCTGGTGAAAGTATTATAGATGCAATAACGACAGTTGCGTATGGAAACCAATATTTTTCCGATGCTATAAAAGATAAAATATTTAATATTTATACTGGAAATAATAACGACCACAATCAGGCATTAAATCCTGAAGATTTAATTTCTAGCATAACCGCTAGAGAATTAGAAATCTTAAACTTAATTAGCCAAGAAAGAAGCGGAAAATACATTAGCGATTTACTAAACATTAGTGTAAACACGGTAGAAACACATCGAAAAAATTTAATGAAAAAGCTAAATGTAAAAAGCTCCGTTGGACTTGTCATTTTTGCTGCAAAACATAACTTAATAACCAATTAAACACTAAATATTATGACCTATGACATGCTAGGATTATTTTCTTTTAACAAAGTAAACGCTTACGATTTTGAAATTTGTTTCGAAATTCCAGACAATTGTTTTTATGTCCTTACGGCTTCAGCTACGAGTTACAAAATAGACATAAAACTAAATCCTGGAGAAATCCAACCCTCTACCACTTTTGTAGGTTGTAAAGAAACCGCACCGATCCTTAGCAACAAACTTCTAGCCAATTTCGAGCAATACAAATACTCCGGAGTAATAATTAAAAAACCTACTGTTAACGTTGGTCTTTAAAAAAAATGCAGACCTACTACTAGTAATCTTACTTTTTTTAATTACTAGTCAGTTTTGTTTTGGTTTTCAATCCCAAAGTTTGAGGAAGAAAACCAAAACAGATTCTGTGTCTTATTATATAGAAAAAAATAACTTGATAAAAGCATTGAACTATGCTCGCAAAAAATCAGAATATTATTTAGAAACTAAAAATTATACGGCTTATTGTGATATCATGATTCAAAAATCGGAGGTGTACCGAGAGTTTAACGATCTAGAAAACACTATAAAAACACTTTATGAAGCACGAAACATTGCCGAAACAAATCATTTATTAGAAAAACAAGTATTAGCATATAGAGCCATTGGGAATACCAACGGAATTATTTTAGAATATACTAAAGGAAAAAAATATTTAAATAAAGCAAATAAAATAGCCCTGAAGCTAAAAGACAATGATTTATTAATAAAAGTAAACCAAGGGCTTTT
>NZ_JAYWDT010000007.1:0-5007 GCF_043779715.1 Flavobacterium sp.
CAAAAAAAAACCGTTTCAGGTTTTGAAACGGCTTCTGTTATAAGTTATAATCTAATTCCTGGAGGGAGTAATTCTCTATAAACTGGGTTTTTCTTAAAAAACGATACAATTTTTGGCAAAATGGGAACAACTTTTAGCTTTCGTTCTATAGCAATTACCATGATGTTTTTTAATAAATCGGAAATAAAATCCTCGTCGGTAAAGTTCTCAGGAACATTCAAACGAGTTAGAAATATCTTCTTTTCTTGAAAAGAATATTCAACTGAAATTAATTGTCCATTTAATGTGGTTTCAAATTGTCGAGAAAACGTATTGTCTTTAATTTCCATATTTTTTCAAAAAATAATATTGACTATACTTACAAGTCAATCAAATGAATTATTTTTATACAAAAATAAAGAAAATAAACCATTTTTACTAAATAAATGTTAAATAATGAGTAAAATTCACGTATATCTTATGCCGGGAATGGCGGCGAGTTCTTCAATATTTGAAAAAATAAAATTACCCGAAGATGTTTTTGAAATTCATTTACTCGATTGGATAATACCTGAAAAGACAGAATCGTTGAAGGAATATGCTGAGCGTATGTCGAAATTTGTAAAACATGACAAAGCAGTTCTAATTGGTGTTTCTTTTGGTGGTATTTTAGTTCAGGAAATGGCTCAATTTTTAGAACCAAGGAAGGTAATTATTATTTCGAGTGTAAAATCTAATAAAGAATTACCAAGCCGAATGAAAATTGCTAAAACCACTAAAGCATACAAACTAATTCCGACAAGTTTACTTTCAAATGTAGATGCACTTACAAAATATGCTTTTGGAACTATGGTTAAAGAAAGAATAGAATTGTATAAAAAATATCTCACCATGAGCGACAAAGTCTATTTGGATTGGGCTATAGAACAAGTTGTGTGTTGGGAAAGAGCAGTTGTAGACAATAGAGTAATTCATATTCATGGAGATAATGACAGTGTTTTCCCTTTTCAGAACATTAAAAACTGTATAAATGTAAAATCAGGAACGCATATTATGATTGTGAATAGGTACAAATGGTTTAACGAAAATTTGCCAGATATAATTCTGAAATAAGACATTATATTAATACTTTTACTTCTTACAGATAAAAACATGAAAATTATAAAAAATACAATAATTATTTTTGCAACTATATTAGCTAGTGGATTTTTAATTTTTGCTACAACGTACAATAAAAATTCAAATGTTGGAATAAATAGTAATTTCCCGAAGGAAATAGATTTTGCTGGTGAAAAAACGCCTTTGCAAATTTATGATGTTCGTGAGCGCATGGATAGAGAATTGCTAATAAATGAAAACTTACATTCATCGACAATATTAATAATAAAAAGAGCTAATAAATTTTTTCCTATAATAGAGCCTATTTTAGCCAAGTATAATGTTCCAGATGATTTCAAATATTTAGCAGTTATCGAAAGTTCTTTAATCACAGCATCAGTTTCAAAAGCTGGAGCTAGTGGAATATGGCAGTTTATGAAGCAAACCGCTGTCGAAAAAGGTATGGAAGTTTCAGAAACTGTTGATGAGCGCTACCATCTCGAAAAATCTACCGAAACAGCTTGTAAATACTTGCTTACTGCAAAAGAAAAATTTGGTTCTTGGACACTTGCCGCTGCATCATATAATGGCGGAATGGCTGGTGTTTTTAAACAAATAGAATTTCAAGAAGTCAATAATTACTATGATTTATTATTAAATGAGGAAACCTCCAGATATGTTTTCAGAATTTTGGCATTAAAAGAGATTATGAAAAACCCAGTTTTGTATGGTTTTAATGTTCAAAAAGAAGAATTATATACTAATCTTCCTACTCGAAAAATTGAAGTTGATAGTACAATCTCTAATCTGTCAACTTTTGCGAAAGCGCAAGGAATTAATTATAAAATTTTGAAATACCACAATCCTTGGTTGCGGGATAAAAAATTAGATAATCCCACAAAAAAGAAATACGAAATCGAAATTCCTACCGAAGGTTATAACTAGATTTTTAAATGGAAGATAACACAAAAAAAGCACACCAATAAGAGCGTGCTTTTTCTATAAATAAGTAGTAAGTTTTCTAATTTGTAGATAATTGTTCTTTAGAGATGTTTTTCTCTATAAGCAAACTACCTAAACCATCTCTAAAATTATTATAGTTCATAGTGTAAGCCTTAACATAAGTATTCTTGTTATTTGGTTGTGCACCGCCACGTTTTATATTTACAACGTTCAGTTTTTCATCTAAAAAGTAAGAAGTAGGAAATCCTAAAGTATGTTTTAAATTAGCGACTATGCTTGCGTCATTTTTGTATGATTCGTTAGCATAACAAACACTAATGTTGTGATTAAATTTTCGAGCTATTTTTTTAACACTATGTTTTTTATCCCAAAAAAGAATAACAAATTGAACGTCTTTAGTATATTTTTGAGCCAATTTATTTAGAGCAGGAATTTCCCCTTTGCTAGGAATACACCAAGAAGCATAGGTCAAAATAAATAATGGTTTTTTGAATGAGCTTAATTTTATTTTTCTTTTCTCGAAGCCTTTAAGAGTGTAATCTTCAAAAGTGGTTCCTATTAAGTGATTTATAACTAAAGAATCGAATAAAATTTGCCCTTTTTCTGAATCTTTATTTTCAAAAGCAAGATTGCTTTCAAGGTTATATTTTTTGATCTTATTTTTTATAACATAATTAAAGCTATTGTTATCTTCCTGGCAATTTGCAGTGAAAATAAAAAGGGAGCTTATTAATAATGTATAAAAAATCTTCATAATCAAATATTCGAAGGAATAAAGGTATATAACTTATATTATTGATTATCAATATAATCGATAAAAAGTATAAAAACTCGATTAGGAACCTAATAAGCATAAAAAAACCACGCTAAGTAGCGAGGTTAATGATATATTTAGTGTCTTGTCATGAAATAGCGATATATAAAAAAAATATTCTTATGGAAAAATATGAAGAACTTCGCTATGTAAAACGAACCCAAAGAGACTTTCAATGTCTATTAAATTACAAGTTGTTCAAGAAATAAGGGAGGACGGTTCTTAGATATTTTATTTAATTACAAAAACGAATAGTACTTCTGGATTTACATCTTAATAGCTAACAATACTAATAATAAATTAGTTTCTGAGCTACGCGAGTTTCTAGACTTTAATATGAAAACATATTAATTGTTTTAATCTAAAAACATAATAAAATCCCGCAAAGTCTAGGAGATATTTGAGAAGGTTTTCTTTGTGATAGTGACCTATAACGAATTATTAATTAGTACAATTAGTTTTTATTTTCTCTCTCCAATTTGTTGTCTCCACATTGCATAATACAAGCCTCTTTCTGCCAACAAATCTTCGTGTTTTCCTTGCTCGATGATTTTCCCTTGTTCTAATACAAATATTTTATCAGCATGCATAATGGTCGATAAGCGATGGGCAATAAGAACTGTAATTCGGTTTTTGTCTGAAATATTTCTAATTGTAGAGTTTATTTCTTCTTCAGTAATTGAGTCTAATGCTGAGGTTGCTTCGTCAAAAATTAATAAATTTGGATTTCTTAGTATTGCACGAGCAATAGACAAACGTTGTTTTTCGCCACCAGAAACTTTAATTCCGCCTTCGCCAATGGTCGAATTGAGTCCGTCTTCGGCACGATTTAGTAGTTTTTCGCAGCTTGCTTTGTGTAATGCTTCCAAAAGTTCTTGATCGGTAGCATCAGGTTTTACAAACAATAAATTTTCACGAATGGTTCCCGAAAATAATTGCGCATCTTGTGTTACAAATCCCAATTGTTGACGTAAATCTAACAAATCTATTTCGTTAGAATTTACAGCATTATACAACACTTTTCCTTCGGCTGGCGGATACAATCCTACTAACAGTTTTACTAAAGTTGTTTTTCCTGCTCCAGATGGACCAACAAATGCTATTGTTTCTCCTTGTATGATATGAAAATCGATATTTTCTACGGCTGAATATTTCGCCGTTTTGTGTTTGAAACTCACATTTATAAATTGTAAGGAAGCAATTTTTCCTATCGATTTTGGATTTTTAGGGCGAAATTCAGATTTAGCATTTAATAAATTCGCGAAATTTTCCATCGAAACTTTAGTCTCATTTTTAGCAATGATGAAAGCACTTAATTCTTGCAGTGGATTGAAAATAAAGAAGGTAAAAAATACCATTGTTAGTAAGTCACCTACTAATATCTTATTGCCAAATAAGAAATAATATAAGGTAAAAATAACGCAAGTTCTCATAAAATGAACCGTTGTTCCTTGAATGAAACTTAAACTTCTAATGAAGCGAATTTTTTCTATTTCTAAGTGCAAAATTTTATGTGTATTCGCATTCAGTCTTCCTTCTTCTTGTTGTGTCAAGCCTAAACTTTTCACTAATTCGATGTTGCGTAAACTCTCGGTTGTTGATCCAGCAAGCGAATTGGTTTGTTGTACGATTCTTCTAGAAACTATTTTAATTTTTTTTCCTAAAAACGAACTAATGAAAGCGATGATTGGTGCTGTTAATATAAATATAAAAGCAATACGATAATCGATTCTAGAAATGTAAACAATCACAAAAATAAACCCAATAATAGTTTGAAATATTAATGAAATAGAAAGTGTGATTAGCTTCTCCGAATCGGTGCGTGCTTTTTGCAATTTACTTAGCGTTTCTCCGCTTCGTTGGTCTTCAAAATCTTCATAAGGTAAGTCTAAAGATTTTTTAATACCGTCGGTGTACATTTCGGCACCTGTGCGTTGAATAACTAAATTGGTAAAATAATCCTGAAAATTTTTAGTAATTCTAGAAATCATGGCTGCTCCAAGAGAAAGTCCTATCCAAAAACCAACGGCTTTAATAAAATTAAGCTCTTGCCCTTTATATTTTGCGATGCCCACACCGCAATCTTGCATCAATTTACCAGTAATAATAGAGTCGCTCAAGCTAAAACAAATGTTTATGGCAGCCATTAGCAA
>NZ_JAYWDT010000008.1:0-2286 GCF_043779715.1 Flavobacterium sp.
ATACGGCAATTAACCATTTTACTTGATCAAAATTTTGGGATACTGCTATATACCCAAACCCCCAAACTACAATCATTATCAATCCAAAATTGGACATGGTCTGAGGGTCAAATTCTGGAATAACCGCATTACTAAAAAATCTTGAGAATAATAATACGCCTGATATGTTCATCAATCCAGCAAGAATAAATCCTTTGGTTAGGTGTTCTTTTTTAATGTTCATTTTGTGTCGAATTAGATCTGATTTTGTAAAATTTTTATTTTGATCTTTTTACTCTTTAATTTTAAAGCATTAAAAATAAGCAATCTATTTTGTAAATGTACTTGATTTGCTTTAATGTAAAAACATTTTTAAAATGCTTGGCCGAGTGATAGCAAACAGATGAAGCCAATCACTCCAAATACAATACTAACTTTTCAGTGAGCCTATTGCCCAAATTCGTTGTAGCTGTTATGCAATGCCTTTTCTATTCGACTTCATAATTACTTATTTCGAGCTTGCTTTTATTGTCAAAATGTGTTTTCCAAATTTCTCTAGTTAACATACCACTCGTTATATTACTCAATATAAAATTACTCCATTCTTCTTGAAATAAATAATCATTATGAGCTTCATCATAATGACAATATTTAGTATTAGTTTCAAAGGGGTCAATGTTATCTCCGTCTTCTTTTGTCGGCTTAATTGAAAATATGTAGACTAAACATTTATGATCGTAATGATTAAAATTATTTTGATAGTTTTGATTTACAAAATTCACTATTGCACCCGGTTTTAATTTAGCAGGATTTATGACTTCTGTTTTCTGCACTTTATCTTTGATCAATGCTGTTAATTTTTCATAACTAATTCTATCATCTTCTGAAATTGAATTCCAATTTACAAATTCAATTGCCAAATCATTTCTATTTGTGTTTGCGATTTTTGGCAATTGGATTAATTTTACACTTAATTCTTGCGTATTAAACACACTTTCTTTAATGTTTAATCTGTATTTCTCGATAAAATCTTTAATTTCTCTAACTTCGGTTGATAATAATTGTTTATTTGCTTCGGCTTGTTTTGCTGTTCTCAATCTTGAAAACTGTAGTGAATAAGCTAAACTTTCATTAATTGCATATTCAGAACCGAATAGTTTTAATAATTCATTCTCATAATTGTATAATAGAGATTGACATTCTCCAAAAATCATCAGCCCAATTTCGTCTTTGGATATTGTTCTATGTTCAATTTTATTTCTAAGTCTTATGAAGAATTCGAGATTAGATTTTACTCCTTCTGTAAGCGCTCCATATTTCTGTATGCAGGTTTTCAATTCCCAAGCTTTTTTTTCTCCATCAATTATTTTAAACCTTCCGTTTGTCTCTTTGTAAAAAAAAGTCTCACCAATTGTATGATTAAAATGTGCTTGTAAAAGCCTTGTCCACGACATAATCATATGAGTGATAAAACTTTCTACTCTGAAAGGAGCTCTTGGTTTATTATAAATTTCTACTGATAATAAAGCACAATCAATTGAACTTTCCAAAAGTGTTTTCGTTTTACCTTTTCTTAATTGCATATGATTCGGTTAGTTGTTTTATTTAAGGTATCGTATATTGTATGACGTTCCGCCGCTTCTCGTCAGTTGCGAACTTCGGAACGAATTATTTTCTATTAAAGATAAAAATTCTTGCGAAACGCAAATATGAATTTACTACAAAATTCGCAATTGCGAGAAACAGCTATTATAACACGTTCTTATTCTAAAACTTTAAATTTGTTTCCCGCTTCTATGTTCAATATTAATTCTGCGCAAATGATATTAAGATTTACAATCGCAAGGTTACTATTGAATTCATAATTCATATTTGACTCGTCTTCGCCTTTTGATAAATCAAAGAGATTAAATTGTTTTTTGTGAATAACATTTTCAGAAACGAAAAAGTATTCTCTAAAACATGTATGGGGTGTACTGACTTCTCCATTTTTAGTTTTATATGTTTTTACAATTCCTGTTTTTATTTCAGAAATATTGTTTTCAAAGAAATCGAACAGATTTGAATCTGCGATTTCTAATGCTCTATAAATTCTACAATCATCAACTTTTTGAATAAATTGTTTTCCATTAACTTTCCAGAAAAAATATAATTCATAATTACCATCACAATTCAGTTTTGGGTCTTTATTTAGTTTTCTTGAGCCAATACAATAACGATTTAGAGCGAAAAAATTATTAACACCATATTTCTGGAATTTTTCAAATTTATTTTTAACAAGTGAATCAACAGATTTTTTTTCCTGAC
>NZ_JAYWDT010000009.1:0-2281 GCF_043779715.1 Flavobacterium sp.
ACAGCAATTGTTCCACGTCTAGCAGTTTGCGGTTTCTCTCTTTCGTAATACACAACCTGAAGTTTAGACAAGCCATAGTCATCCGAAATTTGACCTAAAACATAGTTCTTAGCCACTTTCAAACTGTCGGGAGCGTTGTTCACATTAATCGTTGGAAACTGATCTTTTACAATAGAAAGCTGATAATTGAGTTTTTCGTAGTTTTTTACTTTATCATTCGAAGTAAGAATTTGATAATCTGTATTTTGACTAATATTTTTTGATAAAGCGAAACTGTTTTCTGTTTTCGAAAAAGTAGCTTTTACAAATCCGTCTATCCAATCCACGCTTTGTGTGGCTAGCGTATTCATCTTCCAAGTAACACGAGTTCCTTCAGGAATAACAGCATTTCCTGTTCCTTTGATAACTTCTGATTTTTTATTCAAATACGCTGGAAAGTTCAACTGCATTTCGAAATTTGCAATAGAGGGAACGGTTATCACTTTAAGTTCATAATCAGGAGAAGAAATAGCATTTCCCTCCACGTGGAACAAAATATTTTCTGAAGGCTTTGACATCTTAAATCGAAACTCTCCCGCTTTAGTCGATTCCATAAAATAACTTTCGTCATCAATAAAAATCATCGCATTCTCAGGAACTACTTTCCCTTCGGTTTTAATTCGAAGTATAAAATCCTTTCCTTGTTCGGTTTGTAAATTCGAATTCAGAACTACAAATTTAAATGGAGCCGGTGGCATAAAAGCTGAATTGAAATGCACAACTCTATTCAAACTTTGAGAAATCATGCTGCTGTTTCCTGACAAATAAAAGAAAGCAAATAACACTATTGGAATCAAAGCCAAAGGAAAATATTTCCTGTTACCATTATAATTTATAGCATTACCAAAAGGTATTGGTTGCAACGCATTGGCTTTTTGTTCTATCGAAGCGGCTAATAATTCGGATTTAATTAGATGCTCATTAGGATTTGATAATTGTAAAAAGTTAGTCAATTTATCACTCACTTCCGAAAAATGATTTCCTATAATTGCCGAAGCCTGATTGTAATCGATTCCTTTTTGAAGTTTGAATAATTTAAAAATTGGGAACAAAATAAAACGGAACAACAAATAGACTTCTACTCCAACGAAAGTCCAAAATAAGATGGTTCTTCCCTTTGGTTTGAGCCAAAGAAAATATTCGACAAAAAGTGTAAATAGAAAATACAACAATCCTAAACCGATAAAGAAAATAGTTCCCCGAATCAATTCGTTGGTATAAAACTTTCTGATGAAAGCTTCTAATTTTTGATAAATAAATTGCTGTTTTTCCAAAATTTATACTTTGATTTTTTATGACCACTAAAAGTAATAATTTAAATGAATAAAGAAATGTTAAAAATCACCAAACTCATTAATCTTACATTATCTCATTTTCAGATAATAACATCAGAAATCGAATTTGTATCTTCGCAAAAAATTTACAGCAATGTCTAAACAAGTTCGGGTGCGTTTTGCACCAAGTCCAACTGGACCTTTACATATTGGCGGCGTTCGCACCGCATTATTCAATTATTTGTATGCCAAAAAAAACAATGGCGTTTTCTTCTTAAGAATTGAAGATACGGATCAGAACCGATTTGTTCCTGGTGCCGAAGAATATATCATGGAAGCTTTAAAATGGTTAGGAATTGCGCCAGATGAAACTATTGGTAAAAATGAAAAATTTGGCCCTTACCGCCAAAGCGAAAGAAAAGATTTATACCAGCAATATGCTGCTGAATTAATCAATTCCGATAATGCGTATTATGCTTTTGATACAGCAGAAGCTTTGGATGCAGCAAGAAAATTAGAAGAAGAACAAGGTAAAACGTTTATTTACAATCATACAAACAGAAAAAAACTGGATACTTCACTAGTGATTTCTGCAGCCGAAACTGCTAAAAGAATTGCTAATGGCGAACATTATGTCATCCGTTTTAAAACTCCAGTGAACGAAACCTTGCATTTGCATGACATCATTCGTGGTGATGTAAAATTTGAAACAAATCTTTTGGATGATAAAGTATTATTCAAAAGTGACGGAATGCCAACGTATCATTTAGCTAATATTGTGGATGACCATTTAATGGAAACATCTCACGTAATTCGTGGTGAAGAATGGTTGCCATCCATGCCTTTACACGTTTTGTTGTACAGAGCCTTTGGATGGGAAGCGCCAGAATTTGCTCATTTACCGTTGATTATGAAACCAATTGGTAACGGAAAATTATCCAAACGTGACGGTGACAAGATGGGATTTC
>NZ_JAYWDT010000010.1:0-11212 GCF_043779715.1 Flavobacterium sp.
GGTTTACGCCCTTAAAAGTTATGAATATATACTTAACCCAAATTTATATGAAGAAGTTCATTTTATTAGCAGTGCTGGTTTCATTTTTATACAGCTGCGGTTCAGGAGACAAAGGAGAGCTTGTAGGTGTTAAAGGTAAAGCTTGGCATACCGAAAAGCCTTTTGGTATGACATTAGTGCCTGGAGGTGCTTTTATCATGGGTAAATCCGATGATGATTTAGCAAACGTGCAAGATGCTCCAACCAAAACAGTAACGGTTCGTTCGTTTTACATGGATGAAACAGAAATTACTAATAGTGAGTACAGACAGTTTGTGTTTTGGGTAAGAGACTCAATTGTTAGAACGCGTTTGGCTATTTTAGCTGATGAATTAGGGGAGAAAAACGATCCTAAATCTAAATCTTCTAAAAAAGGTGGAAGTATTGCTGACTATGCATTTGTTGATGCTGATACTACAAATATGAGTGTGTATGACAAATACATGTACGATAACTATTATAGCGTTGGTACAGGTGATGATCCGTATGCAGGAAGAAAGATAAACAACAAGATTCCTTTGAAATGGCAAACAGGTCAATATCCTGATGATAAATATACGGAAGTTATGGATTCTATGTATATTCCTTCTGAGGAAGCATACAATGGGTTAAGAACTATAGATGTAGATAAATTAAAGTTCCGTTATTCTTGGATGGATATCCAAGCAGCAGCAAAAGCTAAAAAAGGAAAGCGTAAAGAATTTATACGTAAAGAACAAGTTAATGTTTATCCTGATACAACAGTTTGGATTAAAGATTTCGCTTATTCTTACAATGAGCCAATGCATAATGATTATTTCTGGCACCAAGCGTATGCAGAGTATCCTGTGGTAGGAGTTAGTTGGAAACAAGCTAAAGCATTTTGTGCTTGGAGAACTTTGTTTAAAAATTCATATGTTAAAAAACAAAGAGGAAGAGATTTGATAAATACTTTTCGTTTGCCTACAGAAGCGGAATGGGAATATGCAGCTCGTGGTGGTATAGAATCTGGAACTTACCCATGGGGAGGTCCTTATGCTAGAAATGACAGAGGTTGTTATTTGGCTAACTTTAAGCCAGTTCGTGGGGATTATGCTGCTGACGAAGCTTTATATACTGTAGAAGCTCAATCTTATGAGCCAAATGATTATAACTTATACAACATGTCAGGTAATGTTGCAGAATGGACAGATTCGTCTTACGATCCTGCAGCTTACGAATATGTTTCTACAATGAATCCAAATGTAAATGATATTAAGAACATGCGTAAAGTAACACGTGGTGGTTCTTGGAAAGATGTTGCGTATTACTTACAAGTAGGTACTCGTGATTTCGAATATGCAGATTCAGCGAGAAGTTATATCGGATTCCGTACATTACAAGATTATATGGGAACTGATGCAACAGGAAACGCAGGAAAATAATTAATTAACCAAACTTTATTTTTTATATTTAACTTAACTAAATTTTATTTATTATGGCAATTTTAAGCAAAAAAGCAATGAATTTCGCTTACGGTATGGGAGCAGCAGTTGTAATTATTGGAGCATTATTCAAAATTACTCACTTCGAATTAGGACCTTTAACAGGAACTTTAATGCTTTCAATCGGATTATTAACAGAAGCTTTTATTTTCGCATTATCAGCGTTCGAACCAGTAGAGCATGATTTAGACTGGTCATTAGTTTATCCAGAATTAGCTGGTGGTGCTGCTAGTGATAAAAAAGAGAAAAAAGAAGATCCTCAAGGATTGTTATCTCAAAAATTAGATGTAATGTTGAAAGAAGCTAAAATTGATGGAGAATTAATGTCAAGCTTAGGGAATAGTATCAGAAATTTCGAAGGAGCTGCAAAAGCAATTTCTCCAACGGTAGATTCTATGACTTCTCAAAAGAAATATTCTGAAGAAATGTCTATGGCAGCTGCACAAATGGAATCATTAAACAGCTTGTACAAAGTACAATTAGAAAGCGCAACTCGTAATGCACAAGCAAACAGCGAAATCGCTGATAACGCTTCTAAACTTAAAGAGCAAATGCAGTCTATGACTTCTAACATTGCTTCTTTAAACAATGTTTATGGCGGTATGCTTTCTGCAATGAGTAACAAAGGATAATTAGTTTTTAACTAAATTTATTTACTAACAAAACTAATTTAAAAAAAAATGGCAGGAGGAAAATTAACCCCTAGACAGAAGATGATTAACCTGATGTATCTGGTTTTTATCGCAATGTTGGCAATGAATATGTCCAAAGAAGTATTATCAGCTTTTGGATTAATGAATGAAAAATTTGAAGGCGCAAATACATCTGCAGTTGCTACAAATGAGCAAATGCTAGTGTCTTTAGATGCAAAAGCTTCTGAATCTAAAGGAGAGTTTATAGTTGCAGCTGCTTCAGCCCACAAAGTTGAAGCTGTCACTAAAGGTTTCTATGCTTATGTTGAAACTTTGAAAAAACAAGTTTTAGAAGGTGTTGAAGTTGATCCAGAAACTGGAAAGCTACCTTACGAAGCTATGGATAAAGGAGAAAGTATTGACAACTGGTTTACAGGTGAAGGTTATGGTCCAAAAGGAAATGAAATTATTTCTAAAATTGAAAAATTTAAAGCCGATATAAAATCAGCTCTTGGATCTGATGTGAAATACATCCCACTTTTAGCAGAAGTAAACAAAAAATTTGATGTTTCAGATGTTGCAAACAAAGAAGGTTTAAAAGATAAATATTTGGCTTACCATTTCAAAGGTTTTCCATCTGTTGCGTCTTTAGCTAAACTTTCAGCTTGGCAAAATGACATCAAAAAATTAGAATCTGATACTTATAGTATTGCTTTAGGTAAAGCGGCGGTAAGCGAAGCTTCTTATAGCAAGTTTCAAGCGATTGTTGTATTAGATAAAAATGCTTATTTTCAAGGAGAAAATGTTACAGGTAAGGTTGTATTAGGAAAGTATGATCCAAATGCAAAATTTGATGGATTCAAAGGTCCTGGTAAATTAGTGAATGGTCAGGCAATTCTTTCAACAACCGCTGGGTCAGTTGGTGAGCAAACTATTGGTGGATCATTTAATTTTATTGAAGGTGGTAAACCAATTAATTTACCTTTTAAAGGTACTTATGTTGTTGTGCCTCGTCCTAATTCTGCTACAATATCTGCAGATAAAATGAATGTTGTATATCGTGGGGTTCCTAACCCAATGACAATCTCATTTGCTGGTGTAGCTAATAATAAAGTTAAAGCATCTGCTCAAGGTATGTCTGGTAGCGATGGTAAATACGTATTAAGAGCTGGTTCTGGAACTTCAGTAATGATAAATGTTTCTGCAACTTTACCTGATGGTAAAGTAGTTTCTGACAAAAAAGAATTCCGTATTAAAGGTTTACCTGCTCCAACTGGAAAAATTCGTGGTGAGGTTGCTGCTAAAGGACAAAAAGGAAACTTAGAATCTTGTACAATATCTGCAGTTATGGAAGATTTCGATTTCCCAGTTACTGTAAATGTTACACAATTTAATATTAAAGTTCCTGGACAACCTACAATCGTAGTTTCTGGAAGCAAAATGGATGGTAGAGCAAGATCTGCAATTCAAAAAGCGACTAGAGGTGATGTTGTTGTTATCTCTGAAATTAAGGCTAGTTTTCAAGGAATTGACCAAGTTGCAAAAAGAGTTTCAACTTGTACATACGAAGTACAATAATAGTTTAGGAATTTCGTTTTAGTTCTATAAACTTTACAATTATAAAATTATGAATTGGAGAAATTTATTATTAGTTATTATTTTTATTGCAGGAAGTTCAACTTCTTTTGCACAGTCTAATTTGTTGAATGCTAAAGTACCAACTGATATTGGTAAAAAATCGCCAGCACAACTATTAAAAGATAATGACAAGCCATTAGAATATGGTTACGTTGATGACAGAGATGTTTTGATGTCTAAGAAAACTTGGGAAATTATCGATCTTGATGAAAGAATCAATTTTCCTTTGTATTATCCTATAGACACTGCTAATGTTGGTAATGAGCGTCGTTCATTATATGATGTATTAGTAAAAGGTATCAAGTCTGGTAGAATAACAGAAGTATACGGTGATAGTTATTTTAGAGAAAAGAAAACATTAAAAGATATTAATGCTTCTTTGACTAAAACAGATACTAGTGATGCTGGTAGAGAGCAAATGAATGAAGATCCAGATGCTTTTAGAACAAGAATTGTTCAAAAACCAGAAACTATTATGGTTGCGGGGAAAAAAGGAAAAATGAAGGCTCAAAAAACAGGAAAAATGTTAACAGACACTATTCCTGCTGTCAGAAAAATTTCTGAAGAGTTTATTGTTAAAACTGACTTAGCTTCAATAGACGTTTCTGATTATAGAATTGTTGGATTATGGTATTTCGATAAACGTCAATCTGATTTACGTTACAGAATCTTAGGAATCTGTCCTGTAATTCCTGATGTTTACACTATGGATAAACCAGAAAAAGAGTACATCGATTTATTCTGGATTTTCTATCCTGGTGCGAGAGAACTATTGCATGAATGGAAAGCATTCAACGATAGAAACTCTTCAATGCCTATTACTTTTGATAATTTGTTAAACTCACGTCGTTTCAATGCACTTACTTACAAAGAAGAAAACGTATATAATGATAGAGAAATTGTTGATTATATGAAAGAAAATTCATTAATGCAATTGTTAGAATCTGAAAGAGTAAAAGATAAAGTTCGTAATTTCGAGCAGGATATGTGGAATTACTAATATAAATTTCTCCAATTTAAAACATAAAAACTCTTACCAATTTGGTAAGAGTTTTTTACTTTTACAAAATGATTGATTACCTAATTATTGGATCCGGAATTGCAGGAATTTGTTTTGCAGAAACTGCTTTGCAAAGCAACAAGACTATTTTAGTTTTCGATAATGACTCCCAAAACTCCTCAAAAATTGCTGGTGGAATATATAATCCAGTTATACTAAAACGTTTCAGTGAAGTTTGGAATGCTACAGAACAAGTGGAGTATTTAAATGATTTTTATCCCAAAATAGAGAATCGCTTAAGTATAAAAATAGATTTTAAAACACCAGTTCTAAGAAAATTCTTTTCAGTCGAAGAGCAAAACAATTGGTTCATAGCTTCCGACAAACCTAATTTAACACCTTTTCTATCCACAAATATCCTGCACAAAACCTACTCAGGAATAGATGCTCCGTTTGGGTTTGGAGAAGTATTGCACACGGGTTATGTAGACACAGGATTGTTATTAGAATCTTACCGTAATTATTTGAACGAGAACAATTTATTTTCTTCCGAAAGTTTCAATTATTCAGAGCTAAAAACACATTACGATTGTGTTTCGTACCAAGATATAAAAGCTAAAAACATCATATTTGCAGAGGGTTTTGGTTTACATTCCAATCCATATTTTAATCATTTACCACTAGATGGCACAAAAGGAGAGCTTTTTATCATCAAAGCACCCAATCTAAATTTAGATTGTATCTTGAATTCGAGCGTTTTTATTTTACCTCTCGGAAACGATTTATTCAAAGTGGGTGCTACTTATAATTGGGCAGACAAAACCAATAAGCCATCGGAAGAAGGGAAGCAAGAATTGTTGGAAAGAATCAATGAATTGCTTAACTGCGAGTTCGAAATCATTGAGCATTTTGCAGGAATTCGACCAACTGTTAAAGACAGACGACCGCTTGTTGGGACACATGGCGAATATAAAAACTTACATATACTTAACGGGTTAGGTACTCGTGGCGTGATGCTTGGGCCATCGTTGGCACGTGATTTGTTATCACACATCGAGAAAGGAAGTTCGCTGGATATAAACATTGATATCAAAAGATTTGACAAGAAGAAATAGGAGCACAACATTTTGCTTCTATCCACATTGTTCCTGCTCTCGCTTCAATCTGTCATTGCGAGGAACGAATCAATAAAATCAGGCGTTTTTCTCATCGCAATAACAGGATTTTTACTCCATCAGGGCTAAATTTTAGCAGTATTCCTCTATTTCAATTTTTCTTTCCAATTCTTATCAAAACTAATATTCAAATTAATCCAGATGTTTCGGGACAATCGCATAATAATAGGCATAAAACAAGTAAGTGAAAGCATAATGGCAATAAATGAAGTTTTCAAATTAGCATGAAAACCAAAATTAGAAATAAGAAAAGTAGCGATGCCAAGAAAAACTCCCAAACCATAACTAACGAACATTGCACCAAAAAAGAAGGAAGGTTCCATTTTATATTTCAGACCGCAATGACTACATTTTTCATGCATATCAAAAACTTTACTCAAAATATAGCTGTTTTTTACCTTATACATACTTTCTTCGTGACATTTAGGACAAGTTCCTGTTAAAATGCTATATAATTTGGATCCTTTTTTTAACATTTGCAAAAAAATTAGTTTACCATGATTTTGGTGATACAAATTTACGATTTTCATTCAATGTTTGAAGCATCAAAACTTTAAACTTTAAACAAAAAAATAATGCTTAACATACACAATTTGTCGGTTTCCTTTGGAGGAACATATTTATTTGAAGAAGTAACCTTCAGAATGGGCGCTGGCGATAGGGTAGGACTTGTCGGAAAAAACGGAGCAGGAAAATCGACCATGTTAAAAATATTAGCAGGCGATTTTAAACCAGATTCAGGAAGTATTTCGACAGCAAAAGAAGTGCAAATAGGATTTCTTCGTCAAGATATCGATTTCGAAGAAGGAAGAACAGTTCTCGAAGAGGCTTACCAAGCATTTATAGAAATAAAAGCAGTCGAAAAGAAACTAGAAGAAGTAAACCATCAATTAGTTACGAGAACCGATTACGAGAGTGAAGAATACTCATTAATTATAGAAGATTTATCGGATTTAACACATCGTTTCGATTTGTTAGGTGGTTACAACTATGTGGGCGATACCGAAAAAATTCTTCTCGGATTGGGTTTCAAACGAGAGGTTTTTGACAATCTTACCGAAACATTTTCTGGCGGATGGCGTATGCGTATTGAATTGGCTAAATTATTGCTTCAAGCGAATGATATATTGCTTCTTGATGAGCCAACCAATCACTTAGATATAGAAAGTATCATTTGGTTAGAAAGTTTTTTGCGTAATTATCCTGGTGTTGTGGTTATTGTATCGCACGATAAAATGTTTTTGGATAACGTTACGAACCGAACGATCGAAATTTCATTAGGTAAAGCCTACGATTTCAACAAACCATATTCTGAATATTTAGAATTGCGTCATGAAATACGTGAAAAACAATTGGCAACTCAAAAGAACCAAGCCAAAAAAATTGAAGAAACTGAAAAATTAATCGAAAAATTCCGTGCCAAAGCTTCAAAAGCTTCTATGGCGCAATCATTAATAAAAAAATTAGACAAAGTAGAACGAATTGAAGTCGATGAAGACGATAATTCGGTCATGAATATATCATTTCCAGTATCTAAAGTGCCAGGAAAAGTAGTTGTCGAAGCCGAATATGTAACCAAAGCTTATGGGGACAAAGTCATCTTAAAAGACATAAATTTACTCGTAGAACGTGGAAGTAAAATTGCCTTCGTTGGACAAAATGGACAAGGAAAATCGACTTTTATCAAAGCGATTGTCAATGAATTTGAATACCAAGGATCAATCAAATTAGGACATAATGTACAAGTAGGATATTTTGCGCAAAATCAGGCGGAATATCTTGATGGTGAAATTACGCTACTCCGAACTATGGAAGACGCTGCAACCGATAGTAATCGTAGTAAAGTACGAGATATGTTGGGTTCATTCCTATTTCGTGGTGATGATGTCGAAAAGAAAGTGAAAGTGCTTTCTGGAGGCGAAAGAAATCGTTTGGCTTTGTGTAAATTGTTGTTACAACCCATCAATGTCCTGCTTATGGATGAGCCAACGAATCACTTAGATATCAAATCTAAAAATGTACTAAAAGCTGCTTTGCAAAAGTTCGAAGGAACCCTACTTTTGGTTTCTCACGACAGGGATTTCTTGCAAGGAATGTCGAATTTAGTATACGAATTTAAAGACCAAAAAATCAAAGAATATTTGGGCGATATCAATTATTTCTTAGAACAACGCAACTTAGAAAACATGCGTGAAGTTGAGAAAAAAGATATCGAAAAGAAAGAAGCTCCAACTACAAATGCAAAAGCGTCATACGAAGACCAAAAGAAAAACAAATCACTTCAAAACCGTTTAAGTAAAATAGAAAGCCAAATAAAAGAGCTAGAACGCAATATTCAACAAGACGACAAAGCGCTGGCGTCTAACTATGACAAACACCTAGAAGATGCAAAATTCTTTATTGCCTACAACAAGAAAAAAGCTGATTTAGATAAATTATTAGAAGATTGGGAAGTTGTGCAAGGCGAAATAGATAACGCTAATTAATTAGGAGCTTTTCCAGCTTTCCGTTACAAACGAAGTTCACTGAACTCCGATTAAAATAAAATATAGTGAAGTAATTTTTTTTATTTCGTTATTTATTTCTAAGCAAAAAAAAGGAGCTTCTATCGTCGCTCTTTTTTTGCAAGAAAAAATGTAACGAAATTTCAAAAAGCTTTTCACTTCAATCTGGGCTAAAAACCAACATTCAATTAAGGACAGAATTCAGATTTCAACATTCGTAATTGGTAATTATTTAAAAGGATTTCGTTCTATCCAACTTACTTCGGGATCAAAATACTGAAACAATTTTCCAATATATTTATTGACAAAAGGATTAGAATGAGAAATAAAACCAACCATTTGTATTGGTTTTGCGCCAACAGAACTTTTTATTTCGAGTGCTGTTCGTGAGAAAATAAGTTTCGAATATTTCTTGGTAATCGAATAGCCAATCATGTCGTAAAGCATATTCAGATATAACATTTTTTCTTTTTGGTGCTCATCGTCATAACCAAGAAAATAAGTATCTAATGCACTTCCGTTTATAATCATGGTGTTAAAACCAATGAGTTTTTCGTCAAGAAAATAACCATAAAAAAGAAATTTATCGTGTAGAATTTCTTTCAAATTAGCAAAATGATTTTCGGCTAAATAAAAAGTATTGAAAGGAGCATTTTTAGTCACATTAAGATACAATTCATTTATTTTAGATTCATTTTCCCTAATTTCTTCTAAACTCATTTGTCGTTTAGAAACCATTTCCGATTTTTTCCTTGCTCGTTTGTAATGGTCACGGTATTTTTTTGATAATGCAGTTGTGTAATCATTTTCGTTTTCCCACAAATTGTTATTGGTAAAAACCATATTTGGTTGTGTCGAAAATTGATAATATTTCTTGAAACCATCAATCTTGAAATTATCACTTTCGGTAGCTGTAAAATCTTTAAACGAAGTGATGTGAATTTTTATTCCTGATTTTTTCAAATCAATTTTAAGCTGAGAAATGGCTTTTTTAAGTATTGATAGTCCTTCGGAAGTGCTAATTTTATTGCTAAAAGAATAAGCATTTTGTCCGGTAAGCATATTATTTCCAACAAAAAGAACATTGGCGGCAAAAGTTCGAAAGGTAAAATCACGCAACTTCGATTTGATGCAACTTTTGTTTACGCCAAATGAAGAAACATCAGTTAGGTTTAGAATTTGAGTTAATGCAACCCCAACAAGTTCTTCATTTTTAAACAAACCAATATAATGACAAGTCATATTTTTTGGTGAAGATTCGTCTAAGACCTGTAAATATTTCGTAGATAAAAAAATGTTGTTTACAGCAATATTATTCCAATCTTCTGGAAGTTCGTTAGCTTTTTTGTAAATAAGAAAGGAGTAATTTGTTTCCAAAAGTTATAAAAAAAATCTCTTCACCAAAAGTAAAGAGATTTATGTTTAATTAAATGTTAAAATTACTTCATTGCGCAAATTATTCCGCCCATGATAGCGAAACATACAATCCAGAATCCGCCAGTTACAAGTGTGTATTTGAAGCTTCTTTTTTCATACAAAGCATTTGTGCCAATAACTGGAAGTGCTAGAAATAATCCAGTCATAGTTCCGTGTAATGCGCCATGTTTGAAAGATCTAAAAGCATCACCATAATCTGCCATAAAAGCAGTATAAGATGGTTTTGCATTTGCAACATCACCACCAATCATTCCTAAAGCTCCAAACTGATGAATAGTAATCATTTGTAAAACAAATGCTATAAAAAATGCATACAAAACGGAAACTCCAAATATTAAAACCATATTTGGTTTCTCTCCTTCTTCTGGGTTTATACCTGTTTCTTTCATCCAGATTGTTCCGAAAACTTTTGGGTTATACCAGACAAATCCTACGACAATTGTCGATAATGCTGCAAGTAATAATGCTAAAAAATTAATTTCCATGGTTTTTGTTTTGATGGTTAGTTACTCAAATGTAATAAATATTGGCTTTATTCTAAAAAATATGTAAATAAAGTTTTTGCCACAGATTTAAAAGATTAAAAAAGATTTTGCGATAAATTTGAATCTGCGTTTTATTAATCTGTGGAAATCTTTTAAATCTGTGGCAAAAAAATTAGTCTGCTAATAGATAATTATATGAGTTTATACCAAAAAAAGACTTTCGGTTAGGAAAGTCTTTTAATTATAAATGCGATATTTATGATTAATCTTCGGCAGCTTCGCCAGATTTTCTGTAAATGAAGTTTCCGTAAATGTGACGTTTTGCAAAACGATTTGGAGATTCAGCATTTACCATTTTCACATAAATATTTCTAGGAACACCAATGTATTCATATTCCATTCCGTTAAAATATTTAATATGCAAAGTTTGTTTCTCTAAATGAAAACCATGAATATTAGAATTTGTAATAGTATCTGTATATTCAGGAAGGTTTTTCTCGACAGTTTCGGCCGAAATACTTACTAAAAAGTGGTAAGCATTAATAATCTGCTTGCTTGTCTCTTCAGCCGCTAGTTTTCCAGCTTCGTCATTTACAAATTTATCAGGATGAGAATCTTTCATACTGTTTCTGTAAATAGTTTTTAATTCTTTCAAAGTTACATTTTTGTCAACTTCAAGTAACTTTCTGTATTCGATAACTCTTTTCATACCAATGTTTAATAATAATATTTAAAAAAAGCCACTCTTTTCAGAATGGCTTGCTTAGTAGCGGGAACAGGACTCGAACCTGTGACCTTCGGGTTATGAGCCCGACGAGCTGCCTACTGCTCTATCCCGC
>NZ_JAYWDT010000011.1:0-11212 GCF_043779715.1 Flavobacterium sp.
TTGTCGAGTCCAAGCCCTCTCCTATTTCCTTCAGCACAAAAATAACAAGTATTAAAATCGTTGAAAGTTTGCTCCGAAAAATATTGAACACCTCCGTAATTTCCTTTTTGCAAATACATTTGCATCATTTTTGCAACATCAATAGAATTAGAAAAAATTCCCGCATGACCTGCAACACCACCTTGCATTGCCGCTCCCATATCATGCACATATCCTTGAAGTACTTGATGACGGAAATAAGTATCAACTTCCGTTGGCGGAATTATACTCATATCGAATTTTTGCAAAGGATTATATAACGTATTATTCATTCCTAATTTAGAAAAGAAATTTTCTTGAGATAAAACATCTAGCTTTTTATTGTTTGCTTTTTCTAAATATTCTTTGAGTAAAATAAAAGTAAAATCGCTGTATTTATATTCTTTTTTAGGCAATAATTTACTTTGAATTATTTTATTTATAATGGTGTCATTATACGATTTACTAATAAATAAATTCTCTGAAACTTGCTGCGAAAACCCAATTAATTCTGTTTTTCGATAATATTTTTTTAACGGAAGTTTAGTTACCGAATCTACTGTGCTTTTGTAAAACGGAATCCAAGCTTGCAAACGAGCATAATGTGATAACAAATCTTTAAATCGTATAGAATCTTTGTCTGTTCCTCTTACTTCTGGAAGCATAGAACCCAGTGTTGTTTCTAAATTTATCTTTTTTGCGTCATATTCCTGCATTACATTAGGCAATGTTGATACAATTTTTGTTAACGATGCAATATCATAAATATCTGAATTTTTTACTTTCGTTTCATTCTTATATGTATGATAACCGAATGATTTCTGATAAATAACTTTACCTTTTCTGGCTACCAAAACTTGAGCGCCAGGCGTCATTTTTCCATCAATGGCTTTTTTGGCAATGGCTTCAATTTTAGATAATATTTCAGAATTCATTCCCACATTTTCAGGTGTTGTAAATCCTAATCTGTTTATTTTTTTAGTTGTTAATCCATCTCCTTGTTTAAAAAATTCAGCAATAGAAACTGGAATTTTCCCTTTTGCTTCGATAGTTCCAAAAACTAATTCTGCAGAAACTTCCTGTGCAATATCACCATTTTGATAGGTTAAGATTAATCCTTTTATATTATCGAAATTCTTAATCTGCAATAAAGTATATGGCTTTGCAAACACGTCGAGAATTACAGTATTGTTCTCCGATATTTTCTGAATCCAAAGTAATTCTTTTTCTGTAAATTCATGTTTTTTCCAAGCTTTATCAGATTTATGAAAACCTATAATAACTGTATTATATTGTTTTAATTCCTGATTTAAACTATCAATATTTTCATTAAAAACTTCGGTAACTTCGGTATATTTATTTAAGGTTGATAAAAAAGTATTTCCCGAATCGTCACCTAATTTTACATAGGCAATTTTACTTTTAGCCAAATCTTTTATTGGCAAAATGGAATCTTTATTTTTTAAAAGTGTAATCGCATTTTCATAGAGTTTATATTGTAAAGAATTGTTAATCGGCTTATTCAAATCTTTATATAAAGTATTAGTTTCAATAGGTTTGTATTTATTTAAACCTGATTTGTGTTTGTATTTTAATATTTTTTTTACCGAAAACTCTATTCTATCATCAGTAATTAATGTGTCTTTGTAGGCTTGCGTAAATTTCTCGATTGCCGTAGGAACATCTTCTGGGAAAAGTAAAATATCATTTCCGGCAAGGAAAGCTTCTAAATCTATTTCGCCTGGTTTTTTAAAATTACTAGCACCTTTCATATTCAGTGCATCGGTAAAAATTAAACCTTTAAAACCCAAATCTTTCTTTAAAACATTGGTTACAATATTGTATGATATTGACGACGGATAATTGGGACGATTCTCTAAACTTGGTACGTTAAGATGTGCCACCATTACCGATGCTAATCCTAAACTAAACATTTTTTTGTACGGATAAAACTCCACTTCATCTAATCTCTCTTTTGAAAAATTAATTGTTGGCAAACCATGATGGGAATCGGTTTCTGAATCACCATGTCCTGGAAAATGCTTTCCTGTCGAGAAAACACCTTGATTTTGAAAACCTTTCATCAAAGAAACGGCTCTTTTAGTCACTTCTTCTTTATTTTCACCAAAAGAACGATTTCCGATAATTGGATTGTTTGGATTTGTATTAATATCAATTACCGGAGCAAAATTAAACTGAATTCCAATTCGCTTGGTTTCCTGTCCCATTTGTACGCCTAATTCTTCAATAAGTTTCATGTCTTGAATGGCTCCAAGTGTCATATTCCAAGGATAACGATAAGTAGAATCTAGTCGCATACTTAATCCCCATTCAGCATCATTTCCAATAAACAAAGGAATTTTAGATGCTGCCTGAAAACGATTGGTTATTTTTGCTTGACGAACTGGTCCACCTTGAAAGAAAATTAAACCGCCAATTTTATAATTTTTTATCAGTTTATCTAACCCATTAAAATGAATAGTATCTTTGTTAGAATAGGCTGCAACCATAAATAATTGCCCTAATTTTTCTTCGAAAGTCATAGTATTATAAATACTATCTACCCATTTTTTTTCTGAATGTGTGTCTTCAAAAAGATTGAAACCAACTTTTGAAGGATCAATAAATTTTTCGGTTTTAGATTTTTCTACATTTTTAGAAATGGCATTTTTTTCCTTACTCAAATTTTTATTTACAGAACAATTGACCATAAATAAAGTGAGTACAGAAAACAATAGAAACTTAAAACCTAAATTTTTCATTATAATTCTTTATGATTGTCCGCTTTGCGGGCTATTTTTTTACCAAAAATTGCTTCGCCAATTCGCTATTGCTTGGGTCACAGATTTTTCTTTGATTCTTAAATTTGTCTGATTTTTTCACCGCGAATTCTCGAATTTATAATCTGTGAATCTGCGGTAAAAAACGTTATGCAATTTTTTAAAAGAAGCGACTGTGCCAACTATCTTCTGCGGGAACTTCCCAAGATTCGTTAAACTCTTCAATAGAATTTACTAGATTATTAAAGACAATTGTCGAACCTGTAACGGCTTTGTCTTTTGCCATTTTTTTGAACTCGATTAATGTTTTGTGTGCTACAAACTCACCATTTTTGAAAGTTACATTCATTTTGTCCAACAAATCGACTTTGTATTTTTGTTCAAATTCTTGAATAAATTGAACCGATTTATCGATAGAACAACCTGTCGCTACTTGCACTTCCGGATTTACTGCAAAAATGATAAATCGATTATATTTTAGCAAATAAGATGCTTCAAGACTTGTCCCATGTGCAGACCAATCTTGAATAAATGCTTCTGTTGAAACCTTGATTTCAGCAAATTCCTCATCGGTAAATTTACGATTGGATTGGTAAATCCAAATTTTTGATTCTAATGGTAAGTCTTCAAATGGAACTAACATATTTTATTTTTTTTAAAATGTAGAGACTAATCCAAAACCAGTAGTTTTCCCATCATAATATGGAATAAATGCTGTTTTTGTATTTGATTCTTTTTTGTTTGTAAAAATTTTACTTACAATTGGGTATAACCAATATCCCGCTTTAGCACTTAAAATTCCTATTCCTGCTCCAGCAACCACATCAGACAACCAATGTCTATTATTATACATTCTGAAAAGTCCTGTTCCTGTAGCAACTACGTAACCTGATACTCCGTACCAGATTGATTTTTCTTTATACTCTTGATATAACAACTCTGCTCCCATAAATGCTGTAGCGGTATGCCCTGAAGGAAATGAGTTAAAAGATGTTCCGTCCGGTCTTTCCGATACGGATGTCCTTTTTAAAGTGTTTACTGCTAATCCCATAATTAAATAAGATGTTGCAGAAATTATAGTCTTGTCTTTAAAATTATTCTTACTTTTTATTCCCAATGCATCTATAACATATATTGAAACCAAAGGTGCGTATTGAGAAAAATCGTCTATTGTTATTTTTTCATCAATATGCTCTTTTACTTCTTCTTTTATTTCAGCATTAAAAGACAATAATTGATGACTTTCTAATCCTATAACGCCGTATCCTATTAAAACGCCTGGAATTACTAGTTGTTTATAATTAAGTTTTATATTTTTATTTTCATCAACCTTAACAGAGTCGATAGAAACATTAGTATTTATTTCTTGTGCAAACGATGATGAACCTATGCAAAGAAAAAGTAATGGTATTAAAAATATTTTTTTAATCTTAAAACAAAAATTATACATTATAAATCTTGAGCGTTAGGAATTAATTTTAAGTAATGATTATAAATTTATTATTATAGCTTTTTAATTCCTTTTAATACTTTAAAATATCTAAAATCTTTTGCTTTTGAATCATAAAATTCTTCTTCTATAAATTCTATTGTAATCTTATCATCTTTCTTTAGAAGATTTTCAGTTATCAAATTTGAATTTTCAAAAAAATAAAGCATTAATAGTGAGTGTGTTCTTCCTGAATTATCTTTAACAGAAATACTTAAAAAATCATTTTTAACAAATTCAATAAATTGCCCTTCAATTTTTAAATTTACTAAAATATTATCAACTACTTTTCTATTTTCCAATTCGTCCCTACCAAGTTGAAGAATTACATCCGGACAAGATACCAGCATTTTCATTGCCACCTTTTCTCCTAGTTTGCTCATCCCTTCTTCATTATCAAGATTTATTTTGTCTTTTCCTTTAAATTTATCAGAACTCTTAGAATAACTTTGTAGCATACAAAAACCTAGCTCAGTCTCTAATGTTTCTTTAGGTAATTTACTGAAATCCAATTTTTTATTACTTAAACATTCACATGTGTCCTTACCAACAATTTCGTATACATCTTGAGAATATACAATGTAATTAAAAAGTAAAATCGTTACTATAAATATTTTTTTCATATTATAAATCTTGAGCGTTTGCAATAAGTTCGGCGATATCCATCACTTTTACGTCAGCTTCTCTTTCTTTGTTTTTTACACCATCGGTTAGCATTGTGTTACAAAATGGGCAACCTGCTGCGATGATTTCTGGTTTGGTTTCTAGAGCGTCCTCTGTCCTTTCAACATTGATTTCTTTGTTTCCTGGTTCGGCATCTTTAAACATTTGTGCACCACCTGCTCCGCAACATAATCCGTTGGCTTTAGAACGCTTCATTTCGACTAATTCTGCATCTAATTTTTGAATTAATTCTCTTGGCGCTTCATATATTTTGTTGGCACGTCCCAAATAACATGGATCATGAAAAGTGATTCTTTTTCCTTTGAATTGTCCACCTTCAATGGTTAATCTTCCGTCGTCTAACAATGATTTTAGGAATTCTGTGTGGTGAACTACTTCGTATTTTCCGCCTAATTCTGGATATTCATTTTTTATTGTATTAAAACAATGCGGGCAAGCGGTTACGATTTTTTTTGCTTCATAAGCATTTAGCACCTCGATATTCATCATGGCTTGCATTTGAAACAAAAATTCGTTTCCAGCTCGTTTTGCTGGATCGCCTGTACAGCCTTCTTCTGTTCCTAATACTGCGAATTCGACGTTTGCACGGTTTAGAATTCGTACAAAGGCTTTGGTTATTCTTTTTGCTCTATCATCGAAACTTCCTGAACATCCTACCCAAAATAATACTTCTGGTTGTTTGCCTTGGGCTAGCATTTCGGCCATTGTAGGCACTATTAATGTTTCTTGCATAATCTGTTTGTTTGTGGATTTGTGGATTTGGTTATTCGATTAAACAAATAACTGAATCCACAAATAACCAAATTTTTATTCATCTTTTCCGTCGTCGAAGACTTGTATTGTTACTTGTTTATCTATCAAATCTGTAAATTTTCCTTGGTAACGTGTTGCTTTTACTAGGTGGTTGTCTATCCAGTGATAGTTTCCTCCTCGTGGTTTTCCCATGACCATTCCGTGGTATTTGAATCCGTGCTTTTTGAGCCAGATTTCGGTATATTCTCGGTGTTCTTCGGTTCTTGAGGTAAAAAAGAAAATTATATGTCCTTCGTCGTACCATTTGTTTAGCGTTACTAATGCGTCTGGATATACTTGGGCAGTTAGCATTCGTTCTGGTTCTTCGTTTGGAATATCATCGCAAATGGTACCGTCTATGTCTATCAGATAGTTTTTCACTCCTTCTGGTAAGATGGGGCTTATGGTTTGTCCGTTTTCTGATGCGGCTACTAAACTTTTATCTAAATCTTCGATATTCATTGTAATGCTTATTTATGCTGTGTTTGCGTGAGGGATTATAGTGAAAATCCTTTTCTTTTTTTTTAAAAAAAAGAAAAGATTACTTCACTTGATTTTCATTTTAATCGGAGTTCAGTGAACTTCGTTTGTAACGGAAAGCCCGACCCTTTTCGGGTCACGCCCAAAATATTATTTTATTCGTTTTTCCAATTTAATCGGTCTTGCTGGTTATATTGCCATGGCGCTCCGTTGTTTTCGATATTTGTCATCATAGCATTTAGCGACTGTGGCGCAGCACTTTGCTCCATAACTAGGTAACGACGCATATCCATAATAATAGACAATGGGCTAATATTTACAGGGCATTCTTCGACACAAGCGTTGCATGATGTACACGCCCAAAGTTCTTCGGGTGTGATGTAATCGTTCAATAAAAATTTTCCGTCTGGAATAAATACGCCTTTGTTGGCATCGATATTATTTCCTACTTCGACCAAACGATCACGAGTATCCATCATGATTTTTCTTGGCGATAGTTTTTTCCCTGTTTGGTTAGCTGGACATGATGATGTGCAACGACCACATTCGGTACAAGTGTAGGCATTTAACAATTGAACCCAATTTAAATCTTGTACGTCTTGTGCGCCAAATTTACTTGGAACTGCATTCTCATCTGATGCTGGAGCGGCAAATGGATCGGCATTTGGATCCATCATTAGTTTTACTTCTTTTGTTACACTTTCTAGATTATCGAACTGTCCTTGTGGTTTTAGATTCGCAAAATAAGTATTTGGGAAAGCTAATAATATGTGTAAATGTTTAGAGAAATATAAATAATTTAGAAATACTAAAATTCCGCAAATGTGTAACCACCAAGCGCCACGTTCTATCATTATTACTAATGATTCTGACATTCCGTTGAAAATAGGTGCTAAAAATTGACTGATTGGAAACGAACCTGCTTGTGTATAATGATGTACTCCCATGCTTTGCAACCATAAATCGGAAGCGTTTAAGATTAAAAACAAAGACATTAATACTATTTCGAAATATAAAATATAATTGGCGTCAGATTTTGGCCAGCCTTTTAAATCTGAATGGATAAATCTTTTTAGTTTGATAACATTTCTTCTGACCAAAAAAGTAATAACTGCAACTAATACTAACAGTGCTAATATTTCGAATGAACCTATTAACACATCGTAAAGTACTCCTAAAAAAGCAAAAACTCGGTGCGTTCCGAATAATCCGTCGATCATGATTTCTAGAACTTCTAGATTGATAACCACGAATCCTACATAAACAAATATGTGAAGAATTCCTGCTACGGGACGTTTGACCATTTTAGATTGTCCGAGTGCAATCATTGCCATATTTTTCCATCTTTCTGATGGATTGTCAGAACGGTTTATATCTTGTCCTAGTTTTATGTTTCGGATAATTTTTTTGACATTGATAGCAAAATACCCAATTCCTATGGACAGAATAATGAAAAATAATATATTATCTAAATAGCTCATAAATAGTTATTTGTGGTTTATTGTTTTTGTATTGGTTGCTCTACATAAGGTTTTTCTTTTTTACCAAAAAGAGAAACATTTACATATCTTGTTGGATGCAATCTTACATCTTGTAATAATAATTCTAATTCTTTTGATGCTTTAGATAGGTTAGTATACATCGCATCATCTTTCAATAATTTGCCCATTGTACCTTTTCCTGACTCTAAATTTGTCATGATTTTATTGACATTGTCTAAAGTTGCTTCTAAATTTTTAACTGTTGCTCCTAGATTTGCTTTGTCTAAATCGGAAGAAATCTTGGCAAAATTCTGAGTAGTTTTATCTAAATTAGCCACTGCACTGCCTAATTTCTCTTTGTTATCTACCAATATGTCATCTACATTTTTAGATACTTTACTAAAATTCGACATGGTTTTGTTTAGCTCGGCAATGGCCGTTTTTAGATTTGTTTGTGTTTGTGCGTCTAGAACGGTGTTTAAATTTGATATTAAAGCATCAGCATTTGCCAAAACTTTGTCTAAACGAGCTTGAAGTGGTTCTAATTTTTGTCCCAAAGCGTCTGTTAATCCTAGTTTTATTCCTGACAATAGTTTATCGCCATCAATAGTCATATTATTATCTTTATAATTAGGTATAATTGCAATTTGTTTGCCTGCAATAACCCCTGGCTCATAAATTTGTGCCACACTTGTTTTTGAAATTGGAAACTGATCATCGTCTATTTGAAGCTCAACCAGTAGTTTTCCGTTTGTATTTAGTATTATCGAATTTACTTTTCCTATAACTTTTCCGCTTACTGTTACTGGTGCCGATGTCGCCAATCCTTCTACATTATCGTATTCAACAAATAATTTTTTGTGGCTGTTAAATAAATTTTGACCTTTCAGGAAACTGTATCCCCAAATGAACAACAAAATTGAGGCAATGACTAATATGGCGGTTTTAATTTCTTTAGTGATTTTCAAGATAAAATATTTTTAACAAAATTAATAAATTCTTATTAGTATTACTTCTTTAATGCTTCGTTTAGGCTAATTTTTAATCCATTTTTAAATGCTACAATAAAAGCAGAATCATATCCTTTAGTTTTTGCTTCAAGCAATTGCATTTTGGCAATAACATAATCGTTAGTTTCTCCGTACATATATTTGTAGTAATCTTTTTCTAAAACAAATGAAATTTTATCTAAACCATTAAAATTTTCTGGTTTTGATTCTATTTTAGAAGTACTTGCTTTTAGTTGGATTTTAAAAACTGGTTTACTTGTGTCTAATTTTTTAGCATCAGCTGGTTTTTTTATTTCTTTTGATGTGTCTTTAGTTTGAGTTTGAACATTTACTTTTGGTGTAGAATCTTTTACAACTGGTTTTTCATATTTTTTGATATCAATAACTGGCATTGTACCCCCAAAATGCTCTACTTTCATTCTAAAAATAGCATCAGCAATCGTTTTAGCGATATTGTTTTGTCCTTCTTCAGAGTTTAGGTAAGCTCCTTCTTCTAGGTTAGAAATAAACCCTGTTTCTACAAGAACTCTAGGCATAAATGCTTTGTGTAAAACCATAAACGGTGCTTGTGCCACACCACGAGATTTTCTATTTAATTTGTTTTCTAAACCATCTTGAATTCTGCTGGCTAATTCGATACTTTGGTCTAAATATTCCTCTTGCGCTAATGTTGCGCTTATGAGCGATTCTGGCGAATTAGGATCATATCCTGCGTATTTTTTCTTATAATTATCCTCTAGCGTAATTACTGCATTCTCTTTCTTTGCAATAGCCAAACTCGAAGCACTTTTAGAAAGTCCCATAACAAAGGTTTCAGAACCAAATGGTCCAGGTTTTACATTTGCATTACAGTGTATTGATATAAAAAAATTAGCATTGGCTCTATTTGCAATATTAGCTCTTTCTACTAATTCGATAAAAGTATCATCGTTTCTAGTGTATATAACTTGTACATCAGGGTCTGTCTCTAATATTTTTCCTATTTTGAGAGCTATTCCTAAATTTATATTTTTTTCGACACAACCATTGTACACAGCTCCAAAATCTTTGGCGCCATGTCCTGCATCAAGAACAACTTTAAATTTAGAATTCGTTTGTCCTGAAGTTGTTGCAACAAAAACTAACGATAAGATTAAAACTAAATGTTTAATTTTTAATGTGAATTTCATACTTGTATTTTTTATAAGTGACCCTAAAGGTTATAATTTTACTAAATGCTTAATTTTTTTAAAAATAGATTGTAAGTTTGTCACTTCAAAAATTAAGCCATATTTTTACAAAAATAGTATTTATAGCGTTGCGTACAAACTTATTTCATATCGTTTTTTTAGCTTTTTTATTAACTTTTGGATATAACACTTCTTATTCCCAAGAGTTACCTAAAAAAAGCCCTTCTATACCTACTAAAAACCAGGCAGATAGCCTAAATATTGGTGTGAAAAACATTGTTAAAACTACCGACACCATCAAAAAAGATAGTATTACTAAAAAAAAGCGATTACTTGAGGCTCAAATTAAGTATAAAGCTGCGAAATATGCTAAAATAAATCAAAAAAAGAAACAAATTACACTTTATGATAAAGCTGAAGTGTATTATAAAGATATTGAACTAAAGTCTGGAACTATCGTTATAGATTACGAAAAAGACGAAGTTTATGCAGGTCGAATAAAGGATTCTACTAATGCATATTCGCAATATCCATATTTCAAGCAAGCAGAAAATGTGGTCGAACCAGATTCTATTCGTTTTAATTTTAAAACAAGAAAAGCCTTAATTTGGAATTCTAGAACCGACCAAGACGAATTTAGAGTAAAAGGAGAGATTACAAAACGAGAAAACGATTCGGTTTATTTTATAAAAAATGCTCGTTTTACCACTTCAAAAAATCTAGAAGATCCAGAATATTACTTTTTGGCTCGAAAAATAAAGCTAGTTCCCGGAAAAAAAGTAGTAACTGGATTTACAAATATGGTAATTGCAGGTGTTCCTACTCCTATCGCCATTCCGTTTGCGTATTTTCCTTTATCTAAAGAGCGTAATGTTTCTGGAATAATTATTCCAACTTTTGGAGATTCGAATGCTCAAGGTTATTTTTTGCAAAACGGAGGATATTATTTTGCACTCAGTAAGCATTATGATTTGGCACTTTTGGGCGATTATTATACCAACGGAAGTTATGCCTTTAGAGCAGAAACGAATTATGCAAAGATTTATAAATACCGTGGTAATTTAAACTTCAGGTTTGAAAATCAGATTACTGGCGAGCGTGGCTTACCTGGTTATGGGAAAAATAATATTTATAATTTACAATGGAGCCATTCTCCGGATTCTAAAGCAACTCCAAACTCGAGATTTTCGGCATCGGTAAATTTAGGAAGTCAAAAATATTTCAAAAGCTCATTTAATCAAATAAATAATTCAGCTTCGTTAAACAATACTTTAAGTTCATCTATAAATTATTCGAAAACATTCAACAC
>NZ_JAYWDT010000012.1:0-2267 GCF_043779715.1 Flavobacterium sp.
TACTACAATAGTAAAATTGCACAAAAGAAATACATAGAAGCTGCTAAAATACTGGATGTTATTAGTGCGAAATTGGCGTTTCTGTATGATTTTAACGAACCTTTTTTAAACACTGTAAAAGAATTTGATCAAAAATATAGAAGTAAAGTTCCTGTCTTAAAAACAACCTTTGTAGATAGTTATTATGCTGATTATTATTTTGACAAAGGTAATTTTCAAAAAGCATGTGATTATTTTCTAAACGTTACAGTGTTAGAGCCCAACGATTACCAAAGCTGTTTTAGAATAGCTAGAGCTAACTATAGACTAGCGTACACGTATTACGGGATGGGCAAGCAAAATTTAAGTTTACAAGCTAATAAAGATGCTCTAAAATATTCTACTAAGATTAATGATATAGAAGGAATAGGCGCTGTGTATGCTAATTATACCAATATTTATAGAGCAATAAAAGATAAAAAGAAAGCCATTGCATACAGTAATAAGGCAATTCAATGTTTTGTACAGTCGGGCAATACTTACGACACGTACATGAGTTTGTACAATAAAATTTGTACCTACGCCGATTTTTCAGAGCCTAAAACGGCTGCATTGATAGACTCTGTAATGCTAGAATTTGATAAAAGTAAATTTGAAAGCGATGTTTTAAAAATTGCATTTTCTGATTGGAAAGTGCTGTACTTGCTCGAAGAAAATAAATTTGACGAAGCTAAAAAAATGCTCGACGATTTAAAACCTTTGGTCAAAAAAGTAAATTCGGTTAACTGGACAGAAGATTATATTGCCACCGTTGCTGAATATGAAGCAATGAGTAATCCAAAAACGGCTGATATCAGTAGTATTGAATCTTCAATTCCAACTTTGAAACAAAACAAACAAAATGAAAAATTGAGTTTGTTTTATACGGTTCTAAAAAAATATTCAATAAAAAATAATGATTACAAAAATGCTTTAACCTACGAGGAGGAACTTCACAAGGTAAATGATAGTATGGGAAACCGTGCTATGCAAGATAAAATTCTAGAACTTGAAACAATTTATGAAAATCAGAAAAAACAACAACAAATTGAGATCCAAGAAAAAACTATTTTAAATAAAAATACAACTATTGCCTTGTTAGTTTCCTTGTTTTTAGGATTATTTTTAACGGTTATTGTGTATAGTACAAAGCAAAAACAGAAGAAAATAAAATTAGAAAAAGAAAACGTTCAACAATATGCAAAACAGCTGATCGAGAAAACCGAAGAAGAACGAAAACGAATAGCAGGTGATCTGCATGATAGCGTAAGCCACGAATTGCTGATATTGAAAAATGCATTCGAACAAAAAACCGATGATATATATTCTAAAATTGATTCAATTCTTAACATTATTCGCAGGATCAGCCGAAACCTACATCCTGTAATGTTCGATAAAATAGGGTTGCAAGCAAGTGTAGAACAATTAATTGAAAATGCACAGTCAGATAATAACTTTATGGTCACTGCTGATATTGATTATGCGAATTTTTTATCAAACTCTGACGCGTTGCAGCTGTATCGAATTATACAAGAATCATTATCCAACATCATAAAATACTCGGATGCTATTGCGGCAAAAATTACAATAGTAGATAAAACGGATGTTCTATATATTGAAATTAGAGACAACGGAAAGGGATTTAATGTTTCCGAAGCTTTAAACGGGAAAAATGCTTTCGGGCTTCATAATATTATTGAGCGAAGCAGAGCAATAGGTGGCGAAGCAAAAATAACATCCGATGAAAACGGTACCATAATAACGGTCAAAATAAAAAAACAATCATGAAAATTCTAATTGCCGATGATCATCCGTTTACGCTAGAAGGAACCAAAACGTATGTTGAATCTTTGGGATATAAAGTAATCGAAGTTTGCAGTAACGGAATTTCTGCTTTCAATTCAATCAATTTATATGAACCAGATATTGCTGTTTTAGATATTAATATGCCAGGTTTAGATGGATTGGATGTTGCTAAAAAAGTTTTCGAAAATAAATGGAAAACAAAAGTTGTGCTGCTGACCATGCATAAAGAAATAACCATTTATAAAAAAGCAATTGAGTATGGAATTTATGGATATATTTTAAAGGAATACGCTCATACTGAATTGGAAAAATGCTTGAATGAAGTAAAAAATGGGAATAAATACATTAGTGAACATTTGAAAAATGATTTAACTCAAAATGCTTCCTTTAACAACCTTGAGCCATACAGCTTAACCCTTAGCGAAAAAAAAATAGTCGAACTT
>NZ_JAYWDT010000013.1:0-4949 GCF_043779715.1 Flavobacterium sp.
ATGTGATTGACAATGAACTCATCATAATTAATGGGTTAATTACATTTATTGGGTTATTACTAATTAGCAAACCTGCTACGAAGGGAACGAGGTTTTAAAAACAATATCTGACAGGTTTTCAAAAACCTGTCAGATATTGTTTTCTCCAAAAGAAAAAATGATTTACTAATTAGCCCCGATAGAATGGAAAACCTAGCCATTTTTCTTGGCTAGTTTGGAATGAAAGCGGGAATATGGTTTGTAAATAAGGGTAAAGATTCGCTCCTAATACTGATTCGTAGCCAATAAAACCAATGTGCAAGCTTCATCAACTTTAATCCCATTTGCTTTTAGCAACTGAGAAAACTCAGGATTTTCAGTTCCTGGATTGAAAATAACACGTTTGGGTTTGGTTTCTAATATATAATTATAATAATCGCGCTGGCGTGTTGGATTCAGATAAAGCGTTACGGTATGAATGCTTGCTAATGGAATATTTTTTGTTCTAATATTTATTCCCGCAACTTCTCCAGCATTTTGGCCTATCGCCATTACCGAATGACCTTTTTCGACCAACATCGTTATTGCCTTAAAAGCGTATCTATCTGGTTTTGTTGAAGCACCAAGTACCAACGTTTTTTTATTACTCATTATATTATTTTTTTACAAAAGTACTCAAAATTGTGGCTTTCCCTAAAAATATATACCTTTATAGAATATTGATGTTTTCGTAATAACCGAAAAAATCTAACCAATTACCTTTACAAAAAAAACATGGAGTTATTTATTTACTTATTCTTCGCCTTATTTTCGGTCTTAAACCCAATAGGAACAATCCCTATTTTTGTAGGCCTAACACAGCATGACGAGAAAAAAGAACGTTCTAGAATCTCGCTTTGGACATCGATAAATGTTTGTATTATTTTGATAATTTCTTTTTTTGTGGGTCAATATATTCTTTCCTTTTTTGGGATTACTATAAATGCCTTACGAATTACAGGTGGAATTATTATTGCTAGCTCTGGTTTTTCGTTACTTTCAGGAAAATTTAGCAAGAAAAGAGGTATTGGCAAAAAAGTACAAACCGATGTGCAAAATAGAAATGATATTGCACTAACGCCGCTTGCCATGCCCATGCTTGCAGGACCTGGATCTATATCATTACTTATCGCTTTTTACCAAGAGCACCACTCACCAAACGAGATGATTATTTCGTCGATAGCGATATTTGCCATTTCGATTGTTATTTATTTAGTACTAAGAAGTGCACATTATCTTTCGAAAATACTTGGAGCGTCGGGAATTGTCGCAATTTCTAGAATTATTGGTTTCTTGACAATTGCGATTGGAATTCAGTATATTATTAGCTCTATTTTAAGTATTGTGAGAGGAATTTAAATAATTACGAATTGTAAATTATGAATTACGAATCAATCTTTAAAAACACCATACATTTATAACGATATTGTCATTCCGAGGAACGAGGAATCTCACAAGTAAAGATATGAGACTCCTCGTTCCTCGGAATGACAAACTGTGTGTTTATTTTCTCGTAATTCGTAATTCCCCTACTCTGTTGGAAGGAAAATTTCCGCCATCATACAACGCGCACTTCCACCACCACAAGCTTCGATAGTATCTAAACTAGAACTCAAAATTGTGATATGTTCTTCTAGTTGTGCGATTTGTTTTTTAGTTAAACTTTTGTGTGCCGAGGCGCTCATAACCAGATAACGACGCTCGTCAGTTCCTTGTAATTCGAGCATATTTCCTGCAAAGTTATTCATTTGATCTTCCGTGATTAGAATAATTTCTTTTCCGTCAGATTTCAAACTATCGAGAACCATTTTTCGTTCTTTTTTATCATCGATACAATCTGCACAAATAACGGCAAAAGTATCGGCAACACACATCATGACATTGGTATGATAAATGAGTTTTCGCTCAGTACCTACTGTCTGAAAAGCTTCAAAAATAACTGGAGTATATTCGAAATCTTCACAGAATTCGATAAACAACTCCTCATCTGCACGAGGCGAAAGTGCGCAATAAGCTTTGTCATTTTCTCTGTCTAAAACCACACTTCCTGTTCCTTCTAGAAAAAAACCATCTTCTTCTGCCGAAGAATAATCCATAATTTCATTAACTACAAAACCTTTATCTTCTAGAATATCTAAAATTTCTTCACGACGTTCTAACCTTCTATTCTCAGCAAACATAGGGTATAAAGCTACGTCACCACTTTCGTGAAAAGAAATCCAGTTGTTTGGAAAAATAGAATCTGGAGTACTTGGTTCTAATGTATCATCGACCACTGTGATATCGACACCAACCATTCGCAATTTATTTACGAAAGTGTCAAATTCTTCTTGTGCTTTGGCATTTACCGTTTCTGGCGACAAGCCATCTATCACTTTTTGGTAATAATTATTTACCGCCGTTTGTTCGTTCATACGAAACGCAACTGGGCGAATCATTAGTATGGAATTTGTAGTTTGTTTCACGGGATTATGTTTTAATTGTTTGGGTTATTGCTTCAACAATATCAAGTGTTATTTCGGCCATTGTATTTTCTTTTTCGTCAAGACATGGATTTACTTCAACCACTTCAATACAAATCGTTTTAGGATTTTGTGCCAATGCAATTAATATTTCTTTGGCTTCTTGAGGTGTTAATCCATTATCGACAGGAGTTCCTGTTCCATGTGACGTTAAATCTGGATCCATTGAATCTACATCAAAAGAAACATAAATGATATCGCAATCTTTGAGTTTTTCATTAACAATTTTAATGATTTCAGAAACACCTTTTAAACGAACTTCAGAAACTTCACAATTCTTAATTTGCAAACGATCCATTATAGCATTCTCTTGAGCTTCGGTATCGCGAACACCAATATAAACGATATCTTCTGCATTCACTTTTGGAGTGATATTTCCAACTTGTTTGAGTTGATTCCAAAACAAAACCGTTTCTTCATCTACTTCATTGTTTTTACATTCGAGATTGTCAATATTTAAAGCTGTAGCCAAAGGCATACCGTGCATATTCCCAGACGGAGTGGTATAAGGCGTATGAATATCAGCATGTGCATCAATCCATATAACACCTAACCTTTTTTGCGGAAAAGCGGATTTAATTCCTGCAATTGTCCCTCCAGCAGAACCATGATCGGCCGCTAATAAAATTGGAAACAAATTATTGTTTAAAATCGTAGATACTTCAATATTCAGTTCATTATAAACATTTAGCAATCCATCGATTCTTTTAGCAAATGGAAATTGAGTAGGTTTATCTAAAAAATTATTAACGTTTAGTATTTTTTGAACTTCGTTCTCTCCAAAAATATAACTTCCTTTTTTTCGGGCAGCTGTCATTATCGCATCAGGCCCTAAAGAAGCGCCTCTTGTCCCTGCAGTTATTTCCGATTTATTGATTAAAAAAACAACATTCTTACTCATAAAGTATTTATTTGAAATATCGATTTAGATAAAAATCTACCTCTTACAACATATTTGGTTATTAGCAAATATAAAAAAAGCTTCTCGATTAAGAGAAGCTTTTCGTTTAAATTATTAAGAATTTATCGTTTTTCTACAGCGACAAAATCTCTTAATGGATGTCCTGTATAAACTTGACGAGGACGACCAATAGGCTCTTTGTTTTCACGCATTTCTTTCCATTGCGCTATCCAACCTGGAAGACGACCAATTGCGAATAATACTGTAAACATATCAGTAGGAATCCCTAATGCTCTGTATATAATTCCTGAATAGAAATCGACATTTGGATATAATTTTCTTGACACAAAATACTCATCTACTAAAGCTGATTCTTCTAATTTTTTTGCAATTTGAAGAATTGGATCATCAACTCCTAAAGTTCTTAAAACTTCGTCAGCTGCTTTTTTGATAATTTTTGCTCTTGGATCGAAATTTTTGTAAACTCTATGTCCGAATCCCATCAAACGGAACTCGTCATTTTTGTCTTTGGCTTTGGCCAAATATTTTTCGGCATCGCCGCCGTTTTTTTGAATCTCTTCGAGCATTTCTAACACCGCTTGGTTTGCACCACCGTGAAGTGGCCCCCAAAGCGCAGAAACTCCTGCTGATATTGAAGCAAATAATCCCGCATGAGACGAACCTACCATTCTAACAGTCGATGTAGAACAGTTTTGCTCATGGTCTGCATGAAGTATAAATAATTTATCTAAAGCAGCAACTACAACTGGATTTGCTGCATAAGGCCCAGTAGGTAATCTAAACATTAATTGCATGAAATTCTCTACATATCCTATTGTATTGTCATAATAATTTAGAGGATAACCCATGCTTTTTCTAAATGTCCATGTGGCAAGAACTAGGAATTTACCCATAGTTTTACAAACAGCTTCGTACATTTCTTTTTCGTTTTCTACATTAACAACTTTTGGATTAAAAGCGGTTAAAGCACTTGTTAATGAAGACAAAACGCCCATTGGATGTGCTGTTTTAGGAAAACCATCGATGATGTTTTTCATTTCTTCGTTTACCAAAGTGTATTTACGAATATTGTTTTCAAATCTTTCTAATTCTGCTTTTGTAGGTAATTCACCAAAAATAACTAGGTAAGAAACTTCAAGAAAATCTGCTTTGTCAGCTAAATCTTCGATTGAATATCCTCTGTAACGTAGGATCCCTTCTTCTCCGTCTAGGAATGTTATTTCTGATTTACAAACTCCTGAGTTTTTGTAACCTGGATCCATTGTGATGGCACCTGTTAAGTCTCTTAGTTTGCTAATATCTATAGCTACTTCGTTTTCGCTTCCTGTTATTGTTGGAAATTCATACTTTTTGCCATCAATTTCTATTGTTGCTGTTTTTGACATAATATAATATGGGGATTTATCTAAAAAAATAATAATTTAACAAAGCTAAGGAATTTCATATTAATTAAAAAAGATTTGTGGTATCGTTTTCGTTAAATAATT
>NZ_JAYWDT010000014.1:0-11120 GCF_043779715.1 Flavobacterium sp.
AAATTCTGCATTCATAGGTGTTCTAGGAAAAGGAATTACGTCACGTATGTTTGTCATTCCAGTTACAAAAAGAACCAATCTTTCGAAACCAAGTCCAAAACCTGAGTGAACTGCGCTTCCGAAACGGCGTGTGTCTAAATACCACCATAATTCTTCTTCATCGATTCCTAAGGCTTTCATTTTTTCGACAAGGACATCAAAACGCTCTTCTCTTTGTGAGCCTCCTACAATTTCTCCAATTCCTGGAAAAAGGATGTCCATAGCACGAACTGTTTTTCCATCTTCGTTCAAACGCATATAAAAAGCTTTAATATTTGCTGGATAATCAAATAAAATTACTGGACATTTGAAGTGTTTTTCAACTAAATAACGTTCGTGTTCTGATTGTAAATCAGCTCCCCATTCGTTAATAATATAATTGAATTTTTTCTTTTTATTTGGCGCGCAATCTCTTAAAATATCAATCGCTTCGGTATAAGAAACACGTTTGAAATTGTTTTCTAAAACGAAGTTTAGTTTTTCTAACAAAGCCATTTCGCTACGTTCCGCTTGTGGTTTTTGTTTTTCTTCTTCGGTCAAACGACCTTCTAAGAATTTTAAATCATCTTGGCATTTATCTAAAGTATATTTTATCACATATTGAATAAAATCTTCCGCCAAGTCCATATTGTCATTCAAATCATTAAAAGCAACTTCTGGCTCAATCATCCAAAACTCTGCCAAATGGCGAGAAGTGTTCGAGTTTTCGGCTCTAAATGTTGGTCCAAACGTATAAATCTGGCCCAAAGCCATTGCAAAAGTTTCTCCTTCTAATTGTCCAGAAACCGTTAGATTGGTTTCTTTTCCGAAGAAATCTTTTTTGTAATCTACTTTTCCATCTTCAGTTCTTGGTGTGTTATCGAAAGATAAAGCAGTCACTTTAAACATTTCTCCAGCACCTTCTGCATCAGAACCAGTAATAATTGGCGTATTTACATATACAAAACCTTTTTCCTGAAAATAGTTGTGCACCGCAAATGACAGTACCGAACGCACTCTCATAATCGCTCCAAAAGCATTGGTACGTACACGCAAATGCGCATTTTCACGCAAAAATTCTAAGGAATGTTTCTTAGGTTGCATTGGAAATTTCTCAGCATCAGAATCGCCAAGAATTTCTAATTTAACAACCTGGATTTCGTATTTTTGTCCAGCACCTTGGCTTTCAACAAGATTTCCAGTTACGGAAACTGCTGCTCCAGTTGTAATCCTTTTTAAGGTTTCTTCTGGTGTGTTTTCGAAATCGACCACACATTGAATATTATGTATCGTCGAACCATCGTTTAAAGCTATAAACTGATTATTTCTAAAAGTTCTTACCCAACCTTTTGCATTTACTTCTTGAAGTGTTTTTGTACTATTTAGTAAGTCTTTTATTCTTGTATGTTTCATTGTAATTTGATAATTGTAATATTATAGTTGCAAATATAATTGATTTGTTATAATTTTTAGGAGCTTTTTCCCGCTTTACACTATATCTTTTTGTTTTTAAAGAAAAAACAAAAAGGATGTCGTTTCAATTGAGGCTAGACTAATGCTATAAATGATGTCTTTTGTCGTTTCGACGAAGGAGGAATCTCACACGAAACTATTTTTATGAAGTTTAGCCCAACTAGCGTTTCCATTCGAATGACTCGATGGCAAAGTTCGAATAGGTAAAGAAATGTTAATTTCGTGGAAAATGATTTAATTTTTTAAAGCAGATTTTATTCTGAATTCAGTATCTGCTTTGATTGTATTTATGAATTCTTCTTTATTTCTTCTTAATTTCAGTATACAATTTGCCTTTCCAAAACATTGGTTTACTTGGGTTTTCTTTATGATCAAAGATAAAGTCAAATCTTGCTTTTAAAATTCCTTTATCCCATAAATTCTTATCTATCTCAATTTGTCCTCTTTTGCAAGTGTATGTTTTTGTTCCTGTCGAACCAACTATGCTATTTAATTCAATTTTTGGAATACACTTCTCTTTTGTGATTGTCAAAAATAAGCTACTATGGGTCGCCACATTATTATGTGTGAAACAAGCAACAGTATCTTTATTTTTTCTTGTCGCAGTTACAAAATTTGTCCCTGCCCACTCATACACCCAAGCCTCAGATTGAATGGAATGGAATTGGCGAGTTGTATCAACCAGTTTATAAAATGCTTTTAAAGAGTCTTCGTAAATTCTTCCTTTTTCATCTTTCATTCTCTCTATTTCGGGAGGACAAAGCCCATCACAACTTAATTGGCCAAAATCGTTTTTATAAACCCCTTCTGGGTAATCCCATTTCTCTTTGAATGAAAAATCTCCCGACAATTTGTTTGTCCAATTAATTGTAATTTCTCCAGATTTAAGTTTTTCACTATTATCAAAAGTAAATCCACAAGAAATTAGTCCCACGATGAAAATTAAATATGTTAAATGTCTGGTCATTTTGGATATGGTTATGTTCTTCTTTTTATTATTGAATAATCAGTTGTCTCATTTGAAATGTTCTGGCAGCTAACAAAATTTATTGCAAAAAGAAATAAAATGATTGTAAATCTCATGATTTACAATCTATGTTAAAATTCAGAATGAAAACTATTCTTAAAATTAGGTCTTAATGCATATTGCACTTCTACAAAAAGCTTGCCCGATTTGACTAGTGTTAGCATGGCTTCATGCAGGTTTTTAGAAGGTATGCCTGCCAAATCAGCAATATCTTTTTTAAAATCATCAAAGCTTCCTATGATTTCGACACAGCCTGCGGCTCCCCAGCCAGACTCATAGATATTTGAAGGTCCGGCATGTATGAGGAAATTGCCTTGCATTTGTATTGCACCGCCAAAAGGCGAATATGAGTTGTGGACTTCATAGTTTCTGTCGTATAAAACAACTTTTTTTCTGTCTAAGATGGTTAATCCGGAATTAGCCCAGCCTTCTGTTCTGTAATGAGTAGAAGGACTTTTTGGGTCATTCCAATATGGCATAAAACGCAAGGCTTTCCACTCCTTTTTCTTTGTTTTATTAGCTTCATTTTCAATGGTTACTTTGTAAACAGGTGTTGAATATGCCTCCTTTCTTCCATTATTATCATAATCGGATCAGGATACGACTTTGCGAGATAAGTGTCGCCAGTCTCAATCCCTGTGACAGTAATTAATATGTTATTCATTTTGTAAGAAAATTCCGATTTTACAAAACGAAAGTACAAATAAATAATTACTATACAGATACTTATTGAAATTTATTTCTTATTTTCCATTGCATCAACTTCGGCATCAGTATGTTCCAAAATACTGATAGTTGGCGCTATAAATTCTTGTTCGTTAGACAATGTTTTGTTTAACGATAAGACAAGCGCTGGAAGCAGAACCAAGTTAGACAACATTCCAAAGAATAAAGTAATCGCTACTAAACCTCCAAGTGCTACGGTTCCTCCAAAACTTGATAACATAAACACAGAAAATCCGAAAAATAAAACAATCGAAGTATAAAACATGCTAATTCCAGCATCGTTGAACGTTGCAATAACTGATTTTTTTATTTTCCAATCGTTTCTAGCTAATTCTAACCTGTATTGGGCAAGGAAACGCAAAGTATCATCGACCGAAAGTCCGTAAGCGATCCCGAAAACTAATATGGTTGATGGTTTTAGCGGAATTCCTAAAAAGCCCATCAATCCTGCTGTAAGCACTAATGGTAATAAATTGGGGATTAACGATACAATGACCATTTTTAAAGAACGAAACATAATTAAAACCAATAATGAGGTGATAAGAAATGCAAAAGCTAATGATGACAGTAAATTATCTAACAAATATTGTGTTCCTTTCTGAAAAACCGAAGCTTTTCCTGTAATAATAACATTGTACTGCGGTGAAGGGAATAATTTATTTGCTTTTGCTCTGATTTGAGCTTCGATAGCATTCATTTTTTCGCCATTTTCATCTTTAATAAAAGTCGTAATTCTGGCAAATTGTCCTGTCGAATCTACATAACTTTTCATCAAATTTTCTTTCGAATTTTGTGTAGCATTTTTTGCATACGACAAAATAAAAGCTTGTTCTTGTTGTGTTGGTAATTCGTAATATTCGGGATTTCCGTTATAATAAGCTTGCTTCGAATATTTAACTAAATTTACTATTGACAGAGGTTTTGCTAGTTCAGGAATTTCTTGAATCGTTTCTTCGAGCTCTTCCATACGTTTTAGCATCGATAATTTCATAACGCCTTTTTTGCGTTTGGTATCAATCATAATTTCTAATGGCATTACACCATCGAACTCTTTTTCAAAAAATCGAATGTCATCAAAAAAAGCAGTACTCTTGGGCATATCTTCTATGATGCTTCCAGAGATTCTAATTTCATAAATTCCTATTATTCCTAACACAAGCAAACATATCGAAGTTATGTAAACACCAATTCTGTTGTACTTTACGGTTCTCAAAATCCAAGCCATAAATGAGGTAAGATATTCACGTTCTAAATGCCCTAAATGTCTTGGAATTGGCGCTGGTATGTAACTAAAAAATATTGGAATAACGAACAGACACAATAAATAAAGTGCAATAATATTTATCGAAGTTACAACACCAAACTCTGTAAGCAATACATTATTTGTTACTATAAACGTAGCAAATCCTAATGCCGTAGTTAAGTTTGTCATTAGTGTTGCTGTCCCTGTTTTTGTAATAACTCGCTGCAAAGATTTGGCTTTATTACCATGAACTTGGTATTCTTGATGGTATTTGTTTATTAGAAAAATACAATTCGGAATTCCAATAACAATAACTAATGTTGGGACAAGTGCTGTTAGCACCGTGATTTCATAACCCAATAATCCTAACAACCCAAAAGACCACATTACACCAATAATTACAATAACTAATGCAATAAGTGTTGCTCTAAATGATCGAAAGAAGAAGAAGAAAATAAGTCCTGTAATTAGTAATGCCGCTCCAATAAACAAACCAATTTCATCAATAATTGTTTTTGCATTTAATGTTCGAATGTATGGCATTCCTGAAGTTCGAAGATCGACACCAGTTTCACTTTCAAATTTTTCAATTTCAGGAATTAACTTATTAAGCACAAAATCTTTTCTTGCTTTTGTATTGATTATTTTTTTGTCTAAATATATTGCAGACCGAATTGCACCCGATTTTTTATTGAATAACAAACCTTCATAGAATGGTAAATTATTTAATAATTCATCTTTTACTTGAGATAAATAAACAGTGTTTTGAGTTTTCTTTGTATCTATTAATGGTTTTAGTTCAAAACTTTCTAAAGAATCATTTTTAACCAATTTCTTTAAACTACTTATAGAAATCACCAAATCAACCTCTTTGTTAGATTGAATTGTAGTCATCAAATCGTTCCATGCTTTATAAACCTTTGGAGTAAATAATTTTGGGTCTTTTGTCGCAATTACAACAAGATTGCCTTCTTCTCCAAAGTTTTTTAAGAAAGATCTATAATCTACATTTATCTGATCATCAAACGGAATAAGATTGGCTTCTGTTTGTGTGAATTTGATATTCTTCCATTGCATAGCAAACAGAATTGTGATGATAACAATTCCTGATAAAAACACTATTCTATTTCTGAGGATTACTCGGGCAATAAACTCCCAAAACCCGATACTTAACATCTTTTTCATAAAACCTAAAATGGTAAGCAAAGATAATTAAAACCTATAAATTTTAACGGTTTAAATAAAAAGTTTTAATAGGTTTATTCTCTTAATATTAATTTTAAGTGATTAATTTATTGAATGTTTTTATTTGTAGGTGAATTTCGTCATCTTTGTACAATATAAAGCTAATAATTCTCCTGTTTTTTTATGAAAAATTTAAAAAATGCATTGTTTTATTTTACTGTTACTGGCGTTTTTACGGCTTTAATATATTGGGTTGTTGGACAAGGTAAAAGCCTAGAAATTGGAAGAAAAATTATCGCTCCTTCAGCAAAAAATACAGAGTGGAATCAATTTTTAGATTCTCTAACACATAATCTACACCATCCTTTAGCCATTTTATTAGGACAAATAATTACCATAATTATTGTGGCTCGTTTTTTTGGTTGGATTTTCAAAAAAATTGGTCAACCATCAGTGATTGGAGAAATAATAGCTGGTATTTTTCTTGGCCCATCAGTCGTAGGAATGTATTTTCCAGAGTTTTCATTGGCATTATTCCCAACAGAATCTCTAGGAAATCTTCAATTCTTGAGTCAAATTGGACTAATCCTCTTCATGTTTGTTATAGGAATGGAATTAGACCTAAAAGTCCTAAAAAACAAAGCCAATGAAGCAGTTGTAATAAGTCATGCCAGTATAGTTATTCCGTTTGCGCTAGGAATTTCTTTAGCATATTTTGTATATTATAAATTTGCACCACAAGGCGTCGAGTTTCTTTCTTTTAGTTTGTTTATGGGAATCGCAATGAGTATTACTGCATTTCCGGTTTTGGCAAGAATTGTACAAGAAAGAGGAATTCATAAAACAAAATTAGGAAGTATAGTTATTACTTGTGCCGCCGCCGATGATATTACAGCTTGGTGTTTGCTTGCTGTCGTTATTGCTATTGTAAAAGCCGGAACATTTGAAAGTTCTCTTTACGTTATTGGTCTGGCAATATTTTATGTTTTGCTCATGTTGTTTCTTGTAAAGCCATTCTTCAAACGAGTAGGCGATTTGTATTCGAACAACGAAAATTTAAGCAAACCTGTTGTCGCAATTTTCTTTCTAACACTTATTTTATCTTCTTATGCAACCGAAGTCATAGGGATTCACGCACTTTTTGGGGCTTTTATGACAGGTGTCATCATGCCAGACGTCTCTAAATTTAGAAATATTTTTATCGAAAAAGTTGAAGATGTTGCCTTAATACTTTTACTTCCCTTATTTTTTGTTTTTACAGGATTACGCACACAAATAGGATTGATTAACGATCCATATTTATGGAAAATTACGGGATTTATTATTTTAGTTGCAGTCGTAGGAAAATTTGTAGGAAGTGCCCTTGCTGCTAAATTTGTAGGACAAAACTGGAAAGACAGTTTGACAATTGGCGCCTTAATGAACACACGTGGATTAATGGAACTAGTTGTTTTAAATATTGGTTATGATTTAGGCGTTCTAACTTCTGAAATGTTTACTATGATGGTTATTATGGCATTAGTTACCACATTTATGACTGGGCCAGCTCTGGATTTAATAAACCATGTTTTTAAAGAGAAAGAAATATTAACTCCCGAAGATGTAATTGAAACTAATAAATATAAAATTCTTATTTCGTTTGGAAACTATGAAAAAGGGAAATCATTGCTTCGACTGGCAAATAGCTTGATCAAAAAACAAAAAGAAGTTTCCACCATAACTGCAATGCACCTATCGGTAAGTGATGAAATGCACGGTTTTAATCTTGAAGACTATGAAAAAGAAACTTTCGTTCCTATTCTTAAAGAATCTAAAACATTAAATCAAGACATAAATACCATATTTAAAGCGACAACCGACATTGAAACCGACATTGCCGACATTGCCAATCATGGTGACTATGACTTACTGTTAGTAGGTTTAGGAAAATCTATATTTGAAGGAACTTTACTTGGTAAAGTGTTGGGATTTACCACAAGGATTATAAATCCAGACAGATTACTCGATAAGATTACAGGAAAAGAAGGCTTGTTTGCAAATTCGATTTTTGATGAGAGGACACGTCAAATTATTGCCAAAAACAAAACACCATTGGGTATTCTTGTAGACAACGAATTGAATTATACCGACAAAGTATTTGTCCCTTTCTTTAGCACTGACGATGCTTTTCTGGTTGATTATATTCAAAAATTTGTCTATAATAACAATTCAAAAATTAAAATTATTGATGTAAATAATCAGATAAAAAACAACTTTTTGATAAAAAATGCCATTCAAACTTTAGAAAAAACCTACCCAGATAACATTGCCCTAGTAAATGAGGATCAGATCCTAAAATCATTCTTAATCAAACAAGATTTGATGGTTATTAGCTTGGATAGCTGGAAGAAATTAGTCGATTCGCAAAGTGTTTGGTTAAGTAATTTACCTTCTGTATTAATTATTAAGCCTTAACTTTTAAAAACCTAAATCAATTTTAATACTTAATTTTATAGCAACATTGTCTTCAAAATCAGGCAATTGATTCGGCCCGTATCTGTAAAAAGCTACAAATCCCAAACCTTGATAAATTTGATTTAATTCAAATCCAGACTCCATATAACCTTTTTCTAGAGTCTTAAAACTTAGGTTTAAATGTCGCTCTAGATTGTCTAAACTTCCAATTCCGTATTTGGTAACAAGAGAAAAAACAGGTTTTATTTTTTTGCTTATTTGAAATTTAGGAAACTGATGTTCTAACTGAAAAAAAGCATACTTATTCGAGAAAAACTCATTATAATACATGGTTTCAAAACTGTCTTTTCCTGCAAAAGTGATGCGTTGTATAATTTTATCTTTGGTCAAATTATTTGGTGAATGGTTGTAAACATGCGTTATTGGGACATCTCCAAAAGCATAACCACCTTCCATGAGAAACATTAATTTGTGGTTTGAGTTAAACTTTTTTTGGTAATCAAATCGAAAATCTATTTTACTAAAATCGAAATCATTATTCCATAATTTAGGAATCGTTTTTGAAAACTGAAAAGTAAATTTTGGGTAGTTTTTATCAATCTCAATTGTTTTGTTTGGCGTTTGCATGTACTTACTAAACGGATTCCATTGCAAGGAAACGGTTAGTAAAGTTGTCTTAAAATTTTTATACAAATTATCATTTAGCTTATATAAGTAATCGAATCTCGGAATAATATCGCTTTGCGAAATTTGCCAAATACTTTCAGTTTTTGGAATAATTTTAGTTTCAACAAATCCTCTCCAGGTTACATGATTGTAAAAAGTACTAATGTTAAATGGTCTTGGGTCGTAAATTTTGAAGGTTCGTTTATCTACTTCAAAAGAAGTACTTGCAATTTCATTTACGTCGTCCTTGTACGAAAAACCCAACCAAGTTTCCGTGTGATTATCTACCCGAAATGAGTTGGCAATATATCCTTTAAAGAAGCCGTCTTTTGTTCCGTAAACATAATATCCTTCTAGTTTATAATTTTTAGATAGCTTTTCGTTAGTGACACCACCTATACCCAACCTAAAGCCTTCATAATTGTTGTAACGAAAAATATAACGTAAATCGACATCAAAAAAACCAACTGGATAATATCCTTTTAGCACTTTTCGTCCAATTTTAATCTTGTTTTCATACCTTCTTTTCTGAATCAAACTGTCTAACGAAAAGTAGGTTGTACTGCTTCTCACATCTGTCGAATCATTGAAATAGTTATACCAAAGTGACTCTTTTTTTGAAATTGCATTTTCGCTTATTGTTATGGCAATATCTGGATGTTTTATTTTTGGAGTCTCATTAAATCTTGGCTCAAAATAGGTTGTATTAGATTTTATTTCGACAAAATCCGAAGCGTATTTTTTGCCTTTAGGATTTAATTTAGGATCATTTCCTTCAAAAGTGATGGTTTCGCCAAGTATTTTTATTGGCGCTTTACTATTTCCTTTTTTTATAGAAAGATTATTTTTCGTAGGAAACCAATTGTCTAATTGTTTATCGTACCTAAAATCATGGCTGGATTTTATTTGTACTAATCCCGAAACCTTTAACTCAATTTTTGCGATGCTAAATTTTTTGGCATCAACAAACAAGATACCTTCTAACTGATCTGTTTTAGATTTTTGTTTGGGCTGAAATATAACTTTATAAACTTTTCGATTCTCTAAAATAGTAGTTTCTAAAAAAGCATAATTGTATTTTCTTATTCCTTTATCAGAAATTGGACTTGTATATTCTTTTTCTACCAACGAATATTTATCGTCATAAAAAGAAAAGGGTTGTAATTGCAGCGCAAAATATTCGAAAATAGGTTCTTTGAAACCAGCCATTTTTGTGGCAAGAATTCTTTCTTTTCTATGATTATTTACAACTTGAAATTTTGATATTTTTTCCGTTTGATACAAATGTTGTTTTGAGATTATTTTTTTAAAAAAATAATCGGAAGAATCTATTTCAGACAACACTTTTTTCTTACGTTTATTAACAAAAATCGAGTCTATTCTTCCTTCAATTAAATCCGGATTTGCAGTTATTATAAGTTTGTTGTAAGCTGTAAATTCATAATTCTTGGGTTTGTTTACAGGTTTGTAAAGAATTACTTTCTGGATAATAGTATCGCCAGCAAATGCATTTTCTTGCGCAATAATTTTTATATTGACAAATAGCAAAAGAAAAAAACATATAAAATAAAGTTGCTTTTTTGAATTCATCAGTTTTTCACTCCTTTTTGCTGGAATACATACAAATATAGTTTTATTAAATAAAAAATCAGAACAAATGGGATTAGTTATATAATTTAAAAAAATGAAAACCTATTACGACAAGGTAACTGCCGAGTTTAGAATTAATTTAGATTTATCGAAAACATTAATAAACAAAATGCCCTGCTGTAAGTCAGCTACTGATATTTCGCATTCTACTTTTATAGTTTTATTTTGATATTTAACTTTTTTAGAAGCACTGTAATTTAAGGTTTCCTTGCCAAATTTTTCTACATTTTTGCTTCCCAAAACATTATTTTTACTGTCTATAATTTGGATATAAAAATCTTTAGTCGCCGATTTTACCAAATCATTTTCTGCAATCATAAAACTAACTTTTATTAGATTTATTTTACTGGCTTTATCTGTTTCAGTTAGCTTTCCAGAGCTTTTCGACTTGAAGAAATTTGTTTTAAACTCATAAAAATACAATTTTGAAGCCTCGGTAATTTTCTTTGCTAATTTCTTGTTAGAAACCGTTAGCGTGTCATTTTTTGTTTTTTCTTTAGTTAAGCTAGCGCTCGTTTTTGTTAAGTTAGCATTGGTTTGTGTTAGAACAACATTGGTACTATCTATTTTCTTTTTGTAGGAGTTTATTTCGTTAATTAGTGTTTTAATTCTGTTGTCAGCATTATCTGCTGTTTGTTTATAATCTATAATATTTTTTTCGGTTATGTTTTTCGACTT
>NZ_JAYWDT010000015.1:0-2251 GCF_043779715.1 Flavobacterium sp.
CACTAAGGTCAAAAGCAAAGCTGTTGCCATCATTTTTATAAATGGTCAAAAGATTGTTTTCTAATTTGGTACTTTCATTGGTTTTGAACGCAATTGATTTTCCTGAGAAGGAGTTTATGCGAAGGAACATTCCTTTTTTATTCCATTACAAATAATTTTTATACCAGAAAGTTCTAGAGAAAAACAAGGCTTGTGATGAGAAGCCAATAGCACTAATTCTTCTATTTATGATAGGGTTTTCAAATGGCATAAGTTCAAAACTACCAACAATAAGACAAATTAAAGATACTACGATCAGCGAAATAAAAAACCAGTTGGCTTGTATGTTATCGAATTTAATTCTTTTCATTTTCGTTGTTTTTAAAAAAAGTGTATTGTAAATCTAAACTGAAGACGATGCAGATGGTTTTATTCAAACACGGTTTGGTTTTAGTTCGCCTCAGAGGAACACAGCGGATTATTTACTAGTAAAAATGAACATTAATCTATAATGTGAATTTATTACAAAATTCGCATTTTTGGAAAACGCCTTTTAGCAGATAGCCAGAATATTTAGTTTTGTAATCTCCATTCGTTATTCTGCAAATCGTCAAATCCTATTACTCCTTTATTTTGTTCAAAGTATATATTCTTTAAACTTGGTAATTGCCAATTCGGATTTGGAAATGGATTTGGAGTTATTTCAATTTTTCTAACTTTTGTAAAGTTTATTCCGTTTATTGATAAATTAATCAGAGATTCTGAATAGTCTAAAAATGTATTTTGAATTCCAGTTGAAAATGGAATTAATCCAATATTTGTTATAAACTTTGAATCTTGTGAAATAACAGTTGGATTTGTTTGGTAAGTTTTTGGCCATCTTTTTAAACTCAAATAAAATGAACTACTACAACAAAAATCACCATCTGCCAATAAGGTTGATTGCATTTCAATTCTTTGTTCGTCATAGTAGAAATATTTATAGGAGCCATTTACAAAATCTATTCTGCTTTCAAGTTGCTTTTCGGTTTTGTTTTTCAAAATTTTGAATTTCAATTCACCATTGTTTTGGTTTTTAAAGATCAATATTTTTCCAACCTCTGCTGAGTTAATAAATTTATCATTATCAACTTGTAAAAACTGAAAGTAAGGAAGACCGTCTCCAACTTCGGTTTTGTCGCTAGAGCAACTTAAATTTACAATTAGTACAAATAATAAAATTAACTTTTTCATAGTTTTCTTTATAACGTTTTTTTTAAACTGGTAACATACTGGTACTACAGCGGGTTTGGTATTAAATTAAGCCCTATTTTCGGATTTGCCAAGTCATCACAAATACAAAGCCAACTTCCCGTTAAGCCAATTGCCCAAATCCGTTGTAGTTGCTATTATGAACTTTGCTTTTTTACTTAATTTCGTTTTTCCATTCTGTGGCTAAAGCTTCAACATAGTCCACAAAATTTGTAATGTTGTTTATTTTATGAAAAGTATATTCTGGTTGGTTTTCTAAAAATTCTACATTGTCAAAAGAATGGTCGTGAGCAAAAAGGAATACTTCGCTATTTTTGGGATTATATAAAGTTACATCTCCGTTTGTCTCTTGAACAAAGGAAATAAAATCTTTGAATTCTATTTGTATTTTGTTTTCCTCGTTGCACATTTCTTCGTAATACCCATCCCAACCGCCAATTCCGTTCGAACATTCAGATTCGATAAACATAAAGTTTTGGTTGTTACAAAGACTTGGTTCAGGTTGGTTATAAGATTCTTGAATTCCACCAATTTCGCTTAGTAAAAGTTTATGTTCTTCTATTAAGTACAATGTGGTGTTAGGATTTTTTTCAATTTTATTCAACCAACCACAACTTAAATCACTTTTGTTAGTCCACGAAAAAAGTTTGTATGATTGATTGTTTATGTTCAAATTTAAAATTCTAGCTTGTTGTAATAATTCAGTTAAGACAGGAAAAGTATTTTGAAAGTTTTGAGATGGTTGAAGTTTATTTTCAGTTTGTAAAAAATCAACTTTATCATACTGTTTGATAAACCACGAAATGTCTTCTTTAAATGTTTCAAAATCTTCGTTCATTGTCTATTTTTTGTTTGGTTATCTTTTGGCAGCATTGCTCATAACTTATGTGTAAACGAAATAATCTTTCGCCAATACTCCCAATAAGGGCTAATAAGATATGATTTACGTTGTTTTAATTATTTCAAATGTATTAAAATTTTCTTACAAAGTTGCCAGATTTTTAGTGGTACTATGATTTAA
>NZ_JAYWDT010000016.1:0-11081 GCF_043779715.1 Flavobacterium sp.
TATTGAAAACCCGATTCTTTCTAACTTTAAAGAAGGTCTTTCTATCCTTGAGTATTTTATTTCTACTCACGGTGCGCGTAAAGGTCTTGCGGATACGGCTTTAAAAACTGCCGATGCTGGTTACTTAACACGTAGGTTACATGACGTTTCTCAAGACGTAATTGTAAACATCGAAGATTGTGGTACTTTAAGAGGTGTAGAAGTTTCTGCATTGAAAAAGAACGAAGAAATTGTTGAAACATTAGGAGAAAGAATTTTAGGACGTGTTGTTTTGCAAGATATTGTTAATCCTTTAACTAACGATATATTAGTTCACGCAGGTGAGCAAATTACTGAAGCAATAATGAAAGTTATTGAAGCTTCTCCAGTAGAGAAAGTAGAAGTACGTTCTCCACTTGTTTGTGAAGCTACAAAAGGAATTTGTGCTAAATGTTACGGACGTAACTTAGCTACCGGAAAAATGACCCAAAGAGGTGAAGCAGTTGGAGTAATTGCAGCACAATCTATTGGAGAACCAGGAACACAGTTAACACTTCGTACTTTTCACGTTGGAGGGGTTGCGGGTGGTATTTCTGAAGAGTCTAATATTGTTGCAAAATTTGCAGGACGTTTAGAAATCGAAGATTTAAAAACTGTAAAAGGTGAAGATAATGACGGTAATGCTGTCGATATTGTAATTTCTCGTTCTACGGAAATGAAATTAATCGACCAAAAAACTGGAATTCTTCTTGCTACAAATAATATTCCTTACGGATCAAGTATTTTTGTAACTGACGCACAAGTCGTAGCAAAAGGAGATGTAATTTGTAAATGGGATCCATATAATGGAGTTATTATTTCTGAGTTTACTGGTAAAATTGCTTACGAAGATTTAGAACAAGGACAATCGTTCATGGTCGAGATCGATGAGCAAACCGGTTTCCAAGAAAAAGTAATTTCTGAAGGAAGAAATAAAAAATTAATCCCTACTTTATTAATCTACGGAAAAGATGGCGAACTTATTCGTTCGTACAACTTACCAGTAGGAGCCCACCTTATGGTAAATGATGGTGAGAAAATTAAAGCAGGTAAGATTTTAGTAAAAATACCACGTCGTTCATCAAAAACTGGGGATATTACAGGAGGTTTACCAAGAATTACAGAGTTGTTAGAAGCTCGTAATCCTTCAAACCCAGCAGTAGTTTCAGAAATAGATGGTGTTGTTTCTTTTGGAAAAATCAAAAGAGGTAACCGTGAGATTATTATCGAATCTAAATTTGGTGAAATCAAGAAATACCTAGTTAAATTATCAAGTCAAATTCTTGTTCAAGAAAATGACTTCGTAAGAGCAGGTGTTCCTTTGTCTGATGGTGCAATTACGCCAGACGATATCTTAAGAATTCAAGGACCAGCAGCTGTACAGCAGTATTTGGTTAATGAAATTCAAGAAGTATACCGTTTGCAAGGGGTAAAAATTAACGACAAACACTTTGAAGTAGTAATACGTCAAATGATGCGTAAAGTAAGAGTTCAAGATCCAGGAGATACTTTATTCTTAGAAGATCAATTAATTCATACCAAAGATTTTATCGTCGAAAATGATAAATTATACGGAATGAAAGTAGTTGAAGATGCTGGAGATTCTAGTAACTTAAAAGCGGGTCAGATTATTACACCACGTGATTTACGTGATGAGAATTCATTGTTAAAACGTACAGATAAAAATTTAGTGGTAGCTCGTGATGTTATCACAGCAACGGCAACTCCAGTATTACAAGGTATTACAAGAGCGTCGTTACAAACTAAATCATTTATTTCTGCGGCTTCTTTCCAAGAAACTACTAAAGTACTTAACGAAGCTGCTGTTGCAGGTAAAGTAGATTACTTAGAAGGATTGAAAGAAAATGTAATTGTAGGACATAGAATCCCAGCTGGTACAGGTATGAGAGAATATGACAATACAATTGTAGGGTCTAAAGAAGAATACAATGATTTGATGGTTGCAAAAGAAGAATTCAATTATTAATTCAAATAATTAAATTTTCTTAATTATATTTATAAATCCTAATAACTCTTTATTGAGTTATTAGGATTTTAGTTTTAAACAATTTAAAAAATAATAAAATCATGAATGAGAATAACCAACAGGGACAAATAAATATCGAATTAGATGAAGCTACGGCTGACGGAATTTATTCTAATCTTGCCATAATAAACCACTCAAATACAGAATTTGTATTAGATTTTGTAAACATTATGCCAGGTGTGCCAAAAGCAAAAGTAAAATCGAGAATTATACTAACGCCACAACATGCCAAAAGATTGGTTAAAGCCATTGCTGAAAACATTCAACGTTTTGAAAGTGTAAACGGAAAAATTGTCGAATCTGAACAACCAGCCATTCCACTTAATTTTGGTGCTGCCGGACAAGCTTAAATAAAAAAACCATTCGTTTTACGAATGGTTTTTTTATTTTTCACTATGTGTTATTAAATTGTTTATATTTGAGTTAATTTAATTAACTTAAATCATTCAAATATGAAAAACAATTACAATTCGAGTCGAACGAATCGATTTTCATTATGGAAATCTATGTTCGCAATTATCGTAACATTAATTACGGTAACGGTAGGTAATGCACAAGTAACCACAAATAGTGGTTCAGGGTTAAATCCAACGTATCCTGATTTAGCTTCAGCCATCACGGCACTAAACGGCACTACAATTACTAGTGCTGTAACAATTACATTGGCTGGAAATGAAACTGCCCCAGCTGGTGGTTATTCTATTACCGCACAAGGAACAGCTGTAAACACAATCCTTATTGAAGGGACTGCTAGTGTTATTACTGCCTCAAACACTTTAGTTGCAGGTACATTTACAGATGCTATTTTTAAATTAGTAGGAGCGGATTATGTTACTTTGCAAAACTTTAGAATGCAAGAAAATGCCGCTAACACAACTACTGCAGCAGCAACTAATAACATGACTGAATGGGGTGTGGCTCTATTGTATGCAACTACTACAAATGGTGCTCAAAACAATACTATCCAAAACAATACCATTTCATTAAATAGAGTTTATCAAAATACATTTGGTGTTTATAGTAACTCTACGCATTCTGCTATTGCTGCTACAACATCTGCTACAGCAACATCTGCTACAGGTGGAAATCATTCATTGAAAATTTACACTAATGCGATTAGCAATGTAAATAACGGAATTGTTGTTGTTGGACCAACTGCTGTGGCAGACCAAAATACAGGATTAGATATTGGAGGTAGCTCTTTAGCTACTGCTAATACTATTACAGACTATGGTACAACGGGAACTTTCTCTGCTTATGCAAATGTATCTGGAAGTGTAAACGGAATTTTGGTTAGAAATTCTAACGGAACAAATATTTCATATAATACCATTACAAGCTCTGTTGGTGGAGTAACTGCAGGAACCTTAAATGGTATTCAGGTAGCAGCATCGTCTAATGCACCAACGAGTACTTTTACAAATACTATTAATAATAATAATATTTCATTAAAATCAGGATTAATTGCAGGTGCTATGAATGGGATAAATTATCCTTCTGGATCTGCAAGTGCTACAAGTACACTTAACATTAATAACAATGATTTTAATAATTTTGGACATACAGTTGCTGGAACTGGTGCTATAATTTTTATTTTGACAGCTAGTGTAAATCAGTTTACTACAATAAATAATAATACATTTACTAATATATCTGTAAATACTACGGGTAATGTTACGTTTATTTCACACAGTTATAGTATTCCTGTAACAGGATCTTTATTGATAAATAATAATTCAATTGTAACAGCGTTTGCTAAAACAGGAGCTGGAGGAACGGTTATTTTAACAACTACAAATTCTGTGTCAGGGACTGGCTCAATTAATAATTATGTAAATAATAATTTCTCAAATATTATCTTAACTGGAGCAGCAACACTTACAGGATTTAATAATACTGATGGCGGAACTGGATCTACTAAAACAGTAACAGGAAATATTTTTAATAACTGGACAACAGGAGCATCGGCAATAAATGCAATGAACTTTACCTATTGGAATGGGATTTCTAATTTGTCTAATAATACTATTACAAATCTTAATGGACAAGCTGCTATAACTGCTATGACAATTGGTGCCACGGCAAATAATGCTACATCGATTGCTATAGGGAATAATATTATTAATAATTTAGTTTCTTCGGGAGCTGGAGGTTCAGTTATTGGTATTACATGTTCAAATACTTCCACAGGAATTACTATTTCAGGAAATGCTATAAATGCATTATCAAGCACGGGTGCTTCTGCGGTATCAGGTGTTGTTGTTTCTGGAGCAAGTGCTACTGGAACAAATGTATTTAAAAATAAAATTTATGATTTGTCGGGAAGTAATGCTACTTCAACTGCAAATGGTTTACTTATTAGTGGAGGTGCTTTAGTGACTGCTTATAATAATATAATTGGAGATTTAAGAACGCCAAATGCAAATGCGGCAAATCCTTTAAATGGTATTAATATAACAGGCGGAACAACAGTAAATGCGTATAATAATACTGTAATGTTAAACGCAACTAGTGTAGGAGCATTATTTGGTTCTAGCGCAGTATCTGCTTCTTCAACTCCGACGGTTACTTTACGAAATAATGTTTTTGTAAATAACTCAACAACTACTGGTGCAGCATTAGCAGTTGCATACAGAAGATCATCAACTACCTTAACTTCTTATGCAGCGGCATCTAATAATAATTTATTTTATGCAAGCAACATCTTTACAGATGGTACGAATACAGATGCAACTTTAGCTGCTTATAAAATTAGAGTAGCTTCTCGTGATGCTTCATCAGTAAGTGAAAATCCTAATTTTGTTAGTACAGCTGGTGCTAATGCAAATTTTTTACATATTGATACTGCTATCGCAACACAAATAGAAAGTGGGGGTGCTAATATAGCAACTGTTACCGACGATTTTGACGGAGATGTTCGTAATGCAACAACTCCAGATATTGGAGCAGATGAGTTTGCAGGTGTTCTTTTAGATATGGTAGGTCCAACAATCGCTCATACAGCAGTAGGTAATTATTGTACAGCAGGTGCAAGAATTATAGCTGCTACTATTACTGATGCAAGCGGAGTGCCAACTTCAGGTATTGGTTTGCCAGTGGCTTATTGGGCTATAAATGCAGGTGCTTATACAGCTGCTACAGGTGTTTCTATGGGAGCTGGTGTATATAATTTTTCAGTTGGGACAGGAAGTGTATTAGGTGATGTTATTACTTATTATTTTGTTGCCCAAGATAATGCAGGAACTCCAAATGTAGGAGCTTTACCTTCAGCTGGAGCAGCTGGATTTACAGCTAATCCTCCAGCGGTATCAACTGCGCCAACAATACCATTTAGTTATTCAGTAGTAACGCCATTGAATGGTGTTTATACTGTAGGAGCTGCGGGTGCTTATACTACATTAACAGCTGCGATAGCAGATTATAATACAAAATGTTTAACAGGAGCGGTTACTTTTTCTTTAATTGATGCTACTTATCCAGGAGAAACTTTTCCTATAACAATTAGCCAAAATGCTGATGCAAGTGCTGTTAATACTTTGACAATTAAACCAGCTGCAGGAGTTATAGCTACAATTACAGGAAGTAATGCTGTAGCTATTATCAAATCAAACGCTGCAGATTATGTAATTATCGATGGTTCTAATAATGGGAGTACATCAAAAGATCTTACAATTTCTAACACAAATGCAGGAACATCAAGTACTGTAATTTGGATTAACAGTACAGCCGCCGCTAATGGAGCAACTTATAATACAGTTAAAAATACTGTAATTACAGGTAATTCAATCACTACGACTTTGGCTGGAGTTATATCTTCAGGAAGTGTAGTAGGAGCAGTTGCAGAAAGTGCAAATACTGGTGGGGTTTTTCAAAATAACACAATTAGTTTAGCTCAATATGGTGTTGGAGTTGTTGGTCCATCTACGTTCCAAAGTGGAACTATAATTACTCAAAATGCAATTGGTACAGTAACAAATGCAATTGGTTTTAGAGGTCTATTCATTTCTAATGATAACAATACTTCAATTACCAATAATACTATCGAAAACTTAGCAGTTACAACTACAACTGCAGCTGGTGGAGTTTTCCTTGCAGGTACTACAACGGGTGTTACGATTTCTAATAATACTATTAAGAATATTGTTTCAACTGCTACTTCCTCTGGTACTTCAAGTGTTTCCGCAATCGCAGTAAACGCTGGAAATACAAATACAATTATCAATGCAAATACAATTACTGGTGTTTCAAATACTAATACTGGTGGTTACGGAGTAAGAGGAATCATGGTGCTTGGAAACGGTACTAGAGCAAGTAACAATATGCTTTCTGATGTTTGGAATTATCAAGACGCTACAGTTGCATTATATGCAACGATAGGTCTTTCTATTGAAGGGGCTGCTAGTAATGTTAATCTTTATAATAATTCTGTAAATCTTTTTGGTGCACATGCTGGGTTTACTACAACAAGCGGTGTTGCTGCTTGTGTTTTTATTAATACAACAGGAACAGGATTAGATATTAGAAATAATATTTTGAATAATTCATTTGATAATTCAACTTCAACTGGGGATAAATCGTATGCTATATATACAACTTCTCTTACGAATACTCAATTTTCAAATATTAACTACAATGATTATTCAGTTGTAGGGAATTCTACTGTGGGATCTCCGTTTTTAGGTTTTCTTTCAACAGATAGAACTACACTTGCAGATATTCAAACTGGTTTTGGTCAAAATGTTGCGTCTGTAAATATTGCTCCAACATTCACTTCTTCAACAGACTTACATATAAGTGACGCTGCTTTAGATAACTTAGGGACTCCTATAGCTGGAATAACTAATGATATTGATGGAGATGTAAGAAGTGCTACAACACCAGATATGGGTGCAGATGAGTTTACTTTCTTAAGTGTGAATCAGTTTGATTTGGTTAACGGTTTCAAAGCTTATCCAAATCCAGTAAGCGATATTCTTAATATTGAATATACTGGCGAATTAAGTAATGTAACAGTTTATAATCTTTTAGGTCAACAAGTGTTAACTAAAAATGTAAATGCAACCACAACTCAAATCAATATGTCAGAATTAAATGCAGGAACTTATTTAGTAAAAGTTTCTTCAGAAAATATTTCTAAAACTATCAAAGTAGTAAAGAGATAATTCTTAATTAGATAATAACTAAAAATCCCATTCGTGAAAACGAATGGGATTTTTTATTTTAATCAAAAATAGATAAATTAATTAATCAAATTCTGAAGTAAAAAATAACTTCACATTCGGAAACTTGCTTTGTGTCATTTGAATTGTAAAATCACTATCGGCCAAGAAAACCAATTGTTTGTACTTGTCATGTGCTAAAAACTTCTGTTTAATACGTTTAAACTCTTTAAATTCCTCGCTTTTAGGATCGGTAGGTTTTACCCAACACGCTTTGTGAACAGGCAAATTCTCGTAAGTGCATTTTGCACCATATTCGTGCTCTAAACGATATTGAATAACCTCATATTGAAGCGCTCCAACGGTTCCAATAATTTTTCTATTATTTAATTCGAGTGTAAATAATTGTGCGACACCTTCGTCCATCAACTGGTCGATTCCTTTGTCAAGCTGTTTGGCTTTCAGTGGATCGGCATTGTTAATATATCTAAAATGTTCTGGCGAAAAGCTCGGAATTCCTTTGAAACTCATTTGTTCACCTTCGGTCAAAGTATCTCCAATTTTGAAATTCCCTGTATCGTGCAAACCTACAATATCACCGGGATAAGAAATATCTACAATTTCTTTTTTCTCGGCAAAAAATGCATTTGGACTCGAAAATTTCAAATTTTTTCCTTGACGAACATGTAAATATGGCTTGTTTCTCTCAAAAGTGCCTGAAACAATTTTTACAAATGCCAATCTATCTCTGTGTTTAGGATCCATATTAGCATGAATTTTAAATACAAATCCAGACATCTTTTCTTCTTTCGGGTCAACCAATCTAGTTTCTGATTCTTTGGGTCTTGGCGACGGCGCGATTTCTACAAAACAATCTAGTAATTCTCGAACACCAAAATTATTTAATGCCGAACCAAAAAATACAGGTTGCAATTTTCCGTCAAGGTAATCTTGTCTGTTAAACGGTGGATAAACTTCGGTAAGTAATTCTAAATTTTCCCGAAGCTCATCAGCTGGTTTTTTACCAATTATTTTTTCTAATTCAGGACTTTGTACATCAGAAATAGCAACTACATCATCAATATTTTTTCGGCTATCACTGCTAAAAAGATTAATATTTTTCTCCCAAATATTATATATTCCCTGAAAATCGTAACCCATTCCTATCGGAAAACTCATAGGGGTAACTGTCAAACCAAGTTTTAGCTCCACTTCATCCATTAAATCGAAGGCGTCTTTTCCTTCTCTATCTAATTTGTTTATAAAAACCAGGATAGGAATTTTACGCATTCGGCAAACGGCAACCAATTTTTCGGTTTGTTCTTCGACACCTTTGGCAACATCAATAACAACAATAACACTATCTACAGCGGTTAATGTTCTAAAAGTGTCTTCTGCAAAATCTTTGTGTCCTGGCGTATCTAGAATATTAATTTTCTTGTCCTTATATATAAATGCCAAAACAGAGGTAGAAACCGAAATCCCTCTCTGACGTTCTATTTCCATAAAATCGGAAGTAGCACCTTTCTTGATTTTATTGTTTTTTACTGCGCCAGCTTCTTGTATAGCACCACCAAAAAGTAAAAGTTTTTCGGTCAATGTTGTTTTACCAGCATCGGGGTGCGAAATAATACCAAAAGTTCTTCTGCGCTCTATTTCTTTAAGGAAACTCATTATTTTAAATTTTTGCAAATATACATTATTATTAAATATCGTTTTACCCACTTCGGTTTTTTAGATTAAAAGTGTAAATTTAAATCTCCAATATTTTTTCCAGAAAAAACATTGTTATTTTTCTTTGGTTTGCAAATATAAATTTTTGTTAATACATACCGATATAGTTGTATAATGTAACCGAATTGTTATTTTTGTTCGTTGTTAAAAAAAGTCTCTTTAAAAATAAATATAAGAATGAGAATTAATAAATTAATCTTAGGTTTTACACTAGTTATAAATTGTTTGGCTTTTGCCCAAAGCGAGAAAAAAGAAGTTTTGTTTACCATTGATGACAAATCATATTATACCGATGAGTTTTCACGAGTTTATAACAAAAATATCGATTTGGTTAAAGACGAATCTCAAAAAGATTTAAACCAGTATATGGAATTGTTTGTTGGTTATAAGCTTAAAATAAACAAAGCAAATAAACTCGGATTACAAAACAATACAAAATATATCAATGAGTTAAAGTCATATCGAACGCAATTGTCTAAAAATTACACTTCAGACACAAAGGTTACAAAAGCACTAATCGAAGAGGGTTATAATCGTTCTCTAAAAGAAATTAGAGCATCTCATATTCTAATTACTGTCGATGAAAATGCCACCCCAGCAGATACACTAAAAGCATACAATCAAGCAATCGATATTAGAAAAAAAGCAATAGCTGGAGAAAACTTTGCAGAGCTTGCGGTTAAGTTTTCTCAAGATCCATCTTCAAAAGAAAATAAAGGAGATTTAGGTTATTTTTCAGCGTTTAGAATGATCTATCCATTCGAGTCGGCAGCTTATAATACAAAAAAAGATGAAATTTCGATGCCCGTTCGTACAAAGTTTGGTTATCACTTAATCAAAGTTATAGATTCTCGTGACAATCGTGGCGAAATTACTGTAGCGCATATCATGATTTTGAAATCACCTAAAAATGAATCGGATACATCTGTAAACGAAAAAGCAAAAACAACGATTCAGGATATTTATACAAAACTAAAACAAGGTGAAAACTTCGAAAGTTTAGCAAATCAGTTTTCTGAAGACAAAAATTCAGCGCCAAAAGGCGGATTGTTACCACGTTTTGCTTCAGGTCAATTAAGCTCGGAAGAATTCGAAAATGTAGCCTTCGGTATTACAACGCCAAACAGTTATTCTGAACCATTCGAAAGCCAATTTGGTTGGCATATTGTAAAGTTAGTGAGCAAACATCCAATAAAAAAACTCGACGAAATGGAAAGAGAATTGGATGAAAAAATCAGAAAAGATGATCGTTCTAGATTAATAACAAATTCACTTACAAATAAACTTCACAAAAAATACACTATCGTTCGTGACGAAAAATTGTATGCACAAATAAAAACATTGGTTACCGATAAATTTTATACTAGCGAGTGGAAACTTCCAGTAAACATAAAAGATTATAATAAAAATTTATTCAAAATCGAAGACAAATCAGTAAGCGGTGCCGAATTTTTATCAAACTTAGAAACACAACAAAAATCGAACTTAAAAATCAAACCTATTGGTATGTTAGTCGATTATGTGTATCAGAATTTTGTCGATGTGCAAATGACCAATTACTATAATGATAATTTAGAAAAAGAATTTCCAGATTTTGCAAATATTATCGAAGAATATCGTGACGGATTATTGCTTTTCGACTTGATGGAAAAGGAAATTTGGGACAAAGCAAAACAAGATACTTTAGGGTTGAGAGACTACTACAACACCAATAAATTGAAATACCAATGGAAAAATAGAGCTGAGGTATTAGTTGCTTCATCAACAAAGGAAGACGTAATTAAATCAGCAAGAAAATTGTTGAAAAAAGACCAAACTGTCGATTTTATCAAAACAAATCTAAACACAAAAGATGTTGTAAATGTGATGACAAAGCAAGAAATTTATGAAGAAGGCGCCGAAAATTTTCCTAAAAACGTACAGTTCAAAACTGGAGTTTCAGAAATTTATAAAGATGGAGAATTTTATTTTGTAAATAAAGTTTCAAAAATAATACCAGCTTCAGTTAAAACACTAGATGATACAAGAGGAAGAGCCATAAATGATTACCAACAATATCTAGAAGATAATTGGGTAAGTGATCTAAAAAAAGAATTTAAAGTAAATGTAAATCAAGAAGTTTT
>NZ_JAYWDT010000017.1:0-2249 GCF_043779715.1 Flavobacterium sp.
GTAATGATAAGCACCCTTGCATTGTCGTTAAACTCACGTATCCACTTTGTGAGCCACACCATTGTTAAACTCTTACCACTTCCTTGTGTGTGCCAAATAATGCCGCCTTCTTTTCGCTTTACAAAGTCTTGTGCTGCTTTAATTCCGAAATACTGATTAGGTCTTGAATGCTTTTTTATTCCTCTGTCATACACAATAAAATCATGAAGCAATTCAATGAAGCGTTCTTTGTGCAAGAGTTCAATTACATTCTTATCCAAAGGATAATCATACTTGGCTGCTCTATCACGTATTGGCTTTGTAAGTTCCAATAAATACGGATGGTCTTTATTGATTTCTTCGTTTACTTCTTTCCATTTTAAAAAGTATTTTTCTTTTGTTTCAATCGCACCATAAGCCAAACCCTCAATATCGTTTCCTGCCATTACATACTGAATGGTGCTGAAAAACGGTTTTATGAAAATATGTTTCTGATTGTCTAAGTTTTGACGAATACCTTCTGCAATTGACACGGTGCTTCGTTTTAATTCTATTACACCTAAAGCAATACCGTTTACATACAAAACAATGTCGGGGCGTTTTTTATGAATGCCTCTGATGGTTACTTCTTCTGCAATAGCAAAGTCATTATTGGTTGTTTTGTCCCAGTCAATAAGCCAAACCGTTTTTTTATTTAGTCCAATTTCGGGTTGCACCGTTACACCATAGCGAAGCAGTGCATAAACTTCTTTGTTTACATCATACAGCGATTTGCTTTGGTCGTTAGTTGCTTTGGTAAATTCGTAAATGGCTTTGGTAACTATATTTTGGTCATACTTTTTCAATAGCCATGTAGATAAAATTTCTTCTTCTACATTACTGTTATTGTCTCTTTCTTCCCAATTGCCGAGATAACGATACTCTAATTCGTTTCGCATAAGAGCCACCACACGGTTTTGGGTTTCTCTTTCCAGTTTGCCAACTTTAGATTGCGTTGAACCTGCCATCATTCTGTTTATTATTTCTTTTTTGAGTGATGCAGCCAGCTCATTTTCATGGTGTATCAACATTAAGCCATCATCAGGTAACAAATCATCGCTGAATACACCTTGATATAAATCGGCATAAAACTCATTCTTTTTGTATTTCCCTAAATAAAAGTTGGTTTCCTGATTTTCGTAAATGGGTTTTAAATCCATTTGTCCTTCCAAGAAAAGGCTTACATCTTCTACGCTTACCTTTTTTCCTATGTATTCAAATGTTTCATCATCAAGCAAAGCAAAAATGTAATTGCTCTGTCTTTCGTCCTGACAAAAAATTAGAGTAGGAACTTCGTAGTAGTATAATATTTTGATGTAAACTAACTTCATATTTCTATTTCTTGTATAGTTACGGCAGCCACATCAAATGCCTGTGAACGCCACCACGAATGATGATTTTTGCCAAAGGTTTGTTTGAGTAAACCATCTTTATCACTAAGTTTTATTTCTCCAACAACTATTTGCTTTTTCTTTTTTTTACCTGCCTGCATTTTAAAGAAACCGTTAATCATGCCATGCAAATCATCATAAATGGAAACCGATTTACCAATACAATCATCAAAGCCATCAGGCAAAGGTCTGTCTGCTTTTATGGGTGTTGGCAAAAAGCAATCTGAATTTATGGGACTTGCTTTAAGCACTCTGAAATAAACCTTTTCACCATCAGGCACAAAAGCATCTTCATGCGGACAAGTGCAGCCCACATTCAAATCTTCAAAATAATTTATTGCACTTTCTGCCATACTATACCAATCTAATTTTTCAGTTAATAAAGTTTGCATCATGCCTTGTTTTAGCATTTTGTATTTCTCTAATTTCCTTTCAGTTTCATTGATTTCATTTTCCATATCCGAAAAGATTTTAGCAATACGGTTCTGTTCATCAATTTTAGGTAGCCATATGGAAATTTTACCTAATGAACTTCTCGATATTCTTTTGTGTGTTGTTCCTCCAACTCTTTCAATAACCTTTGAGAACCATTCAGAAGTTGAAAATAAATTTGCAAGAAATACTCTGTTTGCAACTTCATTTCTTGGTCGGAAAATTGTCACATCTACTGAAGTTACAATTTTTCTTTCACCTATGTTTGGCAATACACAAGCTCGTCCAGCAGGGTCGGCTAAACGGCAGACTAATAAATCCCCTTCAATTAAAAGTTTACATTTTAATTTGTAAAACGAATTTTCAAAAATGTATTTCTTATTTTCTTTTTCTACATAGCAGCCAATA
>NZ_JAYWDT010000018.1:0-4914 GCF_043779715.1 Flavobacterium sp.
TTTTTATGGCTTTGTTTATTTCTTTTATAAATTCATTAAACGATAAACCATACCATTTTTCAAGTTTACCACTACGCTTTTCTATTTTAAACTGACCAGAAAAATACTTGCTGAATTTTGAACTTACTTCTTGTAATTGTTTATTCAACGACAACATTAAATCTGCTTTTTCTATGAATGGTTGTTGGAATTCTGATGCAATTTGCTTTAATGGTAAGCTTGAAAGAAATTCTTTTTTAAACCTAATTCCTGTTGAACCAAGTCCACCGCCTGAATAATATTTAGAAAATATATAAAAAAATAATTTTGAATTTAATAATGCTAACAGATATTCTAAATTCTCTCCTGTAAAAAAAGTAATGGTATCATTTGTAAAATATCCTTCTTTATCTATTACAAAAGGAGATTCAGACGACATTTCTTTCCAAATAATTTTAGGTTTAAGAAAAGCATCTAAATAAGCACAATTTCTTAAATTAAAAGAGGTATCGCCTTTGTCAAATCTTTTAGTGAGTTTTGGCTCAAACTTTTCTAAATGTTTTTTTATTTCTGAGTAATTTTCAACGTCAATCTTGGGCACATTTTTATATCCATTATGACTATTAATTAAATACAAATTTTGATAATCTAATAAATATCTACTTACATCTCTTCCTCTAAGCACTGGAACAAGCAATTCTTTATTAACAATATTTTTTGATACAAATTCATTCTTTTTGTCTTCATCAATAATAAAAGCTTCTGTTAAACCAGACAAAATACCTCTATTAATTTCTATGTTCCATTTTTTTAATGGAATTCCTAATCTATCAAATTTGTTTTTTAAAACTTGCTCATTTTTAAAAGAAATAGCCCAAACAGTGTCTTTTTCAGGATTTATTTCAACTTTCTGAGCTTCAAAAAATGTAAAATCTATAAAATTGTTTTCTTTAGAAATATCTAAAGCAATAAATTTTTTATTATTCTGTAATGTTTTTTTAAAAATTAAAATATTTGAATCAACGACTGCACTTACAAAAATACCGGAGCCTAAATCTAAAAGTTCAATTGGTTGGGTTTTTTCAATCAAATAATTCCTTAAGCTATTACCGTAATTTGCCCTCATCCATTTATTAGAAGTGATAAAACCTAACAAACCATTATCTTTTAAAATAATATTTCCTAATTCATAAAAAAGACAATATAAATCGCCTGTTTTTTCAAAAGTTTTATATTTCATTTTCTCTAATTCATTTGAAATACTTCCCATACTTTGAATTTGTACATAAGGAGGATTCCCAATCACCACATCAAAACCACCATTTGCAAATACTTTAGGGAATTCGTTTTGCCAGTTAAACGCTTTATCGCCAGCAATGGCAACATCATCTATTAAGGAATTACCACATTTTATATTTTTGTTCAGGCTGTTTAATTTTCTATTGCGTTGTGCGGTACGCAACCATAAGGAGAGTTTGGCAATCTCTACACTTTCTTCGTTGAGATCCACGCCAAAAAGGTTGTTTTCTAATATACTTCCTTCTACATCGCTCAATACCAGCGCATCACCAAAGAGTTTCGCTTGCAGTTCATCTACATATTTATGCTCAGCAATTAAAAATTCTAACGCTTGGTTCAAGAACGCTCCACTTCCGCATGCTGGGTCAACTATGGTGAGTTGCAGCAACCAGTTGCGGTAATTGTCTAAGATTTCTTTTAGTTTCTTTTTGGTTACAACCGTTATTTTTTTGTCGGTAGAATATTTGGTTTCATCCAGTGCAATTTCTAGTTTCTTTTCTTCGCACAGTTTACCAACAGTATTGTCGACCATGTATTTTGTAATGTATTTTGGTGTGTAAAAAACGCCGTCTTTCTTACGTTTCGTTTTGGTTTTATCAACTTCTTGCCCTGCAATGGCATTGGTAATTTCGTCTATTTCGTTTAGCGAATTTTCAAAAATATGACCTAGAATGTTTACGTCCACTTCGCTTTCAAAATCGTACTCGCTTAGTTTTCTAGTATGCTTAAAAAGCAAATCATCGTTTATGGCAATGTTATCCAGCAATTCATCAGGCTGAAACAAACCGCCATTGTACGCATAAATATCATATTGCGCGGTAACAATTTCGTTAGTGTGTTTTCCAAAAGCAGGTAAACTTACTCTGGCGCCCGTATTTAAATCCTGAAAATACATTTTGTATCTATCGTATAACGAAACGGGAATGCGCGCTTCCCGAAGTTTTTGCCATTCGAGATTGATACTAAAAATTAAATTAGTGGGTAACAACTGTCTATCTTCGGCAAAGAAAATAAACAAAAACCGATCAAGAAGTTTCTGGGTTTTCTTAAACAATTCCAGTTGGTTGTATTGCGGATTGAGTTGTACTATATCATTAAACAGTTCCTTACGAAACGCCGAGTAATCCTTATACAATTCTTTGGTAATCTTGTCTTCGCTGGAAACGCTTTCGTATTTTATTTTCTTGGGCAAATCGGTCTGCATGCTTTCTAGCGAAAGGCACAGGAACAGCAAATTGAATTCGTCACGAGAAAGCGTAAACAAGTTAAATTCTACAAACTCGGTAGCATTGTCCACATAAAAACGAAGTTTTTCAAAGTTGGAAATGATTACATAACTACACTCTTTCTGGTTGTTTTTATACCCAAATGCCTGTGTTTCTATTTTGGATAAATCAGTAGTTTCTGTTCCTTTCAGTTCAATTACGGCATGCACATTATCGTTTAGGATTATGGCACCATCGGCTTTCTTGCTGTTGGTCTCATTTTTTTGTTCGGTAATTAAATTGTAATTGGTATTGGGATGTTGCGTATAACCCAGCACTTGCACAAACAAATCATTAAGGAAAATAGCTTGGTACTGTTCTTCCTTGCTGTTGCGAATGTTCTGTTGCTTTGCTGCATTATGAAATATGGTGGTAAACAACTGCCATTTTTCATCGAGAACAAGTTTGTTGAGTGTATTAGAATATTTTTTGACAACAGTATTTTGAAATAAAGACATGGTTTGTATCGATTGGAGTTTCAAACATACGATTATTTAACCTAAAAAAAGCGTGGAAATCTGGATTTTTTCTAAGAAAATTACTAAAAAACATATCCCTTTAAATCTGTTTAGCCGACAAAAAAATTAAAAATTTACAATGTTGCCTTACGCCTGTTTTATACCTAGAATAAAAAGATCGTTTTCAAAACATTTTCTTTTCAGTTAGGTATTTCCAATAACGTTTAGGAACGTGTTGTATGTGCAACTTAGTGTTTTTGCGTTCTTTGATGTTGGTATGGTCAAAATATTCCCACCACAATTTTTGATAGTCGATTTCAGTATCTGAGAAAACCTGATTGCTTTTATCATCAAGTGATTTAAGGTCTAGATCCATGGTAATAATTTCCACTTCGTTTAAATCATAGTACACTCCATATTTTCGTCGTAAATCATAAATGATCCATTTTTGATCTTGATATCTGTTTTTAAAATGCTTTATTAGCAACGTCAAAACATCAAAATCGGGGTCTATTTTAGCAAAATAAATACCATCTTTTAATTGTTCGAATCTAATAAAAGCTTCCATTCGGTGCTTTTCGCGTCCTACGTTTTTGGTTAGTTGCGAAATTTGCAACACGCTATCATTAGAGAAATCTTTCATGATATTGACCGTAGGATTCTGAACGGCGTAATTGATCACATTAAAAATGATATTCTCTACACCGATTTTCTCCGAAAGAAAAGCCCAAATCAGACAGCGTAAGCCATCACTACCCATTTGGGTTTGGAGTTTTTTTACCACGCGATCCGCTTTAGATACATTAGTACTGACAACTAGAATGTCAGCAAACAAATTCTGTTGCGTATCATCGTGTTTACTGATATTGGGACTTGGATATTTGTATTCGTAAATTTCGAAAACCGCAGTCAACAAACCTTCAAAAGTATTATCGTAAGAAAGTTGTGTCATTGAGTAATGATAATTGATTATCAAATGGTTTTTCGAACTTGGACTTCATATCGCCCAAAATAATTTCTTTTAGATTCAAAGCGTTTAAGAATTTTAAATGCGTGTTTTCATTACTTACCGAAATAAAATACTTGGCTCTATTTACCGAAACTCCAATTTTCTTGAGGTGTTCCATCGATAGATTTTGAAAACGGCGTGCATACACAATTTTATGTGCTGATTTGACACCAATTCCTGGAACGCGCAGAATCATTTCCAGCGGTGCATGCTGAATTATTACTGGAAATTGCGTGATGTTTCGCAACGCCCAGCCCATTTTTGGGTCGACTTCTAAATCTAGAAATGGATTATTTTTTTCGAGAATTTCATTGGCTTTAAAGCCATAAAATCGCATAAGCCAATCGGCTTGATACAATCGATTTTCACGAATCAACGGTACTTGTGTACCAATAGCTGGCAAACGAACATCATTAGAAACAGGCACATACCCCGAATAATAAACCCGTTTCATGTTGAAATTATTATAAAAATGATCGGCAACTTGAATGATCTGAAAATCGTTTTCTTGCGTTGCTCCTACGATAACTTGTGTACTTTGTCCGGCTGGAGCAAACTTGGGCGTACTTTTGAATTTTTTCTTTTCTTCTTTATATTGTATCAATTCATTTTTTACAAAACGCATCGGATTAATCATGTCCTGATGATTTTTATCTGGCGCCAATAATTTGAGTCCTGATTCAGTTGGAATTTCAAGATTCATACTCAATCGATCGGCGTACAAACCTGCCTCGCGCATCAATTCATCGCTAGCGCCCGGAATACTTTTTAGGTGGATATATCCGTTAAAATTATGTTCTAAGCGTAATTTTTTAGCTACGCGAACCAATCGTTCCATGGTATAATCAGCATTTTTAAAAATCCCTGAACTTAAAAATAAACCTTCGATATAATTTCTTCGGTA
>NZ_JAYWDT010000019.1:0-11049 GCF_043779715.1 Flavobacterium sp.
TTTATAAATGACTAATAATGCACGAGTTCTTTTGTTTTTCTCTCCTTTTTTATCGAAAGAATTTTCAACAGCGGTATTTAATTTTTTATAATCAACATCCTCAAAAACTACTTTTTCTGGTTCGTTGTTTCCATAAGGAAAAGGTAAATTGTTGTTTAGTTTTGTTCTTTTCGGAACTTCATAAGGTTTAGATTCGTCAAAATCATCATTTATTAAAGTGGCGCCCAATCCTACTCGATAGATTGCTTTTCTTTCTTTTAAACCATAAACTTTAGAAATAGCAAAACCTTGAGAATTATCAACTTCATTAGTTGCCAAATCAATCATATCAATATCATTGTCACCTTTTTCGATAGTTTCAATCGAACGATTATCAATAAAATGTCCTGAAGCCACACTTTTGGCAGAAAAACCAGAAATCAAATCCAGTTTAGGATAGGTTGTAAAACCAAAATAAACTAAAAATAAAAGTATCGTTAAACCCAGAATTTTGAATAATTTTTTCATTTTCAAATATAATTTTGATGCAATTTAATCAAATAAAGTTTCGATTGTTAAAAAGTTAATCACAAAGAAAAAAAGTGTTTTTTTAAATCTTTTGTCCTTATTATGGTTCAAAAAATAAAGAGCTTAATTATTAACAAACGTTTGATAAAATTCCGTTTCTATTTGACTACTTTTGTATTTAGAATTTTTATAAATAAGGATGTTAGATATAGATAAAATAAGAGCCGATTTTCCCATTCTTTCACAAAAAGTAAACGGAAAATCATTGGTTTATTTCGATAATGGTGCGACTTCACAAAAACCACAAGTAGTTATCGATGCCATTGCAAAGTATTACGAGGAAATAAATGCAAACATTCACCGTGGCGTACATACGTTAAGCCAATTAGCGACCGATGCTTATGAGGAATCACGCATTAAAATTCAAAATCATATCAATGCACAATTCGCTCACGAAGTGCTTTTTACCTCAGGAACAACATTTGGAATAAATCTTGTTGCAAACGGATTTGCTTCTATTTTAAAACCAAATGATGAGGTAATGGTTTCGGCACTTGAACACCACAGTAATATTGTGCCTTGGCAAATGTTATGCGAAAAAACAGGTGCAAAACTCGTTGTAATTCCTATGAATGAAAGCGGAGAATTAATTATGTCCGAATTCGATCGATTACTTTCTAATAAAACCAAAATTGTTGCTGTAAATCATATTTCGAACGCACTAGGAACTGTAAATCCTATAAAATATATGATTACCAAAGCGCATGAAGTGGGATCCGCCATCCTAATTGATGGAGCGCAAGCTGTTCCGCATCTCAAACCTAATGTGCAGGAATTAGATTGCGATTTTTATGTATTTTCAGGTCATAAAATGTGTGGTCCAACAGGAACTGGAATTTTGTACGGAAAAGAAGCTTGGCTAAATAAATTACCACCATATTTAGGTGGTGGCGAAATGATAAAGGAAGTGACTTTCGAGAAAACCACTTATGCCGATTTGCCACACAAATTCGAAGCAGGAACACCAAATATTGCTGGTGGAATTGTACTAGGAACTGCTGTCGATTATATGAATTCGATAGGTTTCGAAAACATACAACAACAAGAAAACGAATTATTAGCCTACGGAACACAAAAATTATTAGAAATAGAAGGTTTAAAAATTTTCGGAACAGCGGCAGTAAAAACATCGGTAATTTCTTTTAATATCGATGGGATTCACCCGTACGACATTGGTACGATTATTGACAAATTAGGAATAGCGGTTCGTACTGGCCATCATTGCGCCCAGCCAATTATGAATTATTTTAACATTCCGGGAACTATAAGAGCTAGTTTTGCGTTTTATAATACCAAAGAAGAAATTGATATATTTGTAGAAGCTGTCAAAAAAGCAAAAACAATGTTGTCTTAAAATTATTTGAAGCTATTCCTGCTATCCGTTGCAATCTTTTTATCGGCGAAAAGCCTCAAAAAAGGATTTCCACTGCTATCAGGGCTAAAAAAATCGTAAAAAACAAACAATATGAAAACAATTGCATTAGTATTTTTAAGTTTATTCCTGACAAAATCATGTCAGACAAAAAAAGGGACAACCGAAAATGCTCCAGTAGCCGAAGTTGTACAAACAGAAAAAACAAAATCTGAAATGAAAGAAAATACGATTCAGATAGGAACAAAAGTTGAATACGAAGCATTATCTAGAGGTTTTTTTAGTAAAATCGTCTTCGAAAACAACCAACTTACAATTGCTACCGATAGAAATAACGCAGAAAAAGGAACTGTTGTTATGCTTACTAAAGAAGATGCTTCTGTGATATCAAACCTGGTTAAAGCGGTAAATCTAGACGAATTGCCAAACCTAAAAGCACCATCAGAAGCAAGAACTTATGACGGCGCAACACATGCAAATTTAACGATTACATCAAACGGGAAAGTATATACTGGAGCTGGTTTCGACGGTGGAAATCCGCCAGCAGCAATCGCAAAACTAGTTTCAAAATTAGTTTCCTATTCAGAGAAAAAATAATGACCATAAAAGAAATTCAAGAAGAAATTGTAGACGAGTTTTCGATGTTCGATGACTGGATGCAACGTTACGAATACATCATCGATCTAGGAAAAAATCTTCCGTTAATAAAAGAAGAATTCAAAATCGATGAAAATATCATCAAAGGTTGTCAGTCGAAAGTGTGGTTACAAGGCGAGCAGCATAATGATAAAATCGTTTTTACTGCCGATAGTGATGCTATTTTGACCAAAGGAATAATAGCTATACTAATTAGAACTTTTTCTAATCAAACTGCTTCGGCAATTCTTGAAGCCGATATGAATTTTATTGATGAAATCGGATTAAAAGAACATTTATCACCAACACGAGCCAACGGATTGGTTTCGATGATAAAACAAATAAAAATATACGCATTGGCTTTTCAAGCTAAAAATTAAAAAAATTATGGAAGAATTTAACGATACAATCAATTTAGGAGAGGAAGCAGTAAAAGTTTTAAAAACGATTTACGATCCAGAAATTCCCGTAGATATTTACGAGCTAGGTTTAATTTATGATGTTTTTGTAAACGAAACACTAGATGTAAAAATCTTAATGACACTAACGTCTCCAAACTGCCCAGTGGCCGAAACTTTACCAAGAGAAGTAGAAGACAAAATCAAAAAAATAGATACTGTAAAATCTTGCGAAGTCGAAATCACGTTCGATCCGCCATGGACAAAAGATTTGATGAGTGAAGAAGCAAAATTAGAATTAGGAATGCTATAAAATGCAAGACGAAATAATAAACAAAGTTGCTAATTCTGTACTCGAAGTTTTCGATTTAGAGGATTATTATGCAAAAGAAATTCGAACACAAATAGATATTTCGCAGTGGCTTTATGAAGGTTTTTTATTAAAAGAAAAAGACTTTCGTGAAGCATTAAAAAATCATGATTGGCCACAATACGAAAATCATTATGTGGCGATACATTGCTCGACCGATGCTATTATTCCTGCATGGGCAAGTATTTTGGTCACAATTCATGTTTCGCCATTCGCTAAAAAAGTAGTAAGTGGCAATTTGCAAGATTTGGAAACCGCTTTGTACCAAGAAATATTAGCAAGCATCGATTATTCTAAGTATCAGGACAAACCAGTAATTATAAAAGGTTGCTCTAAAAAACCTGTGCCAGAAAGTGCTTATATTCTAGCTGTGCAAAAACTACAGCCATTTGCAAAAAGCATAATGTATGGTGAAGCTTGCTCGGCAGTTCCTTTGTTTAAAAGAAAATAGAACTAACCTGTTCTTTTTTTATAAATCGGTAGGAATTTTAAAAAAAAATACGATGAAAAAGATAATTTTAGTTTTAATGATTTTTCTATTTGGTGTAAATGTTAATGCACAATTAAGCGAAAAAGAATTACTAGAAAAAAATGCTACAGCAGCTAGCAAAGTAGAAGACACCACAAATGTAGGTTGGAAACGCACTGGTAACATTGTGTTTTTGTTTAATCAGTCGGCGTTTAATAATGATTGGTTGGGTGGCGGAACAGCAAATATGGCTGGAAATTTAGGTCTTAACTATGATTTTAATTACAAAGCAGAAAAAATAGTTTGGGACAATAAAATCATTGGCTCATATGGTTTGACTAAATTAAAAGGTCAAGACGCAACAAAATCCGATGATAGATTAGAATTTACATCACTTTTAGGAAAAAAAGCAGGCGAAGGATATTGGTATTATTCCTTTTTTCTAAACTTCAAAACCCAAATGGATTCTGGGTTTAAAAAAGTAGCTTTTACAAACGACAACGGAACACCTCTAATCCTTGGAGATGATTTTGCCGATAACATGAATGTTAAAATCTCACATTTTTTCTCACCAGCCTATTTACAAGCGGGTCCTGGAATGTTGTGGAAAAAATCAGACAATCTAAAAGTCAATATTGCGCCAGCAACTTCACGTTTAATCTATGTTCATGATCATTTCACGCAATTAGGTTCGGCTTTTGGAGTAGAACAAGGGAAATCTAGTCGATTTGAATTTGGTGCTGCTCTAAATGGTTATTATAAATTAAACTTGATGGAAAACATTTCGATGGAAAACATCTTAAATTTGTATTCTAATTATCTAGACAAACCGCAAAATGTTGATATCGATTATCAAATGAATTTGGTAATGAAAGTAAATAAATATATTTCTACAAACCTAGCTTTCCAAGCGTTGTACGATGACAATGCTAGAGGTGCTTTTCAAATTAGAGAAGTATTTGGTTTAGGTGTAAATTACAATTTTTAGATTAGAAAAACTTCTGATAAAAAAATCCCAGTTAATAGTTGGGATTTTCTTTTTATAAATTATTATTTTTTGAATAAAATACTATTTATCAAGATGCAAACCGTGCAATCTCGCCACGTATTTTCCAATAACATCAAATTCTAAATTTATTTTTGTTCCGATTTTAAAATTACAAAAATTTGTATGCTCATAAGTGTAAGGAATAATAGCCACACTAAATTCATTTTCCTTAGAATTTACAACCGTTAAACTCACGCCATTTACAGTAATCGAACCTTTTTCGATAGTAATGTTATGTAAATTTTTATCATATTCGAAAGTAAAATACCAGCTTCCATTAGCTTCCTCAATATTTTTACAAATCGCAATTTGATCTACATGACCTTGTACAATATGCCCGTCAAGCCTGTCGCCAAGCTTCATTGCGCGTTCCAGATTCACCACATCATTTATATTCCAACTTGATAAATTAGTTTTGTCAACTGTTTCTTTGATGGCAGTTACGGTATAAACATCAGTATCAATATTTACAACGGTCAAACAAATGCCGTTGTGGGATACGCTTTGGTCTATTTTAAGTTCGTTTGTAATATTAGACGCCACTTTAATATGAACATTTTCGCCGTCTTTTTCTAAAGCTTTGATTGTGCCGAGAGTTTCTATGATTCCTGTGAACATTGCTGGTTTTATTTTAGTAAATTTGCATTCAAAATTAGCAATAAATACGTTGAACTGATGACAAAAAGAGCAGAAAATATAATTGTAGGCATTTCTATAGGAGATTTAAACGGAATAGGTGGCGAAGTAATCCTAAAATCGTTCGAAGATTCGAGAATGTTAGAATTATGCACACCCATAATTTTTGCTAATGTAAAAATCCTTTCATTTCTTAAAAAAGAACTTCGATTAGAAGCGCCTTTGCATGGAATAGATAGATTGGACCAAATGATCATTGGTAAAATAAATGTATTAAATGTTTGGAAAGAAGGTGTAAATATAAATTACGGTCAGCTAGATAATGAAGTGGGAAAGTATGCTATAAAATCTTTTGTAGCTGCAACAAAAGCGCTAAAAGATGGCGATATTGATGTTTTAGTTACTGCGCCAATAAGCAAATCGAATATTCAAGCCGAAGATTTTAAATTTCCAGGTCACACCGATTATTTAGACCAAGAATTAGAAGGCGATGCGCTAATGTTTATGATTCAAGATAATTTACGCGTAGGATTACTTACAGACCATGTTCCCTTAAGTGATGTGGCAAAACATTTGACCGAAGAATTAATTAGAAAAAAAATAAAAACAATTAATAAATCTCTAATTCAAGATTTTGGAATCAGAAAACCAAAAATTGCAGTTTTAGGGCTCAATCCACATTCTGGAGATAATGGCGTTATTGGTGACGAAGAAGATAAATTAATCAAACCAACATTAAAAAAGATTTTTGATGAAGGAACTTTGGTTTTTGGTCCATTTTCTGCCGATGGTTTCTTCGGAAGTAACCAATATGAAAAATATGATGCCGTAATTGCGACCTATCATGATCAAGGATTAATACCTTTCAAAACCTTGTCTTTTGGGAAAGGGGTCAATTATACAGCGGGTTTAAACAAAGTAAGAACATCACCAGATCATGGAACTGCTTTTGAAATTGCAGGAAAAGGTATGGCTAACAATAATTCGTTTTTAGAAGCAATATATGCAGCGATAGATATTTTTAAATCTAGAAATGAATACGAGGAAATAACGATTAGACCGCTTAAAACAAAAGAAAAGCAGTTATAAACAAAAAAATGTTGATAACGCTTTTAAGTTTATAAAAAATTTATATCTTTGCACTCCCTAATAAAGGAACAAATTGTTGTTAAGATGAAAGTTACAAATGAATTTTTAATCCCATTTATAGGATTAAAGCTAGGTAAACATCAGTTTGAATACCAAATTAGTAAAGCGTTCTTTGAGCACTTTGACTTTGACGAATTTGAAAGCGCCAACATCAAAGTAAACATAGTATTAGAAAAGAAAAACACAATGCTTGAATTAAATTTCAAACATTCAGGAACGATAAACGTTCCGTGTGATTTAACTAGCGAAGATTTTGATTTACCAATAAAAGGAAATCTAAAACTCGTCGTTAGATTTGGAGAAACATTCAATGACGAAAATGAGGATTTACTCATCTTGCCAATCGGAGAACACCAAATAGATGTTGCACAGTATATTTATGAAATGGTTGTCTTATCTATACCGCTTAAAAAAACGCATCCAGGTATAAAAGACGGTACTTTAAAAACTAAAGCACTATCTAAACTGAAAGAAATAAGTGTTACTGAACAAACACAAGAAAAAAATGTTCAAGAAGAAACAGAAATAAAAACAGAGAATACAGACCCGCGTTGGGACAAATTGAAAACACTATTAACGGATAAATAATTTTGCAAAATGGCACATCCTAAGAGAAAGATCTCCAAAACAAGAAGAGACAAAAGAAGAACTCACTATAAAGCAACTGTTGCTCAAATCGCAACTTGCCCTATAACTGGTGAAGCACATTTATACCACAGAGCTTACTGGCATGAAGGTAAAATGTACTACAGAGGTCAAGTAGTTATCGATAAGCAAATAGCTGTTGCTTAATACAGTTTTTGTATAAAATACCTAACTCTCACTAAGTGAGAGTTTTTTTGTTGACTATAACCGAAAATAAAAATTGATACAAAAAAACTTTTCGTTTAAAGTTTTTTTGTAACTTCATCGTCTTTTAAAATTTGAGTTTTTAAAAGTATTATTTGAACTTTATGAATACAATTACTGCCGCAATTACTGCCGTTGGCGCATATGTTCCCGAGTTTGTTCTTTCTAACCAAGTGTTAGAAACCATGATCGATACTAACGATGAATGGATAACAACTCGTACAGGAATCAAAGAAAGAAGAATTCTTAAAGAAAAAGGAAAAGGAACTTCTTATCTTGCTATAAAAGCTGCACAAAACCTAATCGAAAAATCAGGAATAAATCCTGCAGAAATAGATATGGTAATTATGGCAACCACAACACCAGATATGCCAGTGGCATCGACAGGAGTTTTTGTTGCTACCCAAATAGGTGCTGTAAATGCCTTTGCGTATGATTTGCAAGCAGCTTGTTCTAGTTTTTTATACGGAATGTCAACTGCAGCAGCTTATATACAATCAGGACGTTACAAAAAAGTATTATTAATTGGTGCCGATAAAATGTCATCAATAATCGATTATACTGATAGAGCAACCTGTATTATCTTCGGAGATGGGGCAGGAGCTGTTTTATTCGAACCAAATACTGAAGGTCTTGGACTACAAGATGAGTATTTACGTTCGGACGGAATAGGTCGCGATTACTTAAAAATTGATGCTGGAGGTTCTATTTTACCATCATCAAAAGAAACAGTTGAAAATGGTTTACATACTGTATTTCAAGACGGAAAAACAGTTTTCAAGTATGCCGTTTCTGGAATGGCTGATGTGAGTGAAAAAATTATGGAACGTAATAATTTATCGAACGATGATGTAAACTGGTTGGTAGCACACCAAGCAAACAAACGTATTATCGATGCTACTGCGCAACGTATGAATCTTGACGAATCGAAAGTTTTGTTAAACATTCACCGTTACGGAAACACCACTTCGGCAACTTTACCATTATTGCTAAGTGATTTCGAAAACCAATTAAAAAAAGGAGATAACCTTATATTTGCTGCTTTTGGTGGCGGGTTTACTTGGGGATCTATCTATTTAAAATGGGCATACAACAAAAAGGACTAAATGATTCAAGAATTGAAATATTAAATATTTCGATTTTTGAATTTTTAAAATAATAAAAACCATAACTAAAACGAATAACCATGGATTTAAAAGAAATTCAAAATCTAATCAAATTTGTAGCAAATTCAGGTGTTGCAGAAGTAAAGTTGGAAACAGGTGATGTAAAAATCACTATTAGAACAACTTTAGAAGGTAGTACAGAAACAACATATGTACAACAAATGCCTGCGCAAAACATGTTACAGCAAGCGGTTGCGCCACAGCAAATTGCACCAGTAGCAGCAACTCCAGTTGCACCAGCTGCAGACGAAAATGCTAAATATATTACTGTAAAATCACCAATTATTGGAACTTTTTACAGAAAACCATCACCAGACAAACCAATGTTTGTTGAGGTTGGAAGCACAATCGGAAAAGGCGATGTTCTTTGTGTAATTGAAGCTATGAAATTATTTAACGAAATCGAATCTGAAGTTTCAGGTAAAATCGTTAAAATTTTAGTAGACGATTCTTCACCAGTAGAATTCGACCAACCATTATTCTTGGTTGATCCATCATAAAGAAATTATAAATGCTAAATTTTGAATGATGAATTCCATCGTTCAAAAAAATTTAAAATTCAAAATTTAAAATTTCAAACGATGTTTAAAAAAATATTAATAGCAAACAGGGGCGAAATAGCACTTCGTATTATTAGAACCTGTAAAGAAATGGGCATTAAGACCGTTGCGGTTTACTCTACAGCTGATGCTGAAAGTTTACACGTAAAATTTGCTGATGAAGCAGTTTGTATTGGACCGCCACCAAGTAACTTGTCTTACTTAAAGATGTCAAATATTATTGCCGCTGCCGAAATTACAAATGCAGACGCAATTCACCCAGGTTACGGATTCTTGTCTGAAAACGCTAAGTTTTCTAAAATATGTCACGAGCATAACATCAAATTTATTGGTGCTTCACCAGAAATGATTGATAGAATGGGAGATAAGGCTTCGGCAAAATCGACTATGATAGAAGCAGGAGTTCCTTGTGTTCCGGGTTCAGTAGGAATTTTAGAATCTTATGAGCAAGCAGAACAATTGGCTTCTGAATTTGGCTACCCAGTTATGCTTAAAGCAACTGCTGGTGGTGGTGGAAAAGGAATGCGTGCTGTTTGGAAACAAGAAGATTTACTAAAAGCTTGGGAAGGCGCTCGTCAAGAGTCGGCTGCCGCTTTTGGAAATGACGGAATGTATCTTGAAAAACTAATCGAAGAACCTCGTCATATCGAGATTCAAATCGTAGGAGATTCTTTCGGGAAAGCATGTCACTTGTCAGAAAGAGATTGTTCTGTACAACGTCGTCACCAAAAATTAACTGAAGAAACACCATCTCCATTTATGACCGATGAACTTCGTGAAAAAATGGGATTAGCAGCAGTAAAAGCTGCCGAATATATTAAATATGAAGGAGCGGGAACGGTTGAGTTTTTAGTAGACAAACACCGTAATTTCTACTTTATGGAAATGAATACTCGTATCCAAGTAGAGCACCCAATTACAGAACAAGTTATCGATTACGATTTAATTCGTGAGCAAATTATGGTAGCTGCTGGAATTCCTATTTCAGGAAAAAATTATTTGCCACAATTGCATGCTATTGAGTGTCGTATTAATGCGGAAGATCCTTATAATGATTTCCGTCCTTCACCAGGAAAAATTACGGTATTGCATTCGCCAGGCGGACATGGAGTTCGTTTAGATACGCATGTTTACGCAGGTTATACAATTCCGCCAAATTACGATTCGATGATTGCAAAGTTAATTACAACAGCGCAAACACGTCAAGAAGCCATCAATAAAATGAAACGCGCTTTAGACGAATTCGTAATTGAAGGAATCAAAACTACCATTCCTTTCCACAGACAATTAATGGATGACGAAAGATATGTTTCAGGTGATTATACCACAGCATTTATGGATACTTTCAAAATGAAAGAGCAAAGATAAATTGACAATCCCACTTGAAAGAGTGGGATTTTTTACTTTAAAAAAGTAACTTTGCCTTTTATAATTTTTTAATGAACAACACCTACCCAAAGACCGAAAAGCTAAAAAGCAAGACGACTATCGATTTACTCTTTTCGGAAGGGAAATCGGTATCTAAATACCCGTTGCGATTGGTTTATGTACCTGTTGATTTAGAAAATGACGAGCAAATAAAAATGGGCGTTTCGGTTTCTAAAAAATATTTCAAAAAAGCAGTCGATAGAAATTATTTTAAACGTGTTTTGCGAGAAACGTATCGTTTAAACAAACATTTATTATTAGAAAACTCAGAAAAAAAGTACGGTTTTATGTTTTTTTATCAAACTAAAGACCGCTTGTCTTATCAAGAGATTAATGAAAAAACGATTCATCTGTTTCAGAAATTCGTGGCTTCTATAAAAGAGTAATTAATTTTTTTACAA
>NZ_JAYWDT010000020.1:0-11007 GCF_043779715.1 Flavobacterium sp.
GCAATTTTGTTTCCTGAGTGAATGTAAGACCCAACGAAAGCACCTTCTAATTTTTCGAAAGTTCTAATTTCTAATTTTTCTCCGATAACTCCTGTTTGCTCGATTAGTTTATCAGCAATAGTAATACCATTAAAATCAGAAGCTAAAAATTCTTCTTTGTTGTTGAAGTTTAAAGCTAAGTTAGCCATTTCAACAGCCATTTTCACGAAGTTTTCGTTCATTCCTACGAAGTCAGTTTCACAGTTTAATGTGATAACAACTCCAGCAGTATTGTCAGCGTTTACGACAGCGATTGCAGCCCCTTCAGTAGATTCTCTATCTGAACGATTTGCAGCTACTTTTTGTCCTTTTTTACGTAAGTTTTCGATTGCTAAATCAAAATCTCCGTCTGATTCAACTAAAGCTTTTTTACAATCCATCATTCCAGCTCCGGTGATGGTTCTTAATTTATTTACGTCTGCAGCAGTGATAGTTGCCATAATTTTTTTAATTTAAAGATTAAAAGATTGAAAAATTTTAAGATTAACTGTTATTACCAATACTAAATCAATAATTTTTTAATCTTTAAATCCTTCAATCTTTAAATGTATTATTTACTCTTCTGTTTTAGCAGCTTCAGCTACAATTGCTTTCTCTTCAGCGATTGTATCAGCAACTTCTTCTGGAGCAACTTCTTCAGTAGCAGCATCAGCTTCTTTATCAGATGTTCTGTTTGCAAGACCATCAATAATAGCTTCAGTTACTAATGTTAAAATTTTATCGATTGATTTAGAAGCATCATCGTTTGCAGGGATAACGTACTCAACAAGACGTGGGTCAGAGTTGGTATCTACCATTGCGAAAACTGGAATGTTTAATTTTTGAGCTTCTTTAATTGCGATGTGTTCAGCTTTGATATCTACTACAAATAATGCAGCAGGTAATCTTGACATATCAGAGATAGAACCTAAGTTTTTCTCCAATTTTGCACGCAAACGATCCACTTGTAAACGTTCTTTTTTAGACAAAGTCATAAAAGTTCCGTCTTTTTTCATGCGGTCGATAGTCGACATCTTCTTAACAGCTTTACGGATTGTAACAAAGTTCGTTAACATTCCACCAGGCCATCTTTCAGTGATGTACGGCATGTTTGCAGCCGCAGCTTTTTCAGCTACGATGTCTTTAGCTTGTTTTTTGGTAGCTACGAAAAGTATTTTTCTACCTGATGCAGCGATTTTTTTAAGAGCTTCATTAGCTTCTTCAATTTTTGCTGCAGTTTTATATAGATTGATAATGTGAATTCCATTACGCTCCATATAGATGTAAGGAGCCATGTTTGGATCCCATTTTCTAGTCATGTGTCCGAAGTGAACACCTGCTTCTAGTAAGTCTTTAACTTCTATTTTATTTGCCATTTTGTAATAGTTTACGTTCTGTTGAATTAGCAATGATTAAGTAGCGATTTTACAATCAGGTCTTAACCATTTAGATGCTAAACTAGTTTCCTGCCTCGACAGGAAGAGCAACAATAACTTAGTTTTTAATAAAAAAATATTAACGTTTAGAGAATTGGAATCTCTTACGAGCTTTCTTCTGACCGAATTTTTTACGTTCAACCATTCTCGGGTCTCTCGTTAGTAATCCTTCTGGTTTCAAGATTGCTCTGTTTCCTTCTCCAACTTCACACATTACTCTTGCAATAGCCATTCTTACTGCTTCTGCTTGTCCTGTGCTACCACCTCCGTAAACATTTACTTTTACGTCATAGTTAGTTACATTTTCTGTCATAGACATAGGCTGTAAAACTTTGTACTGCAAAGTAGCTGTTGGGAAATAAGTTGCAAACGCTTTTTTGTTAACAGTGATTACTCCTGTTCCTTCCGATACATAAACACGTGCAACTGCACATTTTCTTCTACCGATTTTGTGAATTGCTCCCATTACTTAAGATCGTTTAGGTTAACTGTTTTAGGTTTTTGAGCGCCTTGTTTGTGCTCTGCTCCTACAACAACATTTAAATTTCTAAAAAGCTCAGCTCCTAATTTATTTTTAGGCAACATTCCTTTTACTGCTTTTTCTACTAATAGAGCAGGGTTTTTTGATTGCAAAACTTTTGCAGTCAAACTTCTTTGTCCTCCTGGATAACCTGTGTGACGGATGTAAGTCTTCTCGTCCATTTTGTTACCTGTAAGGTTGATTTTTTCTGAGTTGATAACGATTACGTTATCTCCGCAGTCCACGTGTGGTGTGTAACTTGGCTTGTACTTACCTCTAAGAATCATTGCGACCTTTGATGCAAGACGACCTAAGTTATGACCATCAGCATCTACAACAATCCACTCCTTTGTAACGGTGGCTTTGCTTGCTGATTGTGTCTTGTAGCTTAATGCGTCCATAATATTATTTTAATTAAACATTCCATTCCCAATAAAGGGAGTGCAAAAGTACGATTATTTATTTTAAATACAAATAGGAAAGTAAAAATTCTTTTTCTTTGCTTTTCAACGAGTTACAAATCTTTTGAAAATTGATTTTATCTTAAGACTTTCTTCATACAAACGCTATTTTCCGCATCAGCATATTGTCCGTAATTTTGAGTAACCAAATAACCTGATTTTTTATATAAAGCGATTGCTTCGGGTTGATTTATTCCTGTTTCGAGGATAGTTTGAGTGTAGTTTAATTCTAAAGCCCAAAGTTCGAGTTGGGAAAGAATTTTTGAAGCAATTCCTTTTCCTCGATAATCTGGAAGTACAAACATTCGTTTTATTTCGACTGTTTGAGAGTCTATTTCTCTGAAAGCACCGCAACCAACTGCAATGTCGTTTTCATAACAAACAATTACATTTTTTAAAATGGCCGTTTTGTTTATTTGAGCATAAAACTCATGTTCTTGGCCATCACGAATTTTTAAATCTGCGTCTAATAATAAGACAAGATTTGTAAAATCTTGGTTTTCGGAAGTTGTTCTTTTTAATGTAATCATTTTTTTATTTTTTAGCCCTGATTGCAGTGAAAATCCTTTTTGAGGCTTTTCGCCGAAAAAAAAGATTGCAACGGAAAGCGGGATTAGCTCCTAAAATAAAACAGCCATCAAATTTGACAGCTGTATTATTTTTAATTAAGAACCACACATCTCACAATCTTCTGGACCAGCATTTTTTGCTAGTTCGATCATGGCACGGTATTCTTCGTTAGTCATTGTGGCAGTAACTACTTCGACCTCAGCTAAAACCGGTTGCTCTTTTACTTCGATAGCAGCAATTGGCTCAGCTTTTTTGTCGTTGTTTAAGGTGAACTTTATGGCATCTACGGCAGCTTTTGTTCTCAAATAATACATTCCAGTTTTTAAACCAGATTTCCAAGCGTAAAAGTGCATCGATGTTAATTTCGAATAATTCGCATCTTGCATAAACAAGTTTAACGACTGTGATTGATCCACGAAATATCCTCTGTGACGTGACATATCGATAATATCTTTCATAGACATTTCCCAAACGGTTTTGTACAAATCTTTCAGGTCTTGGGGTATGTCAAGGTTTTGAACAGAACCGTTTTCACGCATTAATTGTTGTTTCAAATCTTCTGTCCACAAGCCTAATTTTACTAAATCTTCTAGCAAATGTTTGTTTACCACAATAAATTCGCCAGACAAAACACGGCGTGTGTAAATATTTGAAGTATATGGTTCGAAAGCTTCGTTATTACCTAAAATTTGTGAAGTTGATGCAGTTGGCATTGGCGCAACCAAAAGGGAATTTCTTACTCCGTTTTTCATTACTTCCTTACGCAAACTTGCCCAATCCCAACGACCAGAAAGTTCTTCGTCTTTCATTCCCCACATGTTGTATTGGAATTCTCCTTTCGAAATAGGTGATCCTTCAAATGTAGAATATGGCCCTTCTTCAATTGCCATTTCCATAGATGCTGTTACAGCTGCGAAATATAAAGTTTCGAAAATTTCTTGATTCAGTTTTTTTGCTTCATCGCTTGTAAATGGTAAACGCAACATAATGAAAGCATCTGCCAAACCTTGTACTCCCAAACCAATTGGACGGTGGCGTTTGTTAGAATTTTCTCCTTCAATTACTGGATAATAATTTCTATCGATAACTTTATTCAAGTTTCTAGTTACTCGTTTTGTTACAGTAAATAGTAAATCGTGGTTAAATTTTCCGCCTTCAACAAACATTGGTAACGATAACGAAGCCAAGTTACAAACTGCAATTTCGTCTTTCGATGTATACTCCATAATCTCGGTACACAAGTTCGAAGAACGAATAGTTCCTAGATTTTTTTGGTTCGATTTACGGTTTGCTGCATCTTTGTACAACATATATGGAGTTCCAGTTTCGATTTGCGATTCTAGAATTTTCTCCCATAGTTCGTGTGCTTTAATGGTTTTTCTGCCTTTTCCAGCTGCTTCATACGAAGTATAAAGTGCTTCGAATTCTTCGCCATGCACATCATATAACCCTGGACATTCGTTTGGACACATCAACGTCCAATTCCCATTTTCTTCGACACGTTTCATAAACAAATCTGATGTCCACATCGCGAAGAATAAGTCTCTAGCACGCATTTCTTCTTTTCCTGTATTCTTTTTCAAATCCAAGAAATCGAAAATATCAGCATGCCAAGTTTCGATATAAATCGCAAAACTACCTTTACGCTTTCCTCCACCTTGATCTACGTAACGAGCCGTGTCATTAAAAACACGTAACATAGGAACAATCCCGTTCGATGTTCCGTTAGTACCACGAATGTAAGAACCTGTTGCACGAACATTGTGAATAGATAATCCAATTCCTCCAGCCGATTGTGAGATTTTTGCTGTTTGTTTTAGCGTGTCGTAAATCCCGTCGATACTATCGTCTTGCATAGCCAAAAGGAAACAAGATGACATTTGAGGTTTTGGTGTTCCAGCATTAAACAATGTTGGTGTAGCGTGTGTAAAAAACTTTTTAGACATTAAGTCGTAAGTTTCTATTACCGATTTTAAATCGTTTAAGTGTATTCCAACCGAAACACGCATTAACATGTGTTGCGGACGCTCTACTATTTTTCCGTTTATCTTAAGCAAATAAGAACGTTCTAAAGTTTTAAAACCAAAATAATCGTAGTTAAAATCTCTTGTATATATAATGTGTGAATTTAAAAATTCAGCATTTTCTTGGATAACATTATGTACTTCTTCTGACAAAAGTGGTGCTTCTTGCCCATTTCTAGGATTCACGTAATGATACATTTCGTTCATCGTTTCCGAGAAAGATTTGTTTGTATTAGAGTGTAAGTTCGAAATCGCAATTCTCGCCGCTAGTTGTGCATAGTCTGGATGTGCAATTGTCATAGAAGCCGCAGTTTCTGCCGCTAAATTATCTAATTCTGATGTTGAAACACCATCGTAAAGCCCCTCAATAACTCTCATAGCTACTTTTACAGCATCTACTAAATCGTTCAATCCGTAACACAGTTTTTTAATTCTTTCTGTGATTTTGTCGAACATTACAGGCTCTTTATGCCCATCTCTTTTTACTACGTACATAATTTGTTTGTTTTGTGAAAAAGCAAATCCCTTTGCAGTTTCGGGTTATTTGTAATCTATTTTTGAAGCCAATCCCGCTATCTGTTTCAATCTTTTGTTTTCTAAAGAAAAAAAAACAAAAGGATTTCCACTTCTATCAGGACTAAACTAGTTTTCAGATTTGGGGCTTTACTGAAAATTTTGGTTTTTATTTGGTTGTATTTAATTTTTCATTTAAAAATCAGCATCAAAACTAATTTTTTGCGCTTCAGAATCGGTATTCATAACACCTGCTTTCTGATATTCAGCAACTTTCTTCTCGAAAAAATTAGTTTTTCCTTGCAACGAAATCATATCCATAAAATCGAACGGATTTGCTGTATTGTATTCTCTATCACAGCCCAATTCTACTAATAATCTATCTGCAACGAATTCTAGATATTGCGTCATTAGTACAGCATTCATTCCAATTAAAGAAACCGGAAGTGATTCTGTAATAAATTCACGTTCAATATTTAAAGCATCAACAATAATACCTCTAATTCTTTCTTTTGGCACTTTGTTTACCAAATGATGGTTGTGCAAATGCACTGCAAAATCGCAATGAACACCTTCGTCACGAGAAATTAATTCGTTCGAGAAGGTTAATCCTGGCATTAAGCCACGTTTTTTTAGCCAATAAATAGAACAAAACGCACCCGAAAAAAAGATCCCTTCAACAGCTGCAAAAGCGATTAAACGCTCTGCAAACGAATCAGATTCAATCCATTTCAAAGCCCAATCTGCTTTTTTCTTAATCGCAGGAAAAACTTCTAAAGCATTAAATAATTCGTCTTTTTCAACCTCATCTTTTACATAAGTATCAATTAAAAGAGAATAAGTTTCAGAATGAATATTTTCCATCATGATTTGAAAACCATAAAAGAATTTTGCTTCAGCATATTGGACTTCATTTACGAAATTTTCTGCTAGATTTTCGTTTACAATACCATCTGAAGCAGCGAAAAATGCTAAAATATGTTTTACAAAATAACGTTCGTCATCAGATAATTTGTTATTCCAATCGTTTAAATCTTGAGACAAATCAATTTCTTCGGCAGTCCAGAAACTAGCTTCCATTTTTTTGTACCATTCCCAAATATCGTGGTGTTTTATCGGAAAAATCACAAAGCGATTTTTGTTTTCTTGTAAAATTGGTTCTACGAAAGACATAGTTTATTGGTTTTTATTGTATTATAAAAATTGATTTTTGTAACGATTGGGGTTTACAAAGATTGGAATTTGAATCTATAAATGAAAGAGATAGTTATTCACAATTGCCTTGAGTTTTTAACAAAGCATCTTTTTGTAAACTTGATTTTCAAAATTAATAAATAATTGTAAATCAATTAGTTAAAAATATAAAAAACGGTAAGGTATTGTAAAATAAGGAATTTATTTTTAAATCAAAAAATCAAAAATTATTCATTTTTTAGTTCCTCTGCAACTTTCTCGAGCTCGGCATACCAGTTTTCGCCAAAGCGACGAACAAGTGCTTCTTTTACAAATTTATAAACAGGAACTTCGAGTTCTTTTCCTAAGGAGCAAGCTGGAGAGCAAATATCCCATTTGTCATAATTTACGGCTGCAAACTCGGTAAAATCTTTGACACGAATTGGGTACAAATGACACGAAACTGGTTTTTTCCAATCGATTATTCCTTGATTGTAAGCTTGTTCGATTCCGCAAAGTGCGGTTTTACCATCGAAAATGACATAAGCGCAATCTTTGTTGTCTATTAATGTGGTTTCGAGCGTTCCGTCGGTTCCAATAACTGATGTTCCTAGTGCTTCGATAGCAGCTATGCCTTCTTTGCGAAGAAACGGTTTTACTTTTGGATATATTTCTTCTAGGATTCGAACTTCGTCATCTAATAAAGGCGCACCAGCATCGCCATCGACACAACAAGCGCCTTTACAAGCTGATAAATTGCATACAAATTCTTTTTGAAGAATGTCTTCTGATACGATGGTTTTGCCTAGTTGAAACATTTTGCAAAGTTAGTTTAAAGTTTTTGAGTAGCAAAAATTTACACAGAGATACTCAAAGAAAATTAGAACACTAATTTCACGAATTTTCACTAATTCTTAAATTCTGATTTGCATGTTGATTGCGTGAGTGATAGCAGAGAAAAGCCCACAGCTTGACGAAGGGAAGTGCGAGGACTTGCAACGTATAGCACGACCCGGCTCTTTTCGGGAGGGACACGCCCAAATGAAAAAATTTAATCGTACTTTTGTAGCATAAAAACTGTAACTATGTTTGAAATTAGCCTAAAAGAAATTGTAACGGTAAGTATGGTTTTATTTGCCGTGATTGATATTGTTGGCTCTATCCCAATTATTGTTAATTTGAGAGCCAAACACGGACATATTGAATCCGAAAAAGCGTCCATTGTTGCTGGTTTAATCATGATTGTCTTCCTTTTTGTAGGAGAAGAATTCTTGAGCCTAATTGGGATTGATGTCAATTCGTTTGCGGTCGCTGGATCATTTGTTTTGTTTTTTTTGGCGTTGGAAATGATTTTAGGCATTCATTTGTATCGCGATGAAGAAGCGAGTTCTGCTTCCATTGTTCCTTTGGCTTTCCCTTTAATTGCTGGTGCAGGCTCGATGACTACTTTATTGTCATTACGTTCTGAATTTCAAACAATCAATATTATCATCGCTATTATTTTGAATATTCTACTGGTATATTTGGTTTTGAAATCTTCTCCAAAAATCGAAAAAATGCTGGGTAAAAATGGCTTAGGTGTTATTAGAAAGGCATTTGGAGTTATTCTTTTAGCTATTGCTGTTAAATTATTTGCGGCTAATGTTAAAGACTTGTTCCTGTAAGTCAAATTTTAGTACTTTTGACCTATAAAATAAATTTGATATGAAAATTTTCACATATATTATTATTGCGCTAGCTATTGTTTTTATTGGTATCAATTTTACCAGATTAGATTTCAATAATTTATTAGAAGGCGAAAGTCTAATTGCGCTTATCGGAATTATTGCCATAGTTTGCGCGGTAGTTATTTTACTTATTTTTAGATTATCTAAATCTATCGAAGAAAAATTAAAAAATCAATAAAATGTTTGATGTTTTAATTATTGGCGGGGGAGTTTCGGGAGTTTCGTGCGCTTTGATTCTAGGTTCTGCTCACAAAAAAACTTTTGCTCAGGACAAAAATATTGCCATTATTACACATCAAAAAGCATCGTCACTTCAAGATGCTATTTTTTATAACGCTTACGGCATTCATTCCGGGAAATTAGGTTCTGAAATTCTTACCGAAACTACCACACAATTACAAGAAAACTATCCTCATATTACGCAAATAGAAGACGAAAAAGTAATTTCGGTTTCTGGCGAATCAGGGAGTTTTGTGGTTGTTACCAATAAAAACAGATACCAAACTAGAATAATTGTAATAGGTGTAGGTTCTTCAAATTTATTTTCGATTGAAGGTTTGCAACAATATATTGAGTCTCACAAAAAATCATTAGTAGAAAAAAACAGGATTCAACTAAAAAATAACGACCAAAAAGTAACTGATGGAATTTATGTTGTTGGCACTTTAGCTGGTCACCGAAGCCAACTCGCTATTGCCGCCGGAAGTGGTGCTGCAGTTGCCACCGACATTCTTACTTTATGGAATAATGGTATTGAAACACATGTTCATGATAGTGTGAGGAAGTAAGTTTTTATTTAATAAAAGATTGCAAGTGTAAAAAAAACTTAACTACGACAAATAGTCTTTAATTCTTCAAAGCTTCCTTAACCATCACATCATCTTTTAAAACGACTTGATAATATTGGCTTTCGCCTAATAATTGTCGGCAAAACTCGGCAGCAATATAACGTTTTATGTAGTCTTTGCTCGAATCTAAATCGATAAAAGAATCATTCAATTCAATCATTTTTTTGAATTGATTATAATACAAATCCGAACCTTCTATTTTAGTAATAATTTGAGCAAAATTAAGGTTAGAAAACTTGTTTCTGTGACGGTCTAACTCTTTAAAAACAAAATTAGAAACCAATCCAGACTGCATAATCATAGGAATTACTTCGTTCCCTTTTGTAGACTCTAACGGCACGAAAACATCGGGTACAATACCGCCACCGCCATATACAATTCTTCCTTTTGGAGTTTTAAATTTTAATGTATCCGCAATTTTTATACTATCTTTAGCGTATAATTCGCCATTTTTGTAGCGATTCATAAACTCATTAAAGTACTCTTCACTCCCTTCTTTATATGATTTCTGGATAGACCTTCCCGTTGGCGTATAATATCTCGCAACGGTTAGTCTCACTGTAGATCCGTCTTGGAAAGGCATTTCTCTTTGCACCAATCCTTTGCCAAAAGAACGACGACCAACCACCAATCCTCTGTCATTATCTTGTATTGCACCAGCGAGAATTTCGCTTGCCGAAGCTGAATTTTCGTTGATTAACAAAGTTACTTTTCCATTCTCGAAAACACCATCGCTTGTAGCAAAAGTTTTGTCGATGCGTTTCTTTTTATTTTTGGTAAAAACAATGAGTTTTTTGTCTTTTAGAAATTCATCGGCGATAGAAACAGCTTGGTCAAGATAACCACCACCATTGTCACGGAGATCGATAACTAGAGAGTTCGCACCTTGCTTAACCAATTTGTTTAAACCAATTTTAAATTCCTTATAAGTTGTTTCGGCGAAGCGATTTACCTTTATATATCCTATATTTTTATTGAGCATAATAGCAATATCAACGCTTTTTAGCGGAATAATATTACGAATTACTTTTAGGCTAAATTTTTTATTTATCGATTTTCTAAAAACGGTCAAAATTACTTCGGAGTTTGGTTCTCCTTTTAGTTTTGAATACAATTTTTCGGTAGTGATTTTTTTACCAAAAAGCTTTTCGTTATTGACCGATAAAATTCTGTCGCCAGCTTTGATTCCTGCTTTTTCCGAAGGACCACCTTCTACAGGTTTGATAACTGCAACGGTATCATTATCGACAAAAAAGTTGACGCCAATACCTACAAAATCACCTTTCATACTTTCAGCTACACCTTGCGCTTCGGTTTTTGCAATATAAACTGAATGCGGATCGAGTTTGCCTAAAATTCCGTTTACGGTTTGGTCTACAATCGAATCGGTATTTACATTGTCTACATATTCGTCGTTTATAAAATCGATAAGTTTATTGAGTTTTTGCTTGCTTTGATTTTCAGTATTTAGCTTTGCCGAAACTGGAGTTCTAACAAAAATACCTCCTAACAAAAAACCAGCAGCTATTGTAGCAAAAATGAGTAACGGAAAATATACTTTATCAACTTTCATTTAGAAAATGTATTATTTATTCAATTTCATGAATATGATCTACTTGAACGCCTGCTTTTTCTAAAAATTCTAATCCCGAATTATCTTTATAACCTTCTAGATATACGACTCTTTTTATTCCCGATTGGTGTATTAGTTTACTAC
>NZ_JAYWDT010000021.1:0-4855 GCF_043779715.1 Flavobacterium sp.
ATAATTTAGCAAAAACATATAACAAACCAAAATTATGAAAAAACAATTTTTATTTACCCTACTTTTCTTAGGCTTATCTTTTATAGGATATTCACAGCAGAAAATTTCGGGGCAAGTTATGGACCAAACAGGGCAACCACTACCAGGAGTAAATATTCTAGAAAAAACAACAAACAAAAAAGCTTCAACCGATTTTGAGGGAAAATTTTCATTTACTGTAGCAAGTATAGAATCTTCTAAACTAGTGGTGAGCTATTTGGGATTTAAAACCATCGAAATAGCAGCATCCGAGAATGTAACAATTAGCCTTGAAGAGGAGGGTATTGGATTACAAGAAGTAACTGTAGGGTCTAGAAGAGCAAAAAGAACTGTTGCAAACTCTGCTGTTCCTGTTGATATTATTAATGTAAAAGATGTAACAACACAGAGCGGAAAAATTGAAATTAATGAGTTACTCCAATATGTTGCTCCATCATTTAATGCTAACAAACAATCAGGTTCAGATGGTGCCGATCACGTAGACCCTGCTTCATTAAGAGGAATGGGACCCGATCAAACCTTGGTGCTAATTAATGGCAAAAGAAGACACCAATCGTCATTAATAAACCTTTTTGGAACTCGTGGAAGAGGAAATACCGGAACTGATTTGAATGCAATTCCTGCTTCATCAATAAAAAGAATTGAAATTCTTAGAGATGGTGCAGCAGCACAATACGGCTCTGATGCTATTTCGGGAGTAATAAATATTGTTTTAAACGACAATGTAGACGAACTTACAGGTGCTGTAACTTACGGAGCTTATAATACTAATGCGAAAGGAGATTTCCCTGCTGGAACAGCAAACACTCCTGGATTTAGATTAGACCAAAACGGAAACGGAAACTCTTTTGGTAAAGACAAAAAACTAGATGGTAATTCTTCTAAATTCTCATTGAATTATGGTACAAAAATAGGTTCAAAAGGTGGTTATGCTAACTTTACAACCGAATTTTTAAACAAAGAAAAAACTTTGCGTCCGGGATTCGATTTTAGAAAAGGATTTGGAGAAGCTGAAATATTTAGCGCTAATTTTATGGTTAATGCTGCTATTCCAATTACTGATAAAATAGAATTTTATGCTTTTGGTGGCAGAAATTACAGAGATACCGATGCGTATGCATTTACCAGAAATGATGGTGCAAGAGTTGTAGAATCTATATATCCTGGCGGATTTACACCAAGAATTACTTCAAATATTGTAGATAATTCAATCGCTGCAGGTTTTAGAACTAATACAACTAGTGGTTGGAAAATAGATTTGAGTAATACTTATGGTAAAAATATTTTTGATTACCGAATTGAAGGCACACTAAATGCTTCATTAGAAGCAGCATCTCCAAGAGCATTTGATGCTGGTGGACACAGCTTAAGTCAGAACACTACAAATCTTGATTTCTCGAAAAATTATGATTCCGTTTTAAACGGGATGAACTTAGCTTTTGGAGCAGAATTTCGTTCAGAAACGTTTAAAATTTTTGCTGGCGAACTAGGTTCTTATGCAACTTATGATACAAATGGTAATCCTATTATCGATCCTACAACACAATCGGCGCCTATAGATCCTGTTTCCGGAGACCCAAGACCTGGAGGCTCACAAGGTTTTCCTGGTTATAGCCCAAAAAATGTGGTAGACAAAGGAAGAACAAACTTATCTGTTTATGCTGATGCTGAATTTGATATTACAAAAAAATTCTTAGTAAGTACTGCAGTACGTTTCGAAAACTATAGCGATTTTGGTAGTACTGTAAACGGAAAACTTGCCTCAAGATATAAAATTACTGACAATATAAATGTGAGAGGTTCTGTAAGTACTGGATTTAGAGCACCATCATTAGCTCAAATTTACTACAATACTAGTTTTACAAATTTTAGTAGTTCTGGAGCAACAGAAGTTTTGCTTTCTGCTAATGACAGCCCAGTTACAAAAGCTTTTGGTATTGGAAAACTAAATGAAGAAAAAGCGATAAATGCCTCTTTAGGACTTACTTTTTCTAAAGGAGATTTTACAGCAACAATAGATGGTTACATGATAAATGTTAAGGACAGAATTGTATTAACAGGATATTTTGATGCAACTTCTTTGGGGTTAAATGTTGATAAAGCACAGTTTTTCACCAATGGTGTAAATACAAAGACCAAAGGTTTAGATATGGTTATAACTTGGGGGAAAACAATAGGCAGTTCTAAATTTGGCGTTACTGCCGTTGGAAATATTAATGATATGGAGATTTCTAATGTTAAAAATAATGGTTTAGATAGCCAGACTTTCTTTGGAGAAAGAGATAAAGCTTTCTTATTAGCTTCTGCTCCAGCAAATAAATTTGCATTAAATTTAAATTATGGTTACAGATTTTTTGATGCTGGTTTAGCGTTTACAAGATTTAGTGAAGTTAAATTATTAGATTACCAAGTTTATGAAGATGTTGCTGACTATGGTGACTCTTTTGACAACCAAATAAAAGAAGCAACTGATACATACGGAGCTAAAATTGTAACCGATTTAACTCTAGGTTTCAAACTATCTAAATCTCTTAAATTGAGCTTGGGTGCTAATAATTTACTAAATATTTATCCTGATCAACAAGATGACTGGGTTGAAGCTGGTGGATATTGGGATTCTGTACAAATGGGATTTAGCGGAGCTTACTATTATGCTAGACTTGGATTTAAATTCTAATCTATTTTTTGAAATAAAACAAAAATGCCGTTCAAAAGACGGCATTTTTTTATTGATAATGGCAAAAAATTCCACCATCATAAGGTGTCCAAAATGCTGCTTTTTGGTTTGCCTGTTTTAATGCATCATTTGCCCAAGTATTACAAGTTCTAAACAAACTATAACTTCCTTTTGCTTCATAAAAAGAATCATTTTTAGCATAACCACGACCTGAAATACATTGCAATTTTTTATTAGAATCTCTCTGAAAACTATCATTAATAAAAATAACCAATTTCTGATAATTTTCTTTAGATACTAAAATCCTCTTACAGCTTTCGCTTTCAGAAACAGATTTACAAAATGTGGTGTGCATTGCCGAAGTACTTAAACCAGTTGCTGCTCTAAACGCAGTACTTGCTTTCAAATCTGACCATTGTGGCGTATTTAAATAAAAACCTTTGTCGCCCCAACCTATTGCAATATAATTCATCAGGGAATCTTTAGATTTTGTTTGATTAAATTTAATTTCTTTACTCCAGTCTTTTATTTCATTTTTTATAGGAACAACAATATCTGTGTGAACGCCATTGGTTTTAATAAAAATTTCGACCTCTTCTTTTTGAGTAACACCAGTATTAACAGAAATCTTTGACAATCCGAAAACGGAAAATGCATATATCAGAATGAGAATTACAAATGCTAAAATGATTTCGAAAAATATTTTGAAAGTTTGTTTGATGCTTTTCATTTTAAATTTTTAATACTCAAATCAAATATCAAGCCAAAAAAAGCCCGTATTTTCATACGAGCTTTACTTTATTTTTTAATTATTTTTATTACACATTAAATCTAAAATGCATTACATCACCATCTTTTACGATATATTCTTTTCCTTCTACTTTAAACTTTCCTGCTTCTTTAGCTTTGGCTTCGGTTCCGTAATGAATGTAATCTTCGTATGAAATTACTTCGGCACGAATGAATCCTTTTTCGAAATCCGTGTGAATAACTCCAGCAGCTTGTGGTGCTGTTGAACCTACGTTTATTGTCCAAGCACGTACTTCTTTTACACCTGCGGTAAAGTAAGTTTGTTGTTTTAGTAATTTATAGGCTGCACGAATTAAAACTGAAGCTCCAGGCTCAGATAATCCCATATCTTCTAGAAAAACCTGACGTTCTTCGTAACTTTCTAACTCTGTAATATCAGCTTCTGCTCCTACTGAAAGAATTATAACTTCTGCATCTTCATCTTTTACTAATTCACGAACCTGGTCTACATATTTATTTCCGTTTACGGCTGAATTTTCGTCAACATTACAAACATATAAAACTGGCTTTGATGTAATTAATTGAAAACTTTCGAACAATTCTTCTTCTTCGTAACCTTTTGGCTCGATTGTTCTTGCAGATTTTGCTTGTAGTAACGTTTCACGGATTCTATTTAGCAATCCTTCTTCTAATTGCGCTTCTTTATTTCCTGTTTTTGCAGCACGTTTTACTTTTTCTAAACGTTTTTCTACTGTTTCTAAATCTTTTAGTTGCAACTCGATATCAATCGTTTCTTTGTCACGAATTGGGTTTACGTTTCCGTCTACGTGAATAATATTATCGTTATCAAAACAACGCAAAACGTGAATAATCGCGTTACATTCTCTTATATTTCCTAGGAATTGATTCCCCAAACCTTCGCCTTTACTTGCTCCTTTTACCAATCCTGCAATATCAACAATATCGACAGTTGCCATTTGCACTCGTTCTGGTTTTACCAATTCTTCGAGTTTTTCGATTCTTGGATCAGGAACGTTTACTACACCAATATTTGGTTCGATAGTACAAAACGGAAAATTAGCACTTTGTGCTTTTGCGTTTGATAAACAATTAAATAAAGTCGATTTTCCTACATTTGGTAATCCTACAATTCCTGCTTTCATTATGGTTTTGTTTTATAAAGTGTGCAAATATAGGTTAAAAGTTGCAAAAGGTCAAAGATTCAAAGTTCAAAAAAACGCAGTGCAATTTTTAAGATTAAGGGAAAAACTATAGATGTGATAATTTTTCGATAATATCTTTTTCTTCTTTTGTAGATACAAATCCTGATTCGAAATCCCAATAATCCGTAAAAAAGGAAGATTTTTTATTAATTAGAGATTTGTCTTT
>NZ_JAYWDT010000022.1:0-10902 GCF_043779715.1 Flavobacterium sp.
CGATCTCATTTTAAATTTAGGAACTATTTGTATTTATGAAAAAACTTAGTCTGCAAAACGACCGTTGTATTACAAGATATCTAAACTTCCTTTTCCTTCACGAATTACTTCTGGTTCATGGCCTGACAAATCGATAATTGTCGAGCCAATGTTATCACCATATCCGCCATCTATGACCAAATCGACAAGGTTCTGCCATTTTTCGAAAATAAGTTCTGGATCGGTTGAATATTCTAAAACTTCGTCTTCATCGTGAATTGAAGTTGAAACGATAGGATTTCCTAACATTTTTACAATTTCTAGTGCAATATTATTATCTGGAACACGTATTCCGACCGTAGTTTTCTTTTTGAATTCCTTTGGCAAACTGTTATTTCCTGGCAAAATAAAAGTATATGGTCCTGGTAAAGCTCGTTTTAAAATTTTGAAAGTCGAAGTATCTATTTGCTTTACATAATCGGAAATATTACTCAAATCATGACAAACAAAAGAGAAATTGGCTTTTTCGAGCTTGATTCCTTTTATTTTTGCGATTCGCTCTAAAGCTTTGGTATTGGTAATATCGCAACCCAAACCATAAACGGTATCGGTTGGATAAATGATTAGCCCGCCATTTTTTAGCACATCAACTACTTTTTTGATGGCTGCTTCGTTGGGATTGTCTGGATATATTTTGATGAATTGACTCATATTCGTTTATTTTTTAATTGTTAATTCGTTAAAAAACTAATGTATAAATTTACCCTATCACATCTAACTTTGCAAAACGCAACAATAATTTTTTAATTCCGCCTACTTCAAACTTTATTTCCGCTTTTTTATCAGCACCAGCGCCTTCAAGATTTAAGATTTCTCCTTTTCCGAAGCGTTCATGCATGACTATATTTCCTGCAACCAATTTGTTATCAAATAAATTTGCATTACTAGATCCAGAATTACTTGAAACAGGTTTTAGTTTGCGAATATTTATATCGGATTTGGGTTCGTTATCTGTAATATATTTGGGTGGCGTTCCTGTTATAGGTTTTGCTAATCTTAGTTTCGATTTATCTACATCACCAAAAATATCATGATCTATTTGAGGTTTGTATCTATAATTTGTTTCAGGTGGCGTGAGATATTCTAAATATTCGCCATCTATCTCTTCGATAAATCGCGAAGGCTCACTATCAGTCAGTTTTCCCCAACGATAACGTGATTGCGCATAGGTTAAATACGCCTGATGCTCTGCACGAGTTAAAGCTACATAAAATAATCGGCGTTCTTCTTCGAGTTCACTTCGGGTACTCATACTCATGGCACTTGGAAACAAGTCTTCTTCCATTCCTACGACAAAAACCGTTGGAAATTCCAAACCTTTTGCTAAGTGAATCGTCATTAGTGCTACACGATCTTCATCGGAAGTATCTTTGTCTAAATCAGTTGCCAGCGCAACGTCTTCTAAAAACTCGGATAAAGCACCACGAGCACCATCTACTTCTACTTGACCATCGGTAAAATCCTTGATACCGTTTAGCAACTCTTCAATATTTTCAATTCGGGCGATACCTTCCGGTGTTCCGTCTTTTTTGAGTTCCTGAATATATCCTGTTTTTTTAGCCACATGATCGGCAAGAAAAAATGCATCTTGAGTTTCATTAATAGCCTGAAAACTTTTTATCATAGTCACAAAATCTTGCAACTTTGTTTTGGTACCGGAATTTAATTTTAAATCGATTTTATCAATGACTTCCATCACTTCAAAAATAGATCGTTTGTAATGATTGGCTGCAATTGTTAGCTTTTCGACAGTTGTATCTCCTATTCCACGAGCTGGATAATTAATAACACGAATAAGTGCTTCTTCGTCTTTTGGATTGATAACCAAACGCAAATAACACAGCACATCTTTTATTTCTTTCCTTTGATAGAAAGATAGTCCACCATAAATTCGGTACGGAATATCACGCTTTCTCAAAGCGTCTTCCATAGCACGAGATTGTGCGTTGGTGCGATACAAAATGGCAAACTGACCGTTTGTCATCTGATTTGTCATTTTTTGCGTCCAGATTTCTCCTGCCACAAAACGTCCTTCATCGTTGTCGGTTACGCTTCGGTTTACTTTTATTTTTTGACCAAAATCGTTGGCTGTCCAAACTACTTTATCGAGTTTGGTTTTATTTTTATCAATAACAGAATTCGCCGCTTCAACTATATTTTTTGAGGAACGGTAATTTTGTTCCAATCGAAACATTTTTACATTTTCGTAATCTTTTTGAAAATTTAAAATATTATTAATGTTGGCACCACGGAAACCATAAATGCTTTGTGCATCGTCGCCCACAACACAAATATTTTGAAATCTATCCGACAAAGCGCGAACAATTAGATACTGCGAATGGTTTGTATCTTGGTACTCATCGACCAAAATATATCGGAAACGATCCTGATATTTCATTAAAACTTCAGGAAAACGGGTTAGTAATTCGTTGGTTTTTAATAATAAATCATCAAAATCCATTGCTCCAGCTTTAAAACATCTTTCGACATAATTCTGGTAAATTTCGCCTAAACGAGGCTTTTTTGCCATCGCATCAGACTCTTGCAATTCTGGATTATTGAAGTAAGCTTTTACAGTAATTAAACTGTTTTTATAAGACGATATTTTACTAAAAACCTGTTTTGGCTTGTAAATATCTTTGTCTAATTGCATTTCTTTGATAATAGCACCGATTAATCGTACCGAATCTTGTGCATCATAAATCGTAAAATTACTTGGATAACCTAATTTATCTGCTTCCGAACGAAGAATTCTTGCAAAAACGGAGTGAAAAGTTCCCATCCAAAGGTTTTTAGCTTCGGCATTTCCTACAATATCGGAAATACGTTTTTTCATTTCACGTGCTGCTTTGTTAGTAAATGTGAGCGCGAGAATATTAAAAGCATCGACACCTTGACTCATCAAATTGGCAATTCTTACTGTAAGTACACGTGTTTTTCCTGAGCCTGCTCCAGCAATTACAATCATTGGTCCATCTTTTTGTAAGACAGGTGCTTGTTGTGCTTCGTTAAGTTGGCTGATGTATTTTTGCATAATATTTAAAGTGGCAAAGGTTGTAAGTTACTGAGTTTCTAAGGTTTTCTCATGAACAACAAAAATACGTTTAGAAAAGTTGTATTACAATTATTTTTTTAAGTTTATTTGCAGAAGAAATGTCAATTTCAAAAATCAATTTCAATGTTAATGTCAAAAATCAATATCAATAAAAATGGATAATTCAAAAATATTAGAAATTCTGGCTTATACTTTACCATCAATAATTACTGGTGCTGTGGCTTATTATTTGTTTAATTCTTATTTTAAAGACCAGCAAAATACGCGTCGTTGGTTGTTACAAAAAGAAAATCAGAAAGATTCGTTGCCTTTGCGTTTACAGGCTTATGAGCGTATGGCTTTGTTTTTAGAACGCATCAATCCTTCGAATTTATTAATTAGAATTACTCCTTTTTCTTCGGATAAAAATCAATACGAAAGCTTAATTATTGAGCATATTAATCAAGAATATGAGCACAATATTACCCAACAAATTTATGTGAGTGACGAATGTTGGACTTTAATTCAAACTGCAAAAAATACGACTATTCAAAATATTCGTAAAACTAACATGAATGAGAAAGTAGATTCTGCAAATAAACTTCGTGAAACTATTTTGAGAGATTTGTTAGAAAGCCAATCTCCGAGTACGATTGCTTTGTCGTTTTTGAAAGATGAAGTGGCTTCCTTTTTATAAATAAAAAAACCTTCTCACTTGAGAAGGCTTTTTTTATTCCTATCTAATACTATCTTTTGACATGAGCTGTTAATTGAATCGTGTGTTGTATTCCTAAAGTATCATAAAAACTGCCATTAGCGGTCAAATCTACAAATTCACCAACATTTCCATAATTAATCAGATGAAAAGATAAGGTATTGGGCATTTGAGTATTAATAAATCTAGTTGGTAAATCAATACCGGAAATAACGTATGGAGGAGAATTAAATGTTCCTAAATTTGTTGTAGGAGCCTCAATACGAATATTAGGGGCATCGTAAACCTTAATAGCCTCAAGTTTAAATCTTCCACCACCATTTCCTCCGCTGGCAATTACACTAAAACCATTTGTTTCTATATAGGTTATAGTCGCATTGTTATCTATTTTGCATGTTATATAATTATACATTGCAGTACAGGTCTGTAAATTTCCTACATTTATATTATTACCAGTAAATGTGTAATTGGCATTCTCTGTTTGTTGATGACTATCAAAATCAAAACCCTGAAGGCTAAAACTATTTATTGAGGTACAATTACTAGCATTAATGGTAAACCCTCCGTTAATAACTGATTGAAAAACACTTCTATTTGGGGTTTTAAAATAGACATATCCGTTAGTAACGTTTGCATTATTACATTTCAATACATTACCTGTAATAATAATAGGCTGAAAATTAGTTACTACAACATTGGGTAAAGTAGTATCTGAACTAAAAGGTCCAATAACTGTAGTATAAATGATAGTTCCGCAATCATCATAAACATTCATAACAATAGCTTCATTAGAAGGTATTAAGCCACTAATATTTCCATGTTCATCAGTGTAACTTGTTGCAGATATGTTATCATTTCTAACCAACCCTACACCCATGCCTGCTAAGGGGTTTCCATTAATATCTAAAATAGTAAGTGACAAACTAACTGATGAAAATGGATCATCACAATTCCACCATGAAAAATGAGATACCTTACCTACATATAAATTTCCTTGTCTGGTTGCTACTCCTTCTTCTTTCCAATACCCGTTTTTTTCATCAAAATGCCATAACGGAATGGTATTAGGTGCAGAAGCTAATTGTGTATCATCAATTTGAAGAGAAATTTCTGCTGTGTGTCCTGTGGCAATTTGTAGTTTTTGACCGCCGTTATTCCCATACAGCTCAACATTAAGCATACCATACGTTTCCAACACTTTTTCTTGTCCGTTTTTGTCTTCAGCGTATAACATTCCTGGCATTAAACTGCTTAAATTATCGTCTGATGGAGTCAAATGAAAGGCTGAAACATTAACAATACCTTTGTACGATCTTCCATACTCATCTTGAAATGCTCCGTCAAAAACTATTTTAGTTCCATTACTCATTAAAACTTCAGACCGAACACCTGATTCAATATATTGAATGCTATTATACGATGTCAACATTATTGTAACTCTGTTTTTCCCCAAAGTGGGAACCATAGATCTAGAACCATCTATATAACCTGATTTAGCAACCTTGATATGTGCAAATTTTTTAAAAACAAAAGCATCATTAATAAGGAAAACACCATTTTCATCTGTTTTTACAATAGAATTACCAATAGTAACTGTTGCATTTTTAATGGGATTGTTTTGCTCATCTACAACTTGACCGATAAAATCACGGGCTACTCCTTCTCCAAAATTTTTAGAAAATTCAGTATTTGAATTGTTATGAGAGACGTCATCATTTGGATTACAACTTAAGAATAATAAGGCTGAAAATAATAAGGCGGCGAGAATTTTAAATTTAATCATAATAGTCTATTTAGTTTTGTTTATACTTAATAGATGGGTAATTTTAAATATGGTTGCGTAAAAATTAACACCTTATTTCTCACTTAAAAGAACAAACAAACTAACCTTTTCTCTTTCAGTTAGTTTCGGTAATAAATCATTAAAAAGCTTTCTGAATTCTTCTTTTTTAAGCATCGCACGAATGGTTTCTTTTCCAAATTTGACAAACTGCCATTTGTGATGCGTTGTAGCATTTACTAAAGATTGTAAAACTCTTTCGTCCGAAGGATTTATTTTAATTAAAATTTCTAAGGCATTTTGCCTAATCGAACTATCAAAACTAGTTGAAGCATAATTTACAATTTCATTATATAATTCGGCTTTTTTGGTTGGTTCATATTCCTTAGTTCCCAAAGCTAATGTGAGCCAAATTATACGAAGATTTTTATCGTTTCTTCCTTGCCAATCTTTCGATTTTTCTAGTAATATTGTTCGGTTTTCAGGAAATTGTGCCCACAAATTTTGCAATGCTATTTCTCTTGTTGCATAAGATTTATCGTCTAAAAAACTTTCATATTGTTGTTTGAATTCTAAAGGAATCTTCGGTATTGTTTCAGCAACAGCTTGACGGATATTCACATCACTACTTTTCATTGCTATTTGTATTAATTCCTTTTTCTCATCGAAAGAAATAACTGCTAATTGATGTATTACTTCTTGTTTGATGGGATAAAATGTATCTGATTTTAATATGTTTTCAAACTGAGTTTTCTTTTCTGCAAACGGGATATTCTCGTTTTTTTGTAAATCTAAATACTGTTTTATAAATTTATTTTTGCTTAAAACAATAATCGCTTCAGTAACATTGAAACCTGATTTTTCGAGCCAATTTTTCTTAAAATTAACTACATCATAATTAGAAACTTTTTTTATTTCAGCCAAAAAATCATCGGTAGTCACATTTTTAAATTTGTATTTATTTAGATAATTTTTTACTGCTTTTTGGAAGTTTTTCTCTCCAACTCCTTCTTTTAAAACATGCAAAGCCCAAGCGCCTTTTTTATAAAAAGAAAGTGAACTGGCTTTTTCATTTAGGATTGGAATGGTATCGGTTTTGCTGGCTTCTTTTAGTTCTTCAGCCATTTTTAATAATTCGTAATTAAAATGATCTTCTCCAAAAACTTTCTTTTCTGCCAAAAGTGCATAATAACTTGCAAATCCCTCCTGCAACCAATGATCTTTGCCAGATTTTGCAGTAATCATGTCACCAAACCATTGATGCGCCAACTCATGTGCGTTAACATTAATATAATTTCTATCATTGAAACCTATATCATCAACCACAAAATCTTGTGAGAAAATAGTTGCCGATGTGTTTTCCATTCCGGCATACAAAAAATCGTTTACAGGAACTTGTTTGTATATTTCCCAAGGATACTTCACTCCTATTTCAGTTTCAAAAAAATCGAATATTTCCTTTGAATACTTATATGTTGATGCAAATTTATCCTTGTCTTCTGATTTTAAATATTGTTCTAAAACAATTCCTGATTTCGAATTTAGAACTTGTTTTTCAAATTTCCCAATAGCAATCATCACTAAATAAGAAGACATTGGTTTTTGCATTTGGTAATGCCAAGATTTCAAATATTTATTTTCGGTATTTTGTATCAATTTTCCATTAGAAATCACTTGATAATCAGAATCGAAAACCACAGTCAAATTAAAAATTATTTTCTCATTTACATCATCAAAACTAGGCAACCAATTACTTGTATATTTCCCTTGACCTTGCGTCCAGATCTGAAGTCCTTCATTTTCTCCATTGAAATAAAGTGTTTGTTTTGGTGTTGCATAATAACTGAAATTTAATCGATTATTGCCTTTTTTAAAACCCTCAAAAAGTAACAATTCTTTATTATTATTTTTATATTCAACTGATTTTCCGTTAATAATTACATTATAAAAAACCATGTTTTTGCAATCAATTCTAATAGTATCGATAGGAGATTTTACATTAAAATCATAGGAAATCATTCCGCTAATAGATTTGGTTTCGTTGTTTGGATATAAACTAGCATTGCATTTTATAAAATCGACTTTTTGCGTTTGTTGTGCAAAAGAAAATACGGAAAATAAAAGAAGAATATATTTCATATGTAGATACTTTTTATTTTTTTATAGGAATATGGTATATTATTTGAATCTAAAGTTCAAAAATACAAAGGAATTTCTGACTTTTTAGTAAGTTTACACTCAAATAAAAAATTGTGAAAAAGAAAGCCATTTTTAATTGGAGTAGCGGAAAAGATTCTGCCTTGGCGTTATATAAAACTTTACAAAATTCGGAAATAGAAATTGTTTCGTTGCTTACCAGTGTTAATAAAAAATACAATCGCATTTCGATGCATGGTGTTCGTACTGAATTGTTAGAACAACAAGCTGAAAGCATTGGTTCACCGCTTCATATTATGGAAATTCCCGAAATGCCTAGCATGGAAGATTATGAAGAAGTGATGCGAGAAACATTAACAAAATTTAAAGAAAAAGGAGTAACACATTCTATTTTTGGAGATATTTTTCTAGAAGATTTGCGAAAATATCGGGAAGAAAAATTAGCCGAAATGCAACTAGAAGCTATTTTTCCGTTATGGAAAATTCCAACGAAAGATTTAATTCAGGAATTTTTAGATTTGGGTTTCAAAACTATTGTAGTTTGTGTTAATGAGAAAAATCTTGACAAAAGCTTCGTTGGTCGAATTATCGATGCACAATTTATTGCCGATTTACCAGCTGATGTTGATGTTTGTGGAGAAAATGGAGAGTTTCATACTTTTACATTCGATGGACCAATCTTTAAAAAACCTATCGAATTTGAAATCGGAGAAATTGTTTACAGAAAATACGAAAAACCAAAACAAGAATCTTCTAATACGGCTTGTGATACTAGTAGTTCCGATGCTTTCGATTTCGGATTTTGGTATTGTGATTTGATTCCGAAATAGGTTTTTGCCACAGATTTCACGGATTTTCATAGATTAAAAAAATTATATTTTATCTTCGCTTTATGCAACAAATAATATTGATTTTTTAAACCATATAAGACATATAAGTCCATTTAAGAATCTTATATGAATTTATATGCCTTATATGGTTCGAATTTAAAATTTTAAATTAAACCTTGTTATTGAAATTGATAATTGCCATTGAAATTAAATATGAATAATCTCTTCGAAACTCCCATAGAATATCTAAAAGGCGTTGGTCCGCAACGTGGGGATTTGTTACGCAAAGAGTTGGGCATTTATAAATACGGAGATTTAATTAATTTTTATCCAAATAGATATTTAGACCGAACCAAATATTATAAGATTAATGAATTACAGAATTCTACTGCAGAAGTTCAAATAATTGGTAAAGTCATTAATATAAAAACTGTTGAATTTGCCAAAGGAAAAAGCCGATTGGTTGCTACTTTTATCGATGATACAGGACAAATGGAATTGGTTTGGTTTCAAGGGCAAAAATGGGTAAAGGAAAGTTTAAAACTCAATGTAGTTTACGTCATTTTCGGAAAAACGACTTCTTTCAACAATACATTCAATATGGCGCATCCAGAAATGGAATTGTTAAGCGAACATGAGCAAAGCATACGTTCGGCAATGCAACCTGTGTATCCAAGTACCGAAAAACTGACAAATAGAGGGGTATCAAATAAGGTTGTAAACAAAATGATGCAACAATTGTTCTCGGAAACACATACTTTATTTTCGGAAACATTACCAAGTTATTTAATAGGAGAATTAAAGTTAATTTCTAAAAAAGAGGCGCTAATTAATATTCATTTTCCAAAGAATGCAGAAGCTTTGGCCAGAGCCCAATTTAGATTGAAATTTGAAGAATTATTTTTTATTCAATTGCAATTAATTACCAAAAACTTAATCCGAAAACACAAAATAAAAGGTTTTCCATTTGATAAAGTAGGAACTTATTTTACTGAATTTTTTAATAATCATTTGCCTTTCGATTTGACCAATGCTCAAAAAAGAGTACTCAAAGAGATTAGAAATGATATGGGAAATCCTGCTCAAATGAACCGATTATTACAAGGTGATGTTGGTTCGGGAAAAACTATTGTGGCTTTTATGAGTATGCTTTTGGCTTTAGATAATGGTTTCCAGGCTTGTTTAATGGCGCCAACAGAAATTTTAGCCAATCAACATTTTATAGGACTTTCAGAATTAGCTAAGGATTTAAATATTAATATAAAAATACTCACGGGTTCTAGTAATACCAAAGCTAGAAAAATCATTCATGAAGAACTCGAAAACGGAAGCTTAGATATTTTAATTGGCACACATGCTTTGTTGGAAGATAAAGTACAATTCAAAAATTTAGGCTTAGCAATTATCGATGAGCAACATCGTTTTGGTGTAGAACAACGCTCTAAATTATGGAAGAAAAATACGATTCCACCGCACGTTTTAGTCATGACTGCCACTCCAATTCCTAGAACTTTAGCCATGAGTTTGTATGGCGATTTAGATATTTCGGTAATTGATGAATTGCCACCAGGTAGAAAACTAATACAAACCGTGCACCGCTACGATTCTAACCGATTGAAAGTTTGGCATTTTATTCGTGATGAAATCGCAAAAGGCCGTCAGATATATATCGTTTATCCATTAATTCAAGAATCAGAAAAAATGGATTTTAAAGATTTGATGGACGGATACGAAAGTATTTCACGTGATTTTCCATTGCCAAAATATGCGATTTCTATCCTTCATGGAAAAATGAAATCCGCAGATAAAGATGCAGAAATGAAACGTTTTGCCGAAGGAAAAACCAATATTATGGTCGCTACAACAGTGATTGAAGTTGGCGTAAATATTCCTAACGCTAGTGTCATGATTGTAGAAAGTGCCGAACGTTTTGGCTTGTCGCAACTGCATCAATTGCGTGGTCGTGTAGGTCGTGGCGCCGACCAAAGTTATTGTATATTAATGACTTCTCACAAAATTGGTGCCGATTCTAAAACCAGAATGGAAACAATGGTTGCTACAAATGATGGTTTCGAAATTGCCGAAGTAGATCTCAAACTCCGCGGTCCTGGTGATATTATGGGCAAACAACAAAGTGGTGTCCTAAATTTACAAATTGCCGATTTAGTTCGTGACAAAGACATATTACTATTGGCTCGAAATTATGCTTTACAATTACTAAAAGATGATGCTCCTATGGAAAAACCCGAACATCAAACTTTACGAAAAGTATTTATAGAAATATCTAAGAAAAAAAATATTTGGAATTATATAAGCTAAAAAAAGCTGCTTCATTAATAAAATGATG
>NZ_JAYWDT010000023.1:0-10899 GCF_043779715.1 Flavobacterium sp.
GGTTTTCCTGTTTATGCTACTGCCGATGGTTTTATTTCTAGAATTAAAATTTCTACAGCAGGTTATGGAAAATCAATATATATAGACCATCCTAATGGATTTACTACTGTTTATGGTCATTTGCAAAGAGCTGCGCCTGAAATTCAGAAAGTTTTAAATTCAGAACATTATTTAAAAAAAAGCTACGAAATAGAAATTTTCCCAAAACCAAATGATATTCTTGTCAAAAAAGGGGATATAATTGCATATTCTGGTAATACAGGAAGTTCTGGAGGACCACATTTGCATTTTGAAATACGAGATACTAAAACCGAAAAAATAATAAACCCTTTGTTTTTTGGATATGATTCGAGTTTTTTAGACACAAAATCACCACAAATCACAGGGCTTTTAGCCTATTCATTAGGCGATTCATCTCAGATAAATGGTACTTCAAATCCAGTTTTTATAAATTTATCTTTACAAAATGATGGTTCTTATTTAGCTAGTAAAATTGTAGCGAGTGGAAAAATAGGATTTGGGATCAATGCGTACGATATGTCAGATAATAATTACGGCAAAAATGGTGTTTATAAACTAGATACTTACCTAAACGGAATGCCTTATTATGGTTATGAATTCGATTCTTTTTCATTTGACGAAACCAAGCACATTAACTCATTTATAGATTTTCCGAGATATAAAACTCAAATGCAACGTTTTCAGAAACTATTTGTAGGTTATTTGTATCCAAACAGTGTTATAAAAATGATGAAAGATGACGGAGTTATAAATGTTTCTTCAAATTTTACAATGAATTATAAAATCGTTTTGCAAGATTTTAATGGTAACAAAAGCATTATTAACATCCCCATTTCTTATGGAATTTTACCCATTACACAACCCAAAACAACCAAAACAACATCTTATTTACTAAAATCTCGTAATGATAATAGTTATGCAAAAGAAGGAGTTTCTGTGTTTATTCCAGAAAACACTTTTTACGAAGATTTTTATTTAAGATTTGATGTGGAAAACAACGAACTCTTTCTTCATGATGATACTGTTGCAGTAAATGAATATATTACAATCACTTTCGATGTTACAAAAATTCCTGTTCCAGATAGAGAGAAAATGTTTATAGCCAATTTAGATGACGCGAGAAAAGAATATAATTCGACATTAAAAAGTGATGATTCATTTTCTATTAAAACTAAAAAACTTGGAAAATTCTTTTTATCGAAAGATACAATTGCACCTCTTATATATAAACCAAATTTTTCTGACGGAGCAAATTTAGAGAAGCAACAAACATTAAAAGTTTCAATTTCCGATGATTTGTCAGGAATTGCATCATATAACGCTTACCTAAACGGAAAATGGATTCTCATGGAATACGAAAATAAACTAAATAGACTCACGCATAACTTGTCTGATGATGTATATATAAATGGGAATAATAAATTTAAAATTATTGTAAAAGATAATTTAGGAAATTCTACTACTTTTGAATCCAATTTTAATAAAACAAAATAAATAATTTTGAGGACTAAATTCACACTACTTTTATTCATTTTTACCCTATTTTCTTTTGCGCAAACTGCAAGAGTAAAAGGGATTATTCTTGACGAAAATAACCAACCCGTCGAAGGCGTAAATGTTATTTTCCAAGAGAATAAAACTACTACAAATACAAATGGTTTTTATAGTTTGACAATTCCGAGCAACGTGAAATCTAATTTAAAATTTTCGCATATATCGCTAAAAGCTGCGGTGGTTTCGTTAGAATTAAAACCCAATGAAGATTATGAATTTAATATTATTTTAAATAATAATGTCGAACAAATAGGTGAAGTAATCATCACTAATAATAGCCGAAAAAGGGTAGAAGGGATTATCACAATTTCGCCCAAAGCAGTTCGATTAATTCCTGGTGCAAATGCTGGTGTCGAAAATATTCTTAAAACACTACCCGGAGTTTATTCTAATAACGAGTTGAGTACACAATATGCAGTTCGTGGAGGAAATTACGATGAGAACCTAGTCTATGTAAATGAAGTCGAAGTTTATCGTCCGTTTTTAGTTCGCTCAGGACAACAAGAGGGTTTGAGTTTTACAAATACCGATTTAGTTCAGAATATAGATTTTTCTGCTGGAGGTTTTCAAGCGAAATATGGGGATAAATTATCATCGGTTTTAGATATTACTTATCGAACACCTAAAAAATTTGGAGCATCGCTCGAAGCTAGTTTCCTTGGTGGAAGTATGGCTGTCGAAACCGCTTCAAAAAATCAAAAATGGACAACAATAACAGGTGTTAGATATCGTGACAATGCACTTTTGGTTAAAAGCCAAGAAACAGAAACCAATTTTAAACCACGTTTTCTAGATGTGCAATCCTACATCACATTTACGCCAAATACAAAATGGCAATTTAGTTTTTTAGGGAATGTCGCTCAGAACAAATATGACTATATTCCGTTAACACGCCAAACAAATTTTGGTACGATTAGTGATCCAATCGCTTTATTGGTCGAATATGAAGGTCGTGAAAAAGACAGGTACAATACCCTTTTCGGCGCTTTCAAAACTACTTATACGGTAAATGAAAATTTTAATTTGAAATTAATAACATCAGCTTACCACACCACCGAACAAGAATATTTTGATATTTTGGCTGAATACCGTTTGGGAGAAGTAGATTCTAATTTGGGATCTGATACTTTTGGAGATGTCAATTTTTCACAAGCCATAGGTTCTCAATTAACACACGCTCGAAATGATTTAGATGCTTTGATTGTAAATGCCGAAATAAAAGGTTTTCATAAAAAAAACGAAGACCAAATAGAATGGGGAATTAAATATACGCGAGAAAGTATTCGTGATCGATTAATAGAATGGGAAGTGATCGATTCAGCTGGGTTTTCTATAAATCCGCCCATTGTAATGCCTAGAAATGAGCAGCCATATAATCCTTATTACGGACCGCTCGTGCCTTATCATAATGTGAGAGCCACAAATTATGCAAATATCTCTAGATTTTCGGGTTACGCACAATGGAACCGACGTTCTAAATGGGGAGCTAACGATGTTTTTACGAATATTGGAGTTCGTGCTCACCAATGGCAGGTAAGTGGCGAAAATATTTCTGGCAATAGCCAAATAACATTTAGTCCAAGAGCACAGTTTGCTATAAAACCAGATTGGGATAAGGATATGTTATTTAGAATTTCGGGGGGATTGTATCATCAACCACCATTTTATAGAGAATTGCGAAATGCCGATGGTCAAGTTGTTCCTAATGTAAAAGCACAACAATCAGTACATATTGTGTTAGGAAATGATTATAGTTTTAAGATGTGGAACCGACCTTTTAAACTAGTTACCGAAGCGTATTATAAATCATTAACCAATGTGAATCCGTACACGTTAGACAATGTACGAATAAGATATGAAGCCGATAATAATGCCAAAGCTTATGCGCAAGGATTAGATTTACGACTAAATGGTGAATTTGTTCCTGGAACCGAATCTTGGTTGAGTTTTGGATACTTAAAAACCGAAGAAAATATTGATAATCGTGGTTATATTGCAAGACCAACAGACCAACGATTGAAGTTTGGTATTCTTTTTCAGGATTATGTACCTAATATTCCAACATTCAAAATGTATCTAAATTTAGTTTATAATACAGGTTTACCAGGTGGTTCGCCGTCTTATGCGGATCCGTACCAATACCAACAGCGTTTGCGTGATTATCGTCGTGCTGATTTGGGTTTTTCGTATGTGTTTACAGACAGAGCTAGAGCCAAAGAAGAAGGACATTGGCTGAAAAAGTTTAAAGATTTGTCTATCGGATTGGAGATTTTTAATATGTTTAACAACCAAAATACCATTACAAACACATGGGTTCGTGATGTATATACAAAATCGCAATACGGTGTGCCTAATTATTTGACAACTCGTGTATTTAGTTTGAAACTGAATGTAAAGTTGTAATTTAAAAAAACCTTATATTTGATATAAATTTTTAAGTATGAAAAAGCTCTCAACATATATTTTCCCAATACTAATCTTATTAGTAAGTTGCAAAGAAGAATCTAAAAAGCCAAAAGTGATTTATGAAGATGCAAAAGCCGTTGTAGCACCTGTGAAAAAGGATTCGACACAAATAAAAATTGCCGATTTACCTATTCATATGGATGGAACGCCTTTTTTAATTCATCCTATGGGAGAATACAGCATGACTGACGGAAGCTCTAAAGTTAACTCAAGTTCAGCATCGGCATCATATGATAAAGACGAAAGTTTTAAGGTTTCTAATTATAATGAATACGAAATAACAGGTTATATAAGCAATTTTAAATTTCAGAAAATAGGTTCCGATTCGCTGCATTTACTAACAGACAAACCAGTTCTTATAGAAACAGTAACTTACTTAAAAACAGTTTCAGATAAAGCCAAGCAGCAGGTATTGGTCTACACATTGGCTGATATGGACACTAATAACGACGGAAAAATAAACTCCAACGATATAAAAACTATCTATTTAAGTGATATTAGTGGAAGTAGATTTACTAAAATTGCTGCCAATTTCCAAGAACTTATAGATTGGAATTTGATTGAATCTAACTGCCGTTTGTATTTTAGAACCATTGAAGATATAAACAAAAATGGCGCTTTCGATAAGACCGATAAAGTGCATTATCACTTCGTAAACTTGCAAAATAAGGATTGGAAAATAGAAGAGTATTCGCCCATAAACTAAATCAAAATATCACTTTCTAAATCTGATTTTTCAATTTCAAAATCGAAGCCTAATTGAGTTACTAATTCGATAACTAGTTTTTTGTACCAGTTTTCAGATTTTGGGTGAATGTATATTTTTTCAATTAATGCATTAATATCTACATTAATTTTCAGTCCGTCGTTTATCGAAATGTTTTGTTCCGTAACATCGGTAATAATTCGAACTTCACGTTCGTACTGAAAACTTTTTCGTTTAAACAGGAATGGAAAAAAATTATCGTCAAACGGAATATATTCTTTTTTGTAATCGATATAATTTACTTCTCCTATATATTGTTTGGTGTGTTTTTCAGGTTGCAAAGCTTCTTTTAACCTACCAATTGTCGATTGTATGGCTAAACCTTCTTGGTTTTTGGTAAAAATTTGCCACATCGCAAAGCTCTCATATTCGTTAGTGTGCCAACTGCTTATGGCTACTTTTTCACGATGTGATTTGTAATAATCTAAAAACTCAGGATTATTGGCTGCAATTTTCTTAATTTCTTCAAAAGTAGGTTCACTAAATGTACCTTCGTATTGGTCTTCGAACTTATCCGAACGAGACATAAACATTTTTTTCGACAATAATAAATCTAGAAATTTAGACAAGTCTAAGTATTTCCAAACTATAGTATCTGGATTTTCTGAAAGATGAATATTGTTGTGGTTTATGTACATTTTTGTTGTAAAAATATTTTACCGCAAATTATTAATTATTCTTTAGAATCTAAGTAATCTAAAAATCTAAGAAGTCTAAATATCTACTCAAAACTCTGCATGGTTACCAAGTTAGAATAAGTTCCGTTTAGTGCTAAAAGCTCTGTATGTGTTCCTTGTTCTACAATTTCACCTTTTTTCATAACAATAATATTATCTGCTTTTTGAATAGTAGATAACCTGTGTGCAATTACAATCGAAGTTCTGTTTTGCATCATGTTTTCTAATGCAATTTGAACAAATTTTTCACTTTCTGTATCCAACGCTGAGGTTGCTTCGTCGAGAATCATGATTGGAGGATTTTTGAGAACAGCTCGAGCAATAGACAAACGTTGTTTTTGTCCGCCAGAGAGTTTATTTCCAGCATCTCCAATATTGGTTTCAATCCCGTTTGGCAAATTCATGACAAATTCATAAGCATTTGCAATTTTTAGTGCTTCTATAACTTCATCATCGGTAGCATTTTCTTTGCCTAAAAGAATATTATTTTTTATAGTATCATTAAATAAGATTGAGTCTTGCGTAACCAATCCCATTAAACCACGAAGAGATTCGAGCTTCATGTCTTTTATATCAATACCATCAATAGTGACTGTGCCTTCATTTACATCGTAAAAACGAGTTAGCAAATTAGCAATTGTACTTTTTCCTGAACCAGATTGTCCGACCAAAGCAATGGTTTTTCCTTTAGGAACAGTAATTGTAAAGTTCTTTAAAACATTTTCTTCCTCATATCGAAAGTTGATGTTTTTGATTTCAATTTTGTCTTCAAAAGTATTCTTATCAATAGCATTTTCTTTGTTGGTTATTGTATTTTCAGTTTCTAAAACTTCAAAAACACGTTGCGCAGCAGCTAATCCATTTTTTACCGCATAAGATGCTTTAGATATTGATTTTGCTGGTGTAAGAATGTTATAAGCCAATAACATATAAACTAAAAACAAAGATCCTTCTAGCGTTTTATCTACTAAAACTAAATTTCCTCCATACCATAGTAAAACTGCAATGGTAAGAATTCCCATAAATTCGCTCATGGGTGAGGCTAAGTTATTTTTGTTTCCAATACTATTAGATAATTTCAAAAGACGATTTACAGAATCGCCAAAACGTTTTTTGAATGTCCCTTCGGCATTATAACTTTTTACCACTTTTAGTCCACTCAAACTTTCTTCAACGATAGATATTAAGTGCCCACTTTCTTGTTGTGCAAGTGTAGATTTTGATTTTAGATTTTTACCAATTTTAGATATTATAAAACCAGATATAGGAATAAATATAAAAACAAATAAAGTTAGCTTGACACTAATATTAAGCATGGCAACTATTGCAAATACAATAGTAAGGGGTTCTTTTACAACTAATTCTAATATTGAAAAAAAAGAATTTTGTACTTCACCCACATCGCCTAACATTCTTGCCATAACGTCACCTTTTCTTTTTTCAGAATAGTAAGATAATGGCAATTCGATAATTTTGTCAAACATCTTTTTTCTTAAATCACGAAGCACGCCATTCTTAAGATGCATAATGTGGTAAGACGCAAGATAATTGAATAAATTTTTGAATAAAAACGTGGTAATAACTAATCCAACTGCAAGTAATAAGGCATATTGTGGACCATGCTCATTATTTAAATTCGAAATATGGTAAAACAACAATTCTTTGCTATAGCTGGTAACGTTTGCAATACCTGTATAAATAGGTTTGTGACTTACTGCTCTACTTGTTTTGAACAAAACTTCTAGTAACGGAAACATTGTTACCATCGATATTGTACTAAATAAAGCATACAATATATTATAAATCACATTCCAAATAATATGTGATTTGTATGGTTTTGTGTAAGGAATTAGTTTTAAGAGATTTGTATCCATTAGTTTAAGTTCATTGAGACAATGATATTCTTTATTTTGTTATCTAAATAATTTTCAGCTTCAGTAACTTCCGAAACGTTTTGTATAGCACAATTCACACTAAAATAAAATTTAATCTTAGGTTCGGTTCCGCTTGGTCTTGCACAAATTTTGCTTCCGTCTTCAAGATAATAAATTAATACATTCGATTTGGGAATATTTAGCGTTTCTATCTCATCAGTAAATAAATTCTTGGCGGTTGAATTTTGGTAATCTTCAATAAATACTACACGTTCGTCGTTTATTTCTTTTAATGGATTCTCACGTAAATTGACCATCATTTGTTTAATCTCGTTAGAACCTTCTATTCCTTTTTTGGTAATCGAAATTAGATGTTCTTTATAAAAACCAAAATCGACATACATTTTAAGCAATTCTTGGTATAACGAACTTCCTTTTTCTTTGGCTTGAGCAGCAATTTCGCAAACTAAAAGTGTTGCAGCAACAGCATCTTTGTCACGAACGGCATCGCCAACCATAAATCCGAAACTTTCCTCGCCACCACCTATGAATTTCTGATTAGGAAAATCTTTAATAAACTTAGCAATCCATTTGAAACCAGTCAAACCAACTTTACATTCAACACCATAAGCAGAGGCTAATTCAAGCATCATTGGTGTAGAAACTATAGTCGAACCTATAAATTCTGTTCCAGTAATTTTACTTTGTTTTTTCCATTGTTCTAACAGAAAATGTGTCATCACAACCATGCTTTGGTTTCCGTTTAGCAAAACCATTTTTCCTTGGGTATTTCTTACCGCAACACCCAATCTGTCCGAATCTGGATCAGTTCCTACAACAATATCAGCATTTGTTTTTTCTGCTAGAGCCATTGCCATTGTAAGTGCTTCTGGTTCTTCAGGATTTGGCGATTTTACAGTTGGAAAATTCCCGTCAGGAATAGCTTGTTCGGGAACAATTTGTACATTTTTGTATCCTGCTTTTTCTAAAACATCTGGAATCAATTTTATCGAAGTTCCGTGCAAAGAAGTAAAAACAATTTTTAAATTTTCTTTTGCTGTTGCCGATGTGTTAAAGCTTGCATTATCGATAGTTGAATTGATAAAAGCTTCATCAACTTTTACATCAATATATTCGATTAAATTTTCGTTGGATTCAAATTTTATTTGGTCATAATTTAACGTATCAATCACCTGAATAATCTCGTTATCTTGTGGTGGAACAAGTTGTCCGCCATCTTCCCAATATACTTTGTAACCGTTGTATTCTGGCGGATTATGAGAAGCTGTGAGCACAATTCCGGCTTTGCAACCCAAATGTTTTACAGCAAAAGATAATTCAGGTGTAGGTCGCATATCCGAAAATAAGAAAACTTTAATCCCATTTGCCGAAAAAACATTAGCAACCACTTTTGCCAACGTATCGCTATTATGGCGACAATCGTAAGCAATAGCTACTTTTATTTCTTGGTTTGGGAACGATTTGTGCAAATAATTCGATAAACCTTGCGTGTTTTTTCCTAACGTATATTCGTTTATTCTATTGGTCCCAACGCCCATAACGCCACGCATTCCGCCTGTCCCAAATTCAAGATTTTTATAAAAACTATCTTCTAATTCTTTAGGAGAAGAAGTCATCATTTCTTTAATCGCATCTTGCGTTTTATTGTCAAATGTTGGCGTAAGCCAAATATTTACTGCGTCTAATATATTTTGTGGTATGTGCATTTTCTATTTATTTTTTAGAAGCTTTTCCCGCTTTTCGTTTCAATCTTTTCTTTTTTAAAGAAAAAAAGAAAAGGATTTTCACTGCTCCCGATTGCTATCGGGACGGGGCTAGTAGCCATATAATTGAAACTTAATCGTTACAAATTTATTTCTGTCGATACTTTGTATCTTTCTTCGTTGTTTTTTGTTCTCAAAATAATTTCCCCAAGAAAACCTGCAAGAAATAATTGAGTTCCAATAATCATAGTGGTCAAAGCTATGTAAAACCAAGGATTATCGGTTACTAATATTGTTTCTTGGTCTAAATAAAATAGTTTTATCAATTTAGAAACCCCAATATAGCCTGCGCTCAAGAAACCAATTAAAAACATAATCGTTCCCAAAGCACCAAAAAGATGCATGGGTCTTTTTCCAAATTTAGACAAAAACCAAATCGTAATCAAATCCAGAAAACCATTTACAAAACGACTCATGCCAAATTTTGATTCGCCATACTTTCTAGCTTGGTGAATCACAACTTTCTCGCCAATTTTGCTAAAACCTGCATTTTTTGCCAAAACAGGAATGTATCGGTGCATTTCGCCCGAAACTTCAATATTTTTTATAACCGTATTTTTGTAAGCTTTCAATCCGCAATTAAAATCATTTAGTTGCACACCAGAAGTTCTTCTTGCTGCGGCATTAAATAATTTTGAAGGCAAGTTTTTAGTAACCGCATTGTCGTAACGTTTCTTTTTCCATCCTGAAACTAGATCATAATTATCATTTACAACCATATTATATAATCCTGGAATTTCGTCAGGACTGTCTTGCAAATCGGCATCCATAGTAATGATAACATCTCCTTGTGCTTTTGCAAAACCAGCATGCAAAGCCTGAGATTTTCCGTAGTTTCTTAAAAAACGAATACCTTTTACAGAAGGATTTTTGCTAGATAATTGGTTTATAGTTTCCCAAGAATCATCGGTGCTACCATCATCGATAAAAATAACTTCGTAAGAGAAATTATTTTCAAACATGACTTTTTCAATCCATGAGGTTAATTCTGGCAACGATTCTTGTTCGTTCAGTAAAGGAATTATGATAGATATGTTCACTATTGAGGGAATGATGATTTAGTTTTGAAAAATGCAGCAAGTATTAGACCAAATAGAGCACTAATTAATATACTGAAAAGTGAGCCTTGCAATAATTTGAATACAGAAAATTGATCATTTTCTTCCAAAGATTTTATAGTATCATTAATTGCTGATGCTGGTGTATCGAATTTTTGCAACATTTCAACAGTATATTTCATTGTTAACTCTTTGATAGTTTCTTTTGCCGCTGGATCAATATAATTGAATAAAATGATATTAAAAACAACTGAAATCATGATTCCTATTACTGCCGAAATAAAATAAGTTGTAAAAGCATCTTTAAAAGCCAAACTCCCTTTAAATTCTTTTCTAGTTTTTGAAAGTAAAACAACTCCAATAATTATGTATACAGCAATGCTTAAAAAACCGAGCCATGTTGAGGTAAATAATTTTAAATCAATAACATATATTAAAGTTGTGATAAGTACAGAAAGCACACCAGTTATTATTCCGTAAGTGATTCCGTTCTTTTTGACTATTTCATTCATGATTAACTTCAGTTTAAATTAATTTACAAATATAAGAATTATACAAGACATACAATTAGTTACTTTAAATGAAAAAAAGTTACACAATTATTTGATTTCTAAAAAATAGTTGTACATTTGCACCCTGAATAAATAAAAAATTATCAACAAAAAGTTGTGTTCTATTTATACCTTTTGAAAAAAAGCA
>NZ_JAYWDT010000024.1:0-4834 GCF_043779715.1 Flavobacterium sp.
AAGAAGTGTCTGTCCATATGAATTATTATTTTCTATTGATAGAAAAGTTAACAGTAGTAAAACGATTTTTCTCATTTCAATTTTGGTTTAATTTATTAAGTTGGAAATTAGAGTTGGGACTTGGCATATTTACTAGATATCAGAAAATACGAACAGATTTCACAAATATAGACAAATATTATTTTAAAAATTCAGACAATAGAGAAGACTATAACCAACAATGTCTTGTCCTGAAATAGGTTGACTATTTTGGTTATTAATTCAGGTTATAAAATTTGTATTTATGCATTTACTAATTTATCACAAAAGATTATAAGTACAACCGAAAATATTACATATCTGGAATTTCGGGCTCGACCAACTTAGCTAATTTTTCTAAAGATTCTTGCCAACCTAAATAACACATTTCTAAGGGTATAACAGATGGGATTCCTTCTTGTAAAATTTTTAATTCGGTACCATCAATAACTTTTCGCAGCCAAACAGACGTAATCATTTCGCCAGGAAGATTTGGGTCATCAAATTGATCCGTGTATTTCAAAAATTCATTGGGTTTAATTTCGATATATTTCCCACCGAAAGAGTGGCCATTACCAGTTGAAAAATTATGAAAAGACATTTTATAAGTTCCTCCCACCTTTACAGTTATTTCATGCACAGTACAAAGGAAACCATACGGAGGTATCCAAGAAGCAAGTGCATTGGACTCAGTAAATGCACGATAAATTTTTTCAGGAGAAGACTTCAGGATTCTGTGTAACGATACGCTATTATTTGACATAAAAATACATTGGTATAAATCCCTACTCATCTGGCTTTTGGGTTCCGCCCGTTTTTTTGATGGTTGCTGCTCCACTTAATTTATAAAGTTAATAATTTTGAATCAAACATCAAATCACACTTTTGATTTAATTAACAATTATAGTTAATATTCTTATAATTATAATATAAATTGAAAATATCTCAACTTGAATAATTACATTAGCCCAACAAATTTTGAGCATGAGAAACTTTACCATTTTATTTGTATTTTTTGTTTCATTTTCGGCCATTTCTCAAGAAAGGACTATTTCCGGTACCGTCATAAACGACAATACTTTATTGCCTTTATGGAATATTAATATCGTAAATATAAACTTAGTAAAAGGAGCTGTGACCGATGCAAAAGGTAATTTTACAATTCCGGCAAATGTAAATGATGTGTTACTGGTTTCTAGTTTGGGTTTTCAATCTATCGAAATAAAAGTGACAAATGACTGGATAAAAAGCAACGCAAACCGAATTCATCTTACCGAGAAAGCTTATGCGCTCGAGGAAGTTGTGATTCCGCCATATGATTTAACAGGTTATCTTGAAGTCGATTCGAAACTCATTCCCGAGAAAGAAAATTATTGGTACAATATTTCTGGACTAACAAGTAGATACGAAGCTGGCGAGAGTTCTCCTGGGGCTTTTGGCAGAGTTATGAATTCCTTATTTAATCCAGCAGATATGCTTTATAATTTTTTCGGAAAAAAACCAAAAGAACTTAGAAGACTTAAAGAATTAAAAAAAGATGAAAATCTAAGAAATTTACTTCAGACAAAATATGATCATCAAACTATTTACTTGCTTTTAGGTATCGATAAAAAAGAGCTTGCCGAAATTTTGCAACGTTGCAGTTATTCTGAAACATTTTTACAAACGGCAAACGATTTACAAATCTTAGACGCTATAAACGGCTGTTATGAGGAATATAAAGTTTTAAAAAAATAGTTTTAAAAATCTATAAATGGAATATTTAGGCTATTTTGCTTCAATACTTATAGGAATTTCTTTAGGATTAATAGGCGGTGGTGGTTCGATACTTACAATACCTATTTTAGTTTATTTATTTAAAATAGATCCAGAAAATGCAACCAGCTATTCATTATTTATAGTTGGAGTAACGGCACTAATAGGTTCATATAATCATTATTTGTTAGGAAATTTAAAACTGAAATCGGCTTTATATTTTGCTTTTCCATCAGTAATATCTTTATTGTTTGTTAGAGATATAGTGCTGCCAAATACTCCAAACCATTTGTTTTTTATACATAATTTTGATGTGACAAAGAATTCACTCATCATGCTTATTTTTGCAATATTGATGATTTTTGCCTCAATATCGATGATAAGAAAGTCAAATTCTGATAAAAATGCACAAGAAATAAGCTTTTTTCAGTTATCATTCATCGGTTTAATGGTTGGCTTTGTGACAGGTTTTTTAGGAGCTGGAGGCGGTTTTCTTATCATTCCGGCGTTAATATTCTTTGCTGGTTTAGAAATGAAGCAAGCCATAGGAACTTCCTTATTTATCATTTTTATAAATTCGATTATAGGATTTGGTGGAGATATTATAAACGGAGTTCAACTCGATTATAAACTGCTACTTATTATATCGTTAATAGCCATTTTAGGAATGTTTATAGGAACTTATTTATCAAAAAAAATAGATGGTTCGAAACTAAAACCAGCTTTTGGTTGGTTTGTATTAATCATGGGGATTTATATTATATCTAAAGAATTTTTTTATAAACTCTAAATCAATAATCACATTTTAAACAATATATGACTTATTTTTGTCTAATAATATCAATTATAATACAATGCAAATAGAACAAATATACACTGGTTGTTTGGCGCAAGGTGCTTACTATATTACTTCAAATGGAGAAGCTGCGATTATCGACCCGTTGCGTGAAATTCAACCTTATCTTGACCGTTTAGAAAGAGATAATGTAAAACTTAAATATATTTTTGAAACCCATTTTCATGCCGATTTTGTTTCTGGTCATTTAGATTTAAGCAAAAAAACAGGTGCTAAAATTGTTTATGGACCAAATGCAAATCCTGATTTCGAATTTATTTCTGCTCATGATAATCAGGAATTTATACTTGGAAACATCAAAATAAAAGCTTTGCATACACCTGGTCACACCATGGAAAGTTCTTGTTTTTTACTCATTGACAGAGAAGGAAAAGACCAAGCTATTTTTTCTGGCGATACTTTATTTATTGGCGATGTTGGTCGTCCTGATTTAGCACAAAAATCGGCAGCAATGACACAAGATGAGTTGGCTGGTATGCTTTTTCATTCGTTAAGAACAAAAATAATGACACTTGCTGACGATGTAACGGTTTATCCCGCACATGGCGCTGGATCTGCTTGTGGCAAAAATATGAGCAAAGAAACTGTATCGACCATTGGAGAACAAAAACAGTTGAATTATGCATTAAGAGCCAATATGACCGAAGCCGAATTTATTACAGAAGTGACTGATGGTTTGCTACCGCCACCTTCTTATTTTGGAATGAATGTTGCTATGAATAAATCAGGAATTCCGAGTTTCGAAAATGTATTGCACAATGGTATGAAAACACTTTCAGTGACTGAATTTGAAGCTATAGCTGAGGAAACAGGAGCTCTAATTTTAGATACTAGAAACAGTGGTGATTTTGCAAAAGGGCACATTCCGCAATCTATAAGTATTGGTATTGCTGGCGATTTTGCTCCTTGGGTTGGCGCCTTAATTGCCAATGTAAAGCAACCAATAATCATAGTTTCAGACATTGATAAAGAAGAAGAAACCATAACCAGATTAAGTCGAGTAGGTTTCGATAATGTTTTAGGTCATTTGCAAGGTGGTTTTGAAACTTGGAAAAATGCAGGAAAAGAAATAGATACTGTAAACCGAATTACCGCTACCGAGTTTGAAAATAAAGTGAAAATTGGCGAAAGTAAAGTTATAGATATTCGCAAAGAAACAGAATATAGTGCGGAGCATATCGAAGAAGCATTTTGCAAACCTTTGGCCGCAATAAACGATTGGATAAAAGACATAAATCCGCAAGAACATTTTTTCATGCATTGTGCTGGCGGTTATCGCAGTATGATTGCAGCTTCTATATTGCAAGCTCGAGGTTACCGAAATTTTACCGAAATAGAAGGCGGTTACAACGCTATCGCAAAAACAAATTTACCAAAAACCGATTTTGTTTGCCAAAGCAAATTTTAAAATAATAATTGAAATCGAGGCTAGTTATTGTAATATCTAGCCTCAATTCTTTTAATATCCTTAATAGAACTTTTTGCCCAAGCCAATCTTTTTTCTAGGATTTCGTCATCGGATAATTGCCAATTCACTTCAGATTTGCGTAATCTTTCGGTCAAATTCTGAATGATAATCGCCGCCGAAACAGATATATTTAAACTTTCGGTAAAACCTACCATGGGAATTTTTAGAAAACCATCGGCTTGCTTTAAGATTTCTTCCGACAAACCATCTCTTTCGGTGCCAAAAAATAAAGCGCTGGGTTTAGAAATATCAAAATCTTCCATCAAACAATCATTCTCGTGTGGCGTGGTCGCAATTATTTGGTAACCTTTATTTTTCAAAGTTTCAATACAATTCGAAACACTATCAAAAGTATTAATATCGACCCATTTCTGAGCACCCATCGCAATTTCTTTATCGATGCTTTTGCCATAACGCTCCTCGATTACGTTGAGTTCCTGAATCCCAAAAACCTCGCAACTACGCATTACGGCACTTGCGTTATGCATCTGAAATATATCTTCGACAGCAATTGTAAAATGGTTTGTTCTATTTTCTAAGACTTTCAAAAACTTTTCTTTTCGATTGTCTGTCAATATATTTTCTAAAAAAGCTAAGTAATCTAAATCGACCATTTTTGAATAGTATTTTTTGCAAAAATAGTAAAAGAGTATTTATTTAAATCTAATACTTTTATATCTTTGAGAAAAGAGACAATACATTCCCGATTTTGTCATTACGAGGAACGAGGAATCTCA
>NZ_JAYWDT010000025.1:0-24538 GCF_043779715.1 Flavobacterium sp.
GAAATGGTGTTTCAATTATAGGCATCGATTGAATTTTTGTTAAATTTAATTTGCAATTATTCATCACATTCAAAACTGTTGCCAAGTTTCCCGGCGTATCGTCTAACTCGAATTTTATAGAAGCTTTATTAATATGTTCTTTTGGAATTTCTTTGTTTTGAGTTTTAACAATCACAAATCGTGTTTTGTTACTTTTTATAGTATGAATTCCAGAAGCAATAATATCTAAATCATACATTTTTGCAGCAATTGGACTGGCAACTGCTCCAATTCCCATTAGCTTTTGCTGTTGAATTCTTCTAGCAGTTTCGGCAGTATCACCACTTTCTACAAGTTTAATGTGTGGATATTTATTAAAAAAAACAGCACATTGTAGCAGAGCAATTGGGTGTGAATGCACTTCGGTAATATCCTCTATTTTTTGACCTTTTAGCACCATAAGATTCATACTTATATCTAAATAATACTCGCCAATAATATGTAAATCATTACTATCTATAAGTGCGTAATTTGGAATTATCGAGCCCGCAATAGAGTTTTCTAAAGCCATAATTCCTTTTTGTGAAGTTTTTTCTTTGAGACTTTTTACTAAAAGTTCAAACGACATACATTCATCTAAAGAAAGATTTTTATCGAACAACGTCGTTGCAACCTGATGGTGAAACGAACCTTCTATTCCCTGAATTGCGATTTTCTTTATTTCTATTTCCATAATAAGCAAAAAAAATCCCGCCTAAAAGACGGGATTGTATATTTATATTTTTAATTTAATTTTCTAATCAAATAACCATATAACAATCCCTTCCTATGTTCCAATAGAAATAAAAAGAATTGTTGCTAAAAAATGTGTTATTTGTGATCATTGCTTTTTTTGAGCGATTTGAATGACAAACTTACTAAAAAAATGATATCAAAATACATTTTTACAAAAAAATAAGTTTATCGAAATCTTTGATTCTATTTTCTTCTTACTTTTGCTACAAATCTCAATATTATGTCAATCGAAGTTCAAAATATTTCTAAAAATTACGGAACGCAAAAAGCGTTAGATAATGTTTCTTTTTCAGTAAAAAAAGGAGAAATCGTAGGTTTTCTGGGTCCAAATGGCGCAGGAAAATCGACTTTAATGAAAATTTTGACGACTTACATTAATGCTGATGAAGGTTCGGCAATGGTGAATGGATTTGATGTAAATACAAATCAATTAGAAGTTCAAAAATCGGTTGGATATTTGCCTGAGCACAATCCGTTGTATTTAGATTTGTATGTTCGAGAATATTTGGCTTTTAATGCCGATGTTTATAAAGTTGCAAAATCCCGTATTGAAGAAGTGATTATTTTAACCGGTTTATCCCCAGAAAGCCATAAAAAAATTGGGCAATTATCTAAAGGTTATCGCCAGCGTGTGGGATTGGCGACTGCACTTTTGCACAATCCTGATGTTTTAATTCTTGATGAACCAACCACAGGATTAGATCCAAACCAATTAGTCGAAATTCGTGAATTGATAAAAAATATTGGTAAAGACAAAACCGTTTTCCTATCGACACATATTATGCAAGAAGTGGAAGCGATTTGCGATCGTGTCATTATTATAAATCACGGAAAAATTGTGACCGACAAGAATCTTGACTTATTAGTTTCGGAAAAAACAGAACAAATTATAGAAGTTGAATTTGATAAAGTAATTGACGAAAAATTATTTGATAATTTACCAAATATTGAATCCTACAAGAACCTACATAATTTGGTTTGGGAACTTTCTTTTGATACCGAAACCGATATGCGTCCAATAGTATTCGATTTTGCTCACGAAAATGGGCTAAAAACTTTACAACTGAATCTGAAAAATAAAAATTTAGAAAGTATTTTTAGAGAAATGACGAAGTAAGTATTGTTTTGTCATTCCTACGAAGGGGAATCTCTTAAATTGATTCTGGAAAAAAAATGAAATTTCTCCTTCGTCGAAATGACAAACTGTTTGTGTTTTTTTTAGTAAATTCAAATGCTAAATGACGAAATAACCAAACTGCCCTAGCCCAGATAGTAGTGGAAATCCTTTTGTTTTTTTCTTTAAAAAAATAAAAGATTGTAACGAATAGCTGGAAATAGCTCCTAAAAAACCGTCTTTGCAATCTCTTTGATATTTTCTGCTTTTCCCATACTATAATAATGCAAAACAGGAATTCCTGCCGCAACCAATTCCTTACTTTGTTGGGTACACCACTCGATTCCTATTTGTTTTACGGCATCGTTATCGCTTGCTTTTACTACTGACATGATTAAATCGTCTGGCAATTGCACACTAAATCGGTGCGGAATAAGATTTAATTGTTTTTTTGTCGCAATGGGTTTTAGTCCTGGAATAATAGGAACAGTAATTCCTGCTGCACGGCATTTTGCCACAAAATCGAAGAATTTTTTATTGTCAAAAAACATTTGCGTGATGATATATTGCGCTCCGTTTTTTATTTTTTGTTTTAGAAAATGAATGTCGCTATCTACACTTGGTGCTTCCATGTGTTTTTCGGGATAACCTGCAATTCCTATACAAAAATTGGTCGATGACGAGTTTTGCAAATCTTCATCGAGGTAAATTCCTTTGTTTAAATTGGCAATTTGTGTAACCAATTCTGATGCGTATTGGTTTCCTGCTTTTTCTGCTTTAAAATAAATTTCGTTTTTTAACGCATCACCACGCAAAGCCACAACATTGTCGATACCTAAAAAATCTAAATCTATCAGTAAATTCTCGGTGTCTTCTCTATTGAAACCACCACATAAAATATGCGGAATCGCATCTACATGGTATTTATTTTGAATGGCTGCACAAATTCCAACTGTTCCCGGTCGTTTTTTTACAATCTTTTTTTCTAACAATCCACTAGGCAATTCTTTGTATTCGTATTCTTCCCGATGGTAAGTTACGTCTATAAATGGTGGGTTAAATTCCATTAATGGATCGATACTATCAAAAATAGATTGTATGTTTTGTCCTTTTAGCGGTGGTAATATTTCGAAAGAAAAAAGTGGTTTTCCTTGAGCGCTTTCTATATGTTGTGTTACTTTCATTTTTAAATTTTTGATTTTAGAATTATGATTTTAGAATTGAAATTGCTAAAATCATCAATCTGCGATATTCGGATTTAACCATTTTATAGCTTTATCGGTCGAAATACTTCTTCGTTTGGCGTAATCGATAACTTGATCTTCTTTTATTTTTCCGAGTCCAAAATACTTGCTTTCTGGGTTTCCAAAATAATATCCTGAAACTGAAGAAGCTGGCCACATCGCCATACTTTCGGTTAATGTTACTCCTATTTTTTGTTCTACATTCAACAATTTCCAAATTGTTGGTTTTTCTAAATGGTCAGGACAAGCAGGGTAACCTGGCGCGGGACGAATCCCTTTATAATCTTCTTCTATAAGTGCTTCTTTGCTTAAAACCTCATTGGAGGCATAACCCCAAATTTCTTTACGAATTTTTTCGTGAAGATATTCAGCAAATGCTTCTGCGAATCGGTCAGCCAAAGCTTTGACCATTATCGAATTGTAATCGTCTAGATTCTTTTCGAATTCGGTCGCCCATTCATCCACACCAAAACCAGTCGTTACACAAAACGCACCCATATAATCGGTTTTACCGCTCTCTTTTGGAGCAATAAAATCGGATAAGGCAATGTTTGGAGCACCTTTGGTTTTTTGAGATTGCTGACGAAGTGTTAGGAACTTTTCCAATACTTTTCCGTTTTCATCACTTAATTCAATATCGTCGTCGTTCACTTGATTGGCAGGGAAAATTCCGTAGATTCCTTTGGCAGTTAGTTTCTTTTCTTTCAAAATAACTTCTAACATTTCCTGTGCATCGGCAAAAACAGAAGTCGCTTGTTCTCCAACAACCTCATCTGTCAAAATCGCAGGATATTTTCCAAACAATTCCCACGTTCTAAAAAATGGTGTCCAGTCAATATATGGGACCAAAACATCCAAATCGACTTCGATAACTTGTTCTCCAATTACATTTGGTTTTACAGGAGTAAAATTCTCCCAATCCAATTGCAATTTATTTTTACGAGCTTGCTCAATTGTTAAGAAATTTTTGTCACGCGAACGGTTCAAAAACGTTTCTCTAAAAGCATCATATTCGGCTCTAATGTCACTTGCATATATTTTTTTATCCTTGTTCAATAAACTTCCAGCAACCGTTACGGCTCTCGAAGCGTCGTTTACGTGAATAACCGTCTCTCTATATTGCGGTGCAATTTTTACAGCTGTATGTGCACGAGAAGTCGTTGCACCACCAAGCATTACTGGGATTTTCAGCCCTCGTCTGTCTAATTCCTTGGCCAGATATACCATTTCGTCTAGTGACGGCGTGATTAATCCGCTCAACCCGATAATATCTACGTTGTGTTCGATAGCCGCTGCAATAATTTTTTCTGGAGGCACCATAACACCCAAATCTACAATCTCATAATTATTACAAGCCAATACAACCGAAACAATGTTTTTTCCAATATCGTGGACGTCGCCTTTTACAGTTGCCATCAGAATTTTTCCGTTCCCTTGTTTGTCTCCAGCTTGTTTGCTCGCTTCGATAAATGGTAATAAATACGCTACTGCTTTCTTCATTACACGAGCTGATTTTACCACTTGCGGCAAAAACATTTTACCCGAACCAAACAAATCTCCTACGACATTCATTCCAGTCATCAGGTTGATCTCGATAACTTCAATTGGTTTTACGGCAGCAAGTCTGGCTTCTTCAACATCAGTTTCTATAAATTCGTCCACTCCTTTTACCAAAGAATGCGTAATTCTTTCCTGAACTGTTCCCGAACGCCATTCCTGAACTGCTTTTTCGGTATTCTTGACATCTCCTTTTACATTTTCAGCAAAATCAAGTAAGCGTTCTGTAGCATCATCGCGTCTGTTCAGAATTACATCTTCTACATGTTCCAGTAAATCTTTCGGAATTTCATCATAAATGGACAACATCTCCGGGTTTACAATACCCATTGTCATTCCGTTTTGAATGGCATGGTACAGGAAAACCGAGTGCATCGCTTCTCTCACCGTGTCATTTCCTCTAAACGAAAACGAAACATTACTCACCCCGCCGCTGATGTGCGCGTGCGGCAAATTTTCGCGAACCCATTTGGTTCCCCTAAAGAAATCCAAAGCGTTCAGGCGATGTTCCTCCATACCAGTAGCTACTGGAAAAATATTCAAATCGAAAATAATATCCTGTGGTGGAAAACCAACCTTGTTAACCAGAATATCATACGAACGCTGGCATATTTCGACTCTTCTTTCAAAATTATCGGCTTGCCCTACCTCATCAAAAGCCATAATAATTGCCGCAGCTCCGTAGCGTTTAATCAATTTAGCGTGATGAATAAATTGTTCTTCTCCTTCTTTTAATGAAATTGAATTTACGACACATTTTCCTTGCACGACTTTTAGACCAGCTTCAATGATTTCCCATTTCGAGCTGTCGATCATGATAGGAACACGTGAAATATCTGGTTCGGCAGCGATAAGGTTTAGGAACTTAGTCATGGCATATTCGCCATCGAGCATTCCTTCATCCATATTAATATCGATGATTTGGGCGCCACCTTCTACTTGCTCTTTGGCAATGCTTAATGCTTCTTCGTATTTTTCTTCCTTTATTAATCGAAGGAATTTTCTAGAACCTGTAACATTGGTTCGTTCACCAATATTCACAAAAACGCTCTCTGGCGTGATGATTAAGGGTTCTAATCCTGATAATACAAGGTTTTTTCTTTTTTGATTCACTTTCATTAGGCAAGTATTTCTGCTTTTCTGGGTTTGTAATCTTTTGCTATTTCAGCAATCAACTTAATATGATTTGGAGTTGTTCCGCAACAACCGCCTATGATATTTATTAAATTATCGTCTAGATATTCTTTGATGAAGGCTTGCATTTGCTCCGGTGTTTCATCGTACTCCCCAAAGGCATTTGGTAATCCTGCATTAGGATGTGCCGAAATATTGAACGAAGTATTGTGTGCCAACGTTTGCAAGTAAGGTTTAAGCAAATCTGCTCCCAAAGCACAATTGAAACCTACACTCAATAGTGGAATATGTGAAACAGAAATTAAAAATGCTTCTACCGTTTGTCCAGATAATGTTCTTCCAGATGCATCAGTAATAGTTCCTGAGACCATAATGGGAATATCTAAATTTCGTTCTTCTTTTACTTCTTCGATGGCAAAAAGTGCAGCTTTGGCGTTTAGTGTATCGAAAATAGTTTCTACTAATAAGATATCGCAACCACCGTCAATCAAAGCTTCTGCTTGTTGTTTGTAGGCAATTCGCAAATCATCGAAAGTTACGGCACGAAATCCTGGGTCATTTACGTCTGGAGACATTGATGCTGTTCGGTTTGTTGGTCCGATTGCTCCTGCTACAAATCTTGGTCGATCAGTAAACTCATCGGCTACTTCACGGGCGATTTTTGCGGACTCGTAATTGAGTTCGTAAACATATTCTTCGAGATGATAATCGGCCATTCCGATGGTTGTTCCTGAAAATGTGTTGGTTTCGACAATATCGGCTCCTGCTTGAAAATATTGTCTGTGAACTTCTTTTACCGCTTCAGGTTGTGTGATGGATAATAAATCGTTATTGCCTTTTAATGGATGTGGAAAATCTTTGAAGCGTTCGCCACGAAAATCTTCTTCAGAGAAGTTATTGCGTTGCAACATGGTTCCCATGGCTCCGTCGAGAACTAGGATTCTTTCTTTTATGGCTTGTTTTATTTTTGACATGTTTTTTTTCTCTCAAAGACGCAAAAGCGCCAATTTTTTACAAAAATGTTTATTAAATAGCCCTGATGGGAACGATATCCTTTTTCTTGCTTCTTTAGCAAGGAAAAGATATAGTGTACAGCAGGAAATAGCTCCTAATAATTTAGAAATTAGTTCTTAGAAATATAAAATGTTATGGGAAAGTGAGAGGGAATTCTCGTGGTTATCTGTTTCCGATAAATCGGAATAGAATGTAGCACCTTCTTTACAGTAAAGGGTTGCTAAGCTTTCGTTGGGTCTAATCCCTCCAGCTTTCGTGATAACAATCAATAAATATAGGAACGATACAAATGTAGTAATAAAAAATTTCTTATGAAAAATTTTCTATTAAATGATTATATTTATTTGTAAAACAGAAAGTAAATCTATTTTATTTGTTTTAAATTGATTTATTTTCTGTTTAATTAATTTAAAGCCTGATTTAAATCATCTATCAGATCGGCTACTGTTTCTAATCCTACGGAAACTCGAACCAAACCGTCGGTAATACTTACGGCTAATCGCTCGTCTACAGTTAATTTACTATGTGTTGTGGAAGCGGGATGTGTTACAATTGTTCGCGTATCTCCTAAGTTTGCCGAAAGAGAGCACAATTCAATTTTGTCTAAAAATTGTCTGCCAGCTTCTATTCCGCCTTCAATTTCGAAAGCAACCACATTACCTCCTAAACTCATTTGTTTTTTGGCGATTTCGTATTGCGGGTGTGATTTTAGAAACGGATATTTTACTTTTTTTACTTTTGGGTGGTTTTCTAAAAACTCGGCAACCTTTAAGGCATTTTCACAATGTTTTTCGACTCTTACGGCTAATGTTTCTAGACTTTTAGATAAAATCCAAGCGTTAAAAGGGGATAATGCTGGTCCAGTATTTCTTGAAAATAAATAAATTTCTCTTATTAGCGCTGCACTTCCTACGGTTACTCCTCCTAAAACTCGTCCTTGTCCATCGATTAATTTTGTTGCAGAATGTACCACTAAATGTGCTCCAAATTTTATTGGTTGTTGAATATATGGTGTTGCAAAACAATTGTCGATAATTAAAATCAGATTGTGCTTTTTTGCTATTTTTCCTAATAATTCTAAATCGATAATATCTACTGCGGGATTTGTGGGAGATTCTGCATAAAGGATTTTAGTATTTGGTTTGATAAAATTTTCGATTGTTTCGGGCTTATTAATATCAAAATACGAAGTTTGAATATTCCATTTCGGAAAATAAGTGGTAAACAAAGCGTGAGTAGAGCCAAAAACACTTCCCGCAGAAACGATATGATCTCCTGAATTAAGTAAGGCCGCAAAAGTTGAATATACCGCAGCCATTCCTGTTGCGAAAGCATAACCTGCTTTGGCACCTTCCATTTTACATATTTTTTCTACAAATTCCGTCGTATTAGGATTGCTGAAACGGCTGTAAATATTTCTGTCTTTTTCTTCTGTAAACGAAGCTCTCATGTCTTCGGCATCTTCGAAGACAAAACTTGAAGTTAAATATAATGGCACTGAATGTTCTAAATATTGTGTGCGATCTAATTGCGTTCGTATGGCTTGGGTTTCAAAACCGAAATCTTGTTCGTTCATAATGACTTATTATTTAAAACTACTTTATAATTGATTTTTGCTGTTGGCTCTAGTGTTTTGGAAACGGAACAATATTTTTCGAAAGAGAGTTGGGCTGCTTTTAGAGCTTTTTCTTCGTTGATATTTCCTTCTAAAAAAATGGTTACCGTAATGTCTTTAAAAGGTTTTGCTTCTTCAATTTGCTCCCGAACACCTTCTACTTCTGTTTTGTAAGATGTGATTTCTTGGCGTTGTTTTTTGAGTATTGATATTACATCAATCGCGCTACAACCAGCAACTCCCATCAATAAAAGTTCCATTGGGCTTGGTGCTAAATCGTTACCTCCAAATTCGGCTTTACTGTCTAATTCTACAACGTGACCTCTTTCGTTTTTTAATTGAAAGTGATAGTCATTATTAATTCTGTTTAGTGTTATTTTCATATTATTTTCTTTTTATCCTTTATCTGACAATCTTAAAATATCTCCAAAAACACCTCTTGCCGTTACTGCCGATCCTGCACCAGCGCCTTGTATTACAATAGGTCTGTCGCCATACGATTCAGTATAAATTTCGAAGAAAGAATCGGAACCTTTCAATTGTCCCAAAGCGGTATCAAGTGGAACAGAAATTAATTTTACATCAAGATTTCCTTTTTCCTGTTGTAAATCACCAGATAATTCGCCAACATATCTCAAAACATGATTTGGTTTTTGGTCTTCTTTTATTTTAGCAAAAATAGCATCGAGCTCGGATAATCTGCTTAAAAACTCCTCTTTATCACCTTGCCTTAAATTTTCTGGAATTAGATTTTGAATATTGATTTCCTCAAATTCGTTTTGCAAATCTAGTTCTCTTGCTAAAATGAGAACTTTTCTCGCTACGTCATTTCCACAAAGATCTTCTCTAGGATCTGGTTCGGTGTAACCTTTATCGATTGCTTGCTTCAATGCTTCACTAAAAGGAATGTCATTTGCCGAAAAAGTATTAAATAAAAAGCTTAATGAACCTGATAAAACACCTTTTATTTTAGTAACATTTTCCCCAGAATGATGCAATAGTTTTATAGTATCTATAACTGGTAATCCAGCACCTACATTAGTTTCGTACAAATAATTCTTTTGATTATCTGCCAATGATTTTCTTACTTTTTTGTAAAAATCATAACTTAAAGTATTTGCCACTTTATTTGAAGAAACCAAGTCGAAACTATGCTCTGCTAGTGATATATAATTTTCAACAAACTTACTACTTGCCGTGTTGTCTATTGCTATCAAATTCTCTAGATGATGCTCATTGGCGTAAGCGATAACCCCTTGAATAGTATAAGGAATTCCGTTGTTTTCGATTTCATTTTTCCAATTCTGCGTGACTCCATTTTTGTTCAGTATTATTTTTTTAGAATTGGCAATAGCAAAAATATTAAGTTTAACATCCTTCCGTTTTTCTATGGTTGAAGCCGAATTTAAAATCTGATCAATTAGTGTTCCTCCAACCAAACCATGACCAAAAACAGCAATGTTTATTTTTTTTGAAACTCCGAAAATTTCGCCGTGAATAACATTTACCGCTTTATGAAGTTGGGATTTATTAACCACCAAACTAACATTTTTTCCTGTAACGGTATTGTTGAAAAGAATTGGGACAATCTTGTTTTTGATAAGCGCAGAATATGGTTTGTGAAACGTGCTTAAATCCTGACCTACAATCGAAATCACAGAAACATTATCGGTTGCCGAAATTTTATTGACATCTTTTGAATAAAAATCGTTTTCAAATTCTTTTTCTAATGCAATAATAGCTTTTGAAGCTTTATCAGCCGCAACTACAATTCCAATTCCTCTTTCGGACGAACCTTGCGAAATAATACTCACACTAATATCATTATCCCCCAATGCTTTGAAAATTCGTGCATCGACACCTGTTTTTCCAAGAAGTCCTCTCCCTTCAAGATTTACTAAAGCCACATTTTCCAGAACCGAAAGTGATTTTATACCTTCTTTATTTGCAGTTGAAGTGATTAATGTACCTTGATTTTCGTGGTTGAATGTATTTAGAACACGAAGCGGAATATTTTTTTCTAATAGAGGAACTATGGTTTTGGCATGAAGAATCGTGGCTCCAAAATTGGCTAATTCATTAGCTTCATTAAAAGAAAGAAAGTCAATTTTTTTGGCATCGGAAACTAAATCTGGATTAGCAGTATAAATTCCATCAACATGTGTATAATTTTGTAACTCTTCGGCATCAAGATAATTTGCAATTAAAGAAGCTGTATAATTACTTCCATTTCTTCCTAAAGTCGTTGTATCATTATTGTTGTTTGAACCAATAAAACCCGTAATCACATTTACCGTCGTTCCGTTATTTTGTTTGAAATGGTTAATTACATTTTTCTTTGACAAGCTATCTAAAGGCTGTGCATTTCCATAATTTCCGTCGGTTTTAATCAGCAAACGTGTGTCTGAAAAATTAGCATTTACTCCTTTTTCTTTCAATGCTTGTGTAACAATCTTTGCAGAAATAACTTCTCCCTGTGCTAAAACATTGTCCTTTATTTTATTGCTATAATCGCCTAATAAAGAGACTCCTTCGAACGTTTTTTCTAAAAGCCGAAACTCTTCTGATAAATCTACTAGAAAATTAGCTTGTTGGTAATTTTTAAAATCAGAAAAATCTTTTAAATAGACTTCACTTTTTACTGCTTTTTCTAAAATTCTTTCCAACTCATCTGTTGCATTTGCGATTGCTGAAACAACAACAGCGATTTTTTCGTTATTATTTACTTTATCTAAAATAATTTCTATTGTCTTCTCAAATCCATTTCCGTAAGTGAGTGATTTTCCTCCAAATTTTAATATTTTCATATGTGTGTTTTTATTATTTTTTAATGGTCATATGTAATTTGCATAGTGTCATTTGTGGTTAATTCACAATTTCGTTATACTCCATTTCATTATGCTATTTGTTTATTAGTTATAAAAAGGTCGCTTAAAATAGCGTTTAATTGTTCGTACTCTATCAAAAAAGCGTCGTGACCGTGTATCGATTTGATTTCGTGGTAAAACACATTTTGCTTTACTTTTTTCAAATCTTTGTAAGTTTCTCGATTCTCATCGGGAGTAAAAAAATAATCGGTATCTACTCCAATAATGTGAATATTTGCCTGAATTACTTTGGCGACGGTTACAAAATCTTTTCTATTTCTAGTAATATCGATTGTTTTTATAAGATGGTTCATCATTTTGTAAGATGCTAATTGAAAACGTTTTTGCAATTTTTCTCCATGATGAAATAGCCAACTTTCTATTTGAAAAATATTTTTTAGCTCGTTTTTCTGTCTGTTAAATTTTTGCTTTAATGATTGTGGCGTTCTGTACAAAAGCATAGCATGCAATCTAGCATCAGGAATTGGATAATTAGAATTGTTCAGAATTTCGTCTTGTATTAATGTGTTGGCAATAACCCAATCCGATGCTTTCCAATCGGAAGCGATTGGGATTAGATTTTCGATTGCAGTGGGATTTATAACTGCCATTTCCCAAGCAATTCCGCCACCTAGGCTTCCGCCGATAACTGAAAAAAGACTTTCTATTTGTAATTGTTCTAATCCTTTCCAAAATATTTTAGCAATATCTCTAGCTGTAAAATGAGTGTAATTATGAATTAGATTTTCTTTTAATCCGTCATATCCGTTTCCAGGAATATTGAAAGCCAAAACGGTAAATTCATTAGTATCTATCGTTTTATTTTTGCCTATTAAATCTTCCCACCAGCCATTTTCTCCGGTTACTTGAGAGTTTCCAGTGAGTGCATGATTAACCAAAACTACGGGTGCTTTCCCGACAGGTTTTCCAAAAACTTGATAAAAAAGCGATAGGTTCTTTTGAACTTTTCCGCTTTCGGTAACAAAATCTGATATTATTATTTTTTCCAATTTTTTCATCTTAATTATAGAATTTTAAATCCTAATGTTTTCCATTTAAATAAAAAGAAATTCGTCTTCTTGACCGTTTATTAAAAATAATAATGATTCTGAATCATCTGATTTTGAATCATATTCGAATTGAATTGCTTTTAATGATCCCTTTTTAATTGTATTAACCGTTGTTTTTTTGAAATCGAATTTCCCTATCGATTGTAATATTTTTAAAATTTTATTTAGAGTTTTCATTTGCTGAAATATTTAATTGTTTATAAAAAAAGTCCTTTTGAAGCATTTACCAAAAGGACTTTATAGTTTGAACTATAATAAAGATTAAATCTTCCGCTTTTGGCAATAGCAAGGTTTGATGTAAATACACATTTGCATCATTCGTTTCGTCATCATTATTTTGTTTGCTACTGAATTTTTCATTTTATTTATGATTTCACTTTTTTGTTTGTTTTAAGAAAACAAAAAACCTCTGCGATTGGCAGAGGTTTGATTGTATATTTTAAAAAAAATTAAAATTATGCAATACGTTGCTCTGCGGAATTTTCCGACATCATGCGACACATATTGTAAATTGTAATTTTCATTTTGTTTGTAATTTATTTTGCAAATTTAGTTGTTTTTTCTAAACAAACAAACATTTTAGATTGTTTTTCTAAAAATACTTTATTTTAATCTTTTTTAAAGAAAATAAAACTATACGAAGCTTTTTTACGGCATTTTATCTTTATTAAAAAACTTTGAGCAAAATTCTTATACTAAAAACAATAACCAGTGTAGCAACGAGCAATAAAGCAGTTTTTTGAGGCAATTTTCCAGCTAATTTTGCTGCCAATGGCGCTGCTGTAATCCCTCCAATAATAAGACCTACAATAATATACCAATGACTTACTCCTAATGAAGCAAAAAAAGTAATTGCAGCTGCTAGTGTAACAAAAAATTCCGCTAGACTTACTGTACCCACAACATAATTAGATTTTCTTCCTTTTGCTAAAAGTGTTGATGTAACAATAGGCCCCCAGCCACCGCCACCAAAAGCATCTAGAAATCCCCCTGAAAAACCAAGAAAACCAGTATTCTTAATTTTCTTCTTTTCATTTATTTTTCTAAAGGCCAAAATAATTAATCTCACCCCAATTATCATGGTATAAATAGACAAAACTACATACGCAATAGTCACATATTTATTTCCTAAATAAATAAGAAGCATCGCTCCACTTATGGCACCAAATACTCCTGGAATGGCGAGCCAGAGTAATAATTTTTTATTTACATTACCAAATTTATAATGAGAGTAACCACTAACACCGCTGGAGAACATTTCGGCAGTATGAATGCTGCCACTAATAGCTGGCAAATTAATACCCAAGAGCATCATACTCGTAGCACAAGTTACACCATAACCCAAACCAACCGCGCCATCGACTAATTGGGCTACAAAACCAATTAACAACATACCATAAAACTCATTTGGAATATCACTTAATCCGTCCTTTGCATCTGAAATTGAAACAATTGTTGACAATCCGTAACCCACAAATAACATTAAAAAAGAAATAGCTAAAGTAAACGCTAGTTGTTTGTATTTTTTAGTCTCTTTTACTTTTTTATTCCCTTTAAAACCTTGAGTTATTTTATTTAAATCGGATAATTTTTCTTGAAAATCTCCTTTATGATTGGTTCTAAATTGGTTTAAAACCTCGATGCTTTCTTCTATATTATCTGGAATTACTTCGGTAAAATATTCTCGCATTCTTCTTGCTAAAACTGGGGATTTCCCATTGGTAGAAATAGCAATTTTCAAACTTCCTTTGGTAACAATGGATCCTAAATAAAAATCACATAAATCTGGTTGATCGGCCGCGTTTACTTTAATTCCTTTAGATTTTGCCAATTCTCTAACTTCCAAATTAATTTCGGGTTTATCAGTTGTGATAATCACAAAATCTTTGTTTTGCAAATCATTTTCTTCAAAAGGACGTTCGAAGAAAGAAATATTTTCATGCAGACTTATAATTTTAGTTAATCTTGGATGGAAATAAGTCGCTACTATTGTCAATCTAATAGTAGGATTTTGTTTTAATAAGGTTTCCGCTTTTTCTAAGCCTATGTTACCACCACCTACTATTAAAAAATGTGCTGTTTCGGTTTTTAAAAAAATTGGGAATAAAGTATTACTCATATTTTTTCTTTTTTAAAATCAATATTGTGAAAGATTGACAGTCGCAAAATGTCTCTATTATAAAAATCAGTTCCTGTTTTTTGTTGTTGAAACCAATTCATATACCCTAATTCTAAAGCATAAGAAGCATTCAACTTATAATGTAAAGCGAGATAGATTCTATTTTGGTCGAAAGTGTTTTTGACAATCTTACTTCCTAGGTTAAACATTATTTCATCTTTAACTTTCAGAATAATTTTTTCTTTTCCCTCTTTTTTCAAAAGTGGAAAATCTAAACCTAATTGGTATCGAAAACGGATGTTTGAAAATCTAAAACCACCTACTAATTTTTGATTTTTCACATCGTGAAAAAACCTCGCTTCAGCTTTATAACGATGATTGATAGTTATAAAACCTAACCTTTGCTTACTATTAAAACCAATATCTGGGCGTAATTCGGGAACTGTCAGATTACTTTCTGAATTGGGATTATTAGGGTTCTGTAAAAACAAGGTCATTCCAACAGAAGTATTCCAGTTCTCAATCAATTTTCTTTCCAAATTTGATCTAAACACCAATTGATGTTGCGCTGTGGGTTTATAAAACTGGCGTTCTTGTATTTCGCTATTCAATGTCCAGTTTTCATTAAATTTTAAAGAATTATAATACCCGTACCAAATAAATTGTTGGCGTTCTACCTTTTTTTGTGCAAATGAAAATTTCGGAAGCATCAAAAAGGATAATAAAATTATATTTTTCATTTATCTAAAATTACTCGATAAGCAAAATCTCCTAAAGTTTCCCTATTTTCTTTTTCGTTATTATACCTGTTTAAGATAAAATCTACCTCTTCTAAAATTTGAGATTCGGTTTGTTTTTCTTTATACAATTTATTTAAACGTTCGCCATACCTGTCGCCACCTAACATAAAATTATATTGCCCTGGACCTGTTCCTACAAAACCCAATTCGGCAACGTAAGGACGACCACAACCATTAGGACAACCTGTCATTCTAATGACTATTCCTTCCTCTTGCAAGTTATATTTCTCTAAAATAGGCTCTATTTTAGTCACTAATTCTGGTAAATAACGTTGCGCTTCGGCCAAAGCCAAAGGACAAGTAGGTAAAGCGACACAAGCCATCGAGTTTTTTCGGAGTGCGCTGTCATTTTTATTAATTTGATGTTGCGCTATTAATGTTTCGATTTTAGATTTATTTTCATCACTTACTTCTCCTAAAATCAGATTCTGATTGCCTGAAAAGATGAAATTAGAAAACTGCAATTGCGCTACTTCCAATAAAAATTGTTTTTGATCTGGTTTTACCACACCATGTTCTATAAATAAGGTATAAAACCATTCGCCTTGTTCACTTTTCTCCCAACCAAAACGATCACTTCTTTCGGTAAATTTGAATGGTTGTTCTGGTAACAAATCGAATCCGATGCGGGTTTCTAGTTCTTTTTTAAATACTGGGACAGTCAACTTATCGACCGTGTATTTCATTCTAGACAATTTTCTATCTACTCTATTTCCAAAATCTCTTTGAATGGTTAGAATCTCATAAACTGCTTTGAGCATTTTCTCTTCAGTATCAGTAAAACCAATGATAGAAGCCAATCGAGAATAAGTATTCGGATTCCCGTGTGTTGTAGCTAAACCGCCACCAATAGCAATATTGAAACCTTTTAGTTTGTCGTTTTCGACAATGGCAATTAGTGCAATATCATTAGTGAACACATCGACATCGTTAGACGGCGGAATAGCAATGGCTATTTTAAATTTCCTTGGTAAATACCTATCTTCATATAAAGGATCGGCTTCTGATGATCGCTCGTAAATTTTTTCTCCATCTATAAAAACGTCGTAATATGACTGTGTTTTTGGCAATAATAAGGTCGATATTTTATCCGCATATTCGTATATTTCTTTATGTAAGCTAGACAATTGGGGATGCGAACTCACAATTACATTTCTATTTACATCGCCACACGCCGCAATCGAATCTAGTTTTGCCGTGTTGAAAGACTGAATCGTTGGGCGCAATTGGTGTTTTAGCAAACCGTGTAATTGTACGGTTTGTCTTGTCGTTATTTTTAATATTCCTGTTCCGTATTGTTCTGATATTTCATGTGTTGCAATCCATTGGTCAGCTGTAATTACACCACCCGGAATACGCAAACGAATCATAAACGAGTACAACTTGTCTAATTTTTTAGCCGCTCTTTCAGCTCTTCTGTCACGATCATCTTGCACGTACATACCATGAAACTTAACTAATGTTTCGTCATCTGGACGAACATTTCCTGTATGATTATCTAAATCGATACTATCTTTTAATGTGCCTCTAAGACCATCACTTTGGGTCTTTATTGCTTCTATTGGCGATAATTTTTCACTCATTTTTTTTATTTTTTACACCTGACAGGTTGTATATTAATACACGTCTTTTTGGTATTTTCCTTGACTTTCTAACTCTTCTAAAACTTGTCTTGCTTCTTCTAATGAGATTTTTCGCTCTTGCGCAATTACATCGACAATGGCTTGTTCTACGTCTTGACTCATCGGATTTTTTTGCCCGCAGATGTATATACTTGCACCACTTTCTAACCATTCATTAAAATCTGATGCTTTTTCACGAATACGGTCTTGCACATAAATTTTTCGTTCTTGATCACGAGAAAAAGCGGTATCCAGTTTCGAGAGCACACCAGTGCTAATCCATTCCTGAATTTCGGTTTGGTAATAGAAGTCTAATACAAAATGTTGCTCACCAAAGAATAACCAGTTTTTCCCTTCGGCCCCCGTAGCATCTCTGTGTGCTAAAAAGCTTCTGAAAGGAGCAATTCCTGTTCCTGGTCCAATCATAATCACATCAGTATGATCAGTTGGTAATCGGAAATTTTGATTTTTATGGATATAAAATTCCAATTCGATATCAGTAGGATAATCGGCTAAAAATTGTGATGCCAACCCTGTTTTAACCTCATCTCCAACTTTGAATTTATTCAAATTGACTGTTAAATGTACTTGTCCGTCATGGGCTTCCGCTGTGGAGGATATGGAATATAATCTTGGTGCAATGGGCAATAAAGTTTCAATTAAAGCATCAATATTTATTGATTCTGATTTTGGAAATTGTTTTAAAACATCAATCAAATCGGCTTTTTCTAAATCGATAGTCGTTTGTAGTAATTCTGAGATTTTATCTAAAGAAAGCTTACTTAATCCTTTGATATTTCTTTCTTCCAACCATTTTTCAGCAGTCTTTTTTTCGTCTTTTATAGTTATTTGCTGCGTTGCATTTGCTGCAAAATAATTTAAAATAAAATCGACATCTTCCTTTTTGTTTTTTGGAATCATACCCAAAGCATCACCAGGTTCGTAAACTACGGCATCATCTGAGGTAATTTCGATGTGATAGGTTTCCTTGTTAGATTCTCTATCATTTAATATCACTTTATGGCTAATAGTTCCTGTATAATTCTTTTTATGCGAGCCTTTTTCAGTCTTTTTTTCTGTACTCACACTGGTTTGATTTGATGCATTGTTATGAAAAACATGTAATAAATTTTTCTCCCACTCAATTACGTTTTCAGCAAAATCTACATCTGCTTTTACTAAAGTCAAGAGTTGGTTGGCTCCTTTCTCTAATAAAACTTCATCTAATAAAACGCCCGCATTACAAAACAAGGGATAAGAAGAATCGCCTAATCCTAAAACAGCAAAGGATACCTTACTCAAATTGACATCAGAAGCTTTTAATTTTTCGTAAAACGCTACCGCATTTTGAGGAAATTCGCCTTCACCTTGTGTGCTCATAACAAACAAAACCAAATTTTCTTTTTCTATTTTAGTTAAATCGTATTGAAAAACATCGACTGCTTTGGCCTGGATTTTATTCTTCTTGAAACCTGCCAATAGTTGCGAGGCTATTTTTTTAGAATTTCCAGTTTCGGTTCCGTAAATAATAAGTGGTTTGACTGCAATGGCTGGTATTTCCGAAATATTTGGAACTACTAAATCAATTCGATTTTTATCTAAATAACCTGCCAAATAACCTTTTGTCCAGATAATTTCTTCTGTTGAAGCGCTTTGCACTAATTGTTGTAATAATGATAATTTAGTTTCAGATAGCATCTTGATAAGTGTTTTTGTGATTATCGAAATAAGATTCCGTAGTATTTAGTTCTTCAAACCAATTGTATTGTTTGTGAAGATTCACAACATTTCCTACAATAATAATGGTAGGAACAAATTCGAAATCCGGTAATTTTTTATTTTTTAATTCTTCAAAAGTGAATACTATAGTTTTTTGAAAAGGTGTCGTGGCTTGTTGCACAACAGCAATGCCTTTACACGGATTTATTCCTTTTTTAGAAAGTATATTAGCAAGCGTTTCTAGCCTTTGTCCACTCATGTAAAACACTAAAGTATCGTCGGTAGTTGCCCAATCCTCCCATAATTTTGGAGCTACATTTTTTAAATCATAAAGCGTAAGAAATCGCACTCCTCTTGAATGTTCTCTTGCCGTTAATGGAATTCCAGTATATGCAGCCGCTCCAAAAGCCGCCGAGATTCCAGGAATAATTTCATAACTTATGTTATTTTGCTTCAGTATTTCTAGTTCATCTAAAATATTAGAAAACAAAGAAGCATCGCCACCTTTTAATCTCAGTACTAATTTTCCGAGTAAGGCAAATTCGACTATTAGTTCGTTAATATCTTTTTGAGGCGTATGAATTCCCTTCGAACACTGCTTTCCTACATAAATAACGAGTGCATCTTTACGAGCGTTTTCTTCTATTAATACTGGAGAAACTAATCTGTCTGTTAGAACTACATCGGCAATTTGCAGGTATTTAAGTGCCTTGACACTTATTAAATCTGGATCGCCTGGCCCTGCTCCTGCTAAGATTACTTTTCCTTTATTTACTATATTCATCTTTTTTATTTTTAGGCATTAGCCAAAAGTCATTAGTTAAAATAATCCCTCAATAGACAAATAACGTTCGCCTGTGTCGTAATTGAAGGTTAAAATGGTTGCTCCATCACGGATTTCATTTAGTTTTTTTGCAACAGCTGCTAAAGATGCACCCGTAGAAATTCCTACTAATATTCCCTCTTGCTTCGCTATATTTCTGGTAAAATCAAATGCTTCATCTTTACTCACTTGGATTACCTCGTCTATTAAATGTTTTTGAAGAATTGAAGGAACGAACCCAGCTCCAATTCCTTGTAACGGGTGTGGTCCTGGTGTACCACCGCTTAATACTGGTGATAATTCTGGTTCGACAGCAATGACTTTTAAATTTGGAAATTTTGCTTTCAATACTTTTGCTACGCCTGTAATGTGTCCACCAGTTCCCACTCCCGTAATGATATAATCTAAACCATCCGGAAAATCTGAAATAATTTCTTGAGCCGTTGTTCTTTCGTGAACTGCTACATTTGCAAGATTGTCAAACTGTTGTGGAGACCAAGCATTTGGAATTTGAGCTACCAATTCGTTAGCTCTTTCAATAGCTCCTTTCATCCCTTTTTCACGAGGAGTTAGTTCAAATTCGGCACCATAAATTTCCATTAGCTTTCTACGTTCCACACTCATTGATTCTGGCATTACTAGAATGACTTTATACCCTTTTACCGCTGCAACCAGAGCCAATCCAATTCCTGTATTTCCTGATGTAGGCTCTACAATTACGGTATCTGCATTAAGCAATCCTTTGCGTTCTGCATCTTCGATCATTGCCAATGCAATTCTGTCTTTGATACTGTTTCCTGGATTATTTTTTTCTAATTTAATCCACACATTTTTGTTTGATCCATATAACTTATTAAGTTGTACAACTGGCGTATTCCCTATGGTTTCTAAAATATTATTTGCTTTCATCTCATTATGTATTTATTTGTTAAGGTATTCGATGCTTTCGCCTTTCAGGCTCGAGTCATAATTTTATTTTCATTCAAATTGTTATTTATTTTCTTCTAAATCATAAAGTTTAACGGCTCCGGAAAAGGATCTTTATTTTTTATGATAATTTCACTTTTGTGATATACTAATGATTTAGGCGGAATAGAATTTGTAATCCAGACATTTCCGCCAATAATTGATTCGCTTCCAATAATTGTATTTCCACCTAATATGGTTGCATTGGCATAAATAATGACATTGTTTTGAATCGTTGGATGACGTTTTTCTTCGGCTTTATCTTTATTTACTGTTAATGCGCCGAGTGTAACTCCTTGATAGATTTTTACATCATTGCCAATTATTGATGTTTCTCCGATTACAATTCCTGTCCCATGATCGATAAAAAATCGTTCTCCGATTTTTGCACTTGGATGAATGTCGATTCCAGTTTTACTATGCACATATTCCGAAATTAGACGTGGTAAAACAGGAACCTTTTTTTTCCAAAGCTGATGTGACAATCTATAAATGGCAATGGCAAAAAAACCAGGATAAGCAACCAATACTTCACTTCGGGATTTAGCCGCTGGGTCAAAATTGAAAACAGTTTCTAAATCGGCTTCAAGCCAACCGTGAATAACTTCTAGCTCGGCAAAGAATTGTTTTACAATCTTTTGTGTCTTTTCAGTATCTGTAAGAACATTGTCTATTAATTCGCTTAAATCAGATTGTAATTGTTTTTCTTTTTTTAGAAAAAAATCATAATCAGAATACTGTTCTCCTATTGAAAAAATCCAATAAAAAATCTCTTCTACCCAAGTTTCTGTTTTGACTTTATCAGGTAGCTTTTTGACTTTTGTATTATTCTTTTTATAAATTGGATGTATCATAAAATAGATTGTTTGACTTATTATTTTCGAAATTCTATTGAGCTAAAAAAAGTAAAGCACCTACTGTGTTGTGAGTTGTTTCGTCAATTAAAATGGCATTCCCAGTTTTTGAATTTTCGGCGAAAGCATCAAAAAATAAAGGTTGATTTGACCTTAGTGAAATTTGTCCGATGTCGTTTAATTTGATTTCATTGGCTTCACTAAACTTCCATTGGTTGCTATCCCATTTTTTATCGATCGATTGAATTTTTACACGGACTTTTCTAAATCGGTGTTGCAAAATGTAGGTCTTCCCTATTTGCAACGCTGTGTTATCAAGCCAAGAAACCCAAGTTTTTAAATCATTTGAAGTGGTAGGTAATTCATCGATTTTTACAATACTATCGCCTCGACTGATATCTATATTTTCAGATAAATGCAAAACAATATTTTCTCCAGCTACTGCTTTTGTGATAGTTTGCTGATGCTTTTCTATTTTTGAAATGGTCGTTTCTATTCCAGAAGGTAAAATTTTCACTTGATCTCCTTGCTGATAACTGCCACTTAAAACTTGTCCTGCATAACCTCTGTAATCATGATTTTCTTCATCTTTTGGACGAATAACCCATTGCACCTGAAAACGAGAAGCTAAATTTTCGCTTGACGGAATGTCGATATATTCTAAGGTTTTCAATAAAGTATCGCCTTCAAACCAAGGTGTTTTAGTCGATTTGTCGACAATATTATCTCCTTCTAAAGCACTGATTGGGATGTAAACAATTTCATCAAAATTTAAATTACCTTTTAGGTTTTCGAAATCGGTTCTAATTGAATTGAAAATAGATTCAGAATAATCGACCAAATCGATTTTATTTACTGCAATTATGGCTTTTTTAATACCAATTAAAGAACCAATGCTGGCGTGTCTTTTGGTTTGGGTTGTGATTCCTTTTCTGGCATCGACCAAAATAATTATCAAATCTGAGTTTGAGGCTCCAGTAATCATATTTCTGGTATATTGCTCATGTCCAGGCGCATCGGCGATAATAAATTTTCTGTTTTTGGTAGAAAAATATTTATACGCCACGTCAATAGTAATTCCTTGTTCTCTTTCTGCTCGCAATCCGTCGGTAATTAATGACAAGTCGATGGTAACACCTTCTTGTTTGGTTTGGTTTTCCAATAATCCCAATTGGTCGGTGTGAATGCTATCGGAATCGTACAATAATCTTCCAATTAATGTGCTTTTTCCGTCATCTACATTTCCTGCGGTTATAAATCGTAATGTGTTCATTATATTGTTGATTCGTTAATTTGTGTATTTGATTATTCGGAAATCCTAAAAATATCCCTGTTTTTTCCTGTCTTCCATAGCAGCTTCCGAGAGTTGGTCATCTAATCTGGTCTGACCTCTTTCGCTTACTCTGGTTTGAATAATATCATCGATAATATCCTGAATTGTAGCCGCTGTGGAAGGAACTGCAGCCGTGCAAGTCATATCGCCAACGGTTCTGTAACGTACATTTTCATTTACAACAGTATCATCTTGCAAAGGCTGAATAAACTGAGAAGTAGCTACTAATTTGTCATGATGTACGATGCATTCTCTTTCGTGAGCAAAATATAAACTTGGTAATTCTATATTATATTTTTGAATGTAATTCCATACATCTAATTCGGTCCAATTGCTAATTGGAAACACACGAACATTGTGACCTTTTTGCACTTTTCCATTCAGAATATCCCATAATTCGGGACGTTGTAGTTTTGGATCCCATTGTCCAAAATCGTCACGAACAGAAAAAATTCGTTCTTTGGCTCTCGCTTTTTCTTCGTCACGTCTGGCACCTCCTATACAAGCATCGAATTCATTGTCTTGAATTGCATCTAGCAAAGCATACGTTTGCAAAGCATTTCGTGAAGGAAAACGACCAGACGTTTCTTTTAAATTGTATTTTTTGATACTGTCTTCAACCGAAACAACGATTAGTTTTTCACCTATTTGATTCGCCAAATAATCTCTAAAAGCAATAGCTTCAGGAAAATTATGACCCGTATCGATATGTACTAACGGGAACGGAAACTTACCAGGACGAAATGCTTTTAAAGCTAGATGTACTAAAACAATTGAATCTTTTCCTCCCGAAAATAGCAAAGCTGGTTTTTCGAATTGCGCTGCCGTTTCACGGAGAATATAAATTGCCTCGTCTTCTAATTGATTTAAATAATGTGTTGAGTTGCTCATTTTTTTTATTTTTTTATTATCGTAAAACCTGAAATCTATTTATGTAAACCGCATTCTTTTTTAGACTGATTTTCCCACCACCAGCGACCATCTCTAAAATTTTCACCTTCATTAATGGCCCTTGTACAAGGCGCACAGCCAATACTTACAAAATTTTTGTCGTGAAGTGTATTGTATGGAACACCGTTCTTCTTGATGTATTCTTTTACCTCGCTTGTCGTCCAGTTTAATAATGGATTGTATTTATAAACCTGGAAATGCTCGTCCCATTCGATGATATTAAGACCGTTTCTGTTGTCAGATTGTTCGGCTCTTAATCCTGTTATCCAAATTTTCGCTCCTATAAGCGCCCTATTAAGCGGCTCTACTTTTCTGATATGGCAACATTCTTTTCTTAGATTTACCGATTCATAAAAAGGATTGATTCCGTTATTTTGAACATATTCTTCAACCTGATTTGTGTTCGGATAATACGCTTTTATAGAAGCATTATATTGCTGTAATGTCTTGTCCCATAAAGCATAAGTTTCAGGAAAAAGTCTGCCTGTGTCTAAAGTAAAAACTTCAATGTTTTTTATTTTTTGACTAAAAATCGCGTGCAATATTACTTGATCTTCAATCCCAAAACTTGTCGAAAAAACTATTTTTTCACTGATTGCATCAGCTATCGATTTTAGATTTCCCTCAAGATTGTTACCGTTTACAATATTTTTTAAAAAAGTACCATCCATTATATTTAGATTATAGTTATAAAAAAACCTCTTTAATAAAGAGGTTTTTTGTTTGTATTAAATTATAAAACAACAAAAAAACCTCATCGTACTCTGCACATAGTAGGACAACAAACCATCATTTTATTTGACATTAAATTTTTCATTGTTATTATTGATTTTGATTTAAATAAAAAAAACCTCTGCGATTGGCAGAGGTTTGATTGTATATTTTAAAAAATTAAAATGATGCAATGCGTTGCTCTGCGGAATCTTCCGACATCATACGACACATATTGCACATTGTAATTT
>NZ_JAYWDT010000026.1:0-4824 GCF_043779715.1 Flavobacterium sp.
TTTTTGTATTATTGCATTAAATAATTTCCAATATGTTGTATGTAGTTTTTAGCATTATTTGTAGCGTTTTAGTCGGTGTTTTGTTAAAAATAGTCAAAAAAAACAATCTTAGTTTTTATCAAATCATCACTTGGAATTATGTTTTTGCCTTAATATTGACTCATTTTGCTTACCAGCCTGAATTTAAAACCCATTTCAGTATTTCAACAGGATTAATACTTGTAACACTTTGTTTTTTACTTCCAATAATCTTTATTTTTCAGGCAAAAGCTATCCAATATAATGGTATTGTAAAAACAGATATTGCGCAACGATTGTCACTTTTCATTTCTATTTTGGCTTCTTATTTTATTTTTAAAGAAGCGTTTAATTATTATAAACTTATTGGGTTGTTATTCGCCTTTTCGGCTATTGACTTTACCTTATATAAAGAGAATCAAAAAGTAATAAAAGAGAAAAATAAATGGCATTTTCTTTTACTTGTGCTTTTGGGATTTGGAACTATTGATGTTCTATTCAAACAAATTTCAGTTTTAAGCGAAATTAAATTTACGGAAGTGCTTTTCCTTATTTTCATTGGATCGTTAATTGCTTCGGCGATTATCTCAACTTATTATATTGTAAAAGAAAAAGAAAAATTTGATTTAAAAAATGCCCTTTGGGGATTGGGAGTTGGTGTACTTAATTTTGGAAATATTTCATTATATATCAAGGCTCATCAAGCTCTTTCGGAAAATCCATCAACAGTATTTGCAGGAATGAACATGGGCGTGATTCTATTAGGAAGCTGCGTTGGCATTATTATTTTTAAAGAAAAACTATCTAAAATAAACTATGCTGGAATTTTATTAGCTATTATTTCAATACTCTTCATTACTTATTCTCAAATGAAACAACTATAAGGATATTGTTGAAAAAACATCTTCTAAAATAATTTAATCGGTTGTTAATAATTAATTATACAACTATTTTAAATAATTCTATAACATTATCGCAAAGCTTTACTGATAACTTTGAATATATAAATTTTAAAGAATTTAATTATGAAAAATCGAAGCATATTATTGGCATTAGCCTTAAGTATCGGATTGTTTACAGTATCTTGTAATAATGATGATGATGGAAATCAAGGAGAAACTATTGTTCCTTTAGCTGGAAAATGGGAAATTAGCAAAGTAGGTACTACTACTGGAGCAACAGAAACATTGACTGATGCACCACAAAATCAAAGTGGGTGTAGCAAAGATTACATGGATCTCAAAGTTGACAATACTGTAATTGAAGGGGATTATGATTCAACAATTGCTCCTTGTTCATTCACTACTGATGAGGGAATTTATTCCAGATCACATAATAACTTAACAAGAGTTGTTGATGGAGTAACTACTGTTCAAGATATTGTTAATCTTACCATTCATGAACTAAAGCTAAAAGAGGCAAATGGTAATATTGAAATCTATACTAGATAATTCTATTTATTTTACCACTATAAGTCTGGCTCTTTAAAGATTAAGCGTAAAAACGGAAATAACTTAATAAGTTATTTCCGTTTTTATTTTTTATTTAACCGATAGCCCAGATTTGCATTTATAAGCGAGTACGTTACATATTGCGAATTTGGTTCGATGAATATAACATAGTAATTACAAAATTATTTTGAAGATTCTTTAACCAATCGTTTTAAAATAGCCCATTGTTTTAATGCATCTCTGGCTTCGACGGCTGGATAACCTAAAACTACTTTTCCTGCAGGAACATCGGCGGCAACGCCAGAACCCGCACCAACCATAGCACCATCACCCAATGTTAAATGGTCTTTTATTGAAGCGCTTCCTCCTATAACAACTCCGTTTCCTAAAGTAACCGATCCTGCTAAACCAGAGTTTCCAGCCATAATACAAAATTTTCCCAATTTACTATTATGACCTATTTGAACTAAATTATCTATTTTGCAACCATCTCCTAAAATAGTCGAACTAAACTTTCCCCTGTCAACTGAAGAATTGGCGCCAATTTCTACATTATTTCCTATAATAACATTTCCTATTTGTGGAATTTTAACCAGTCCTTTTGCTGGATCTGGTCGAAAACCAAAACCATCGGCACCAATTGTTGCATTTGGATGAAGAATACAATCACTCCCAATATGACATCGTTCCCGAATTACAGTTCCTGACCAAATAATTGTATTATCTCCAATAGTACATTCGTCGAGAATAGTTACATTAGGATAAATAGTCACATTTTTTTCAATTTTTACATTTAGTCCAATGTAACTTCCTGCTCCAATTCTTGTTCCTTCTCCAATAATTGCGGTTTCATCTATAATTGCTGTTGGATGAATCGCTGTCCTAAATACTGGTGCTGGTGGTGCAAAAAGAGCTAAGACTTGCGACATAGCCAAATCAGCATTTTTTACTTTTATAAAAACTCGATTCTCTCCAGGTTCGATAGAAATATCTTCATTTACAATCGCCGCACAAGCTTTTGATGTTTCCCAAAATTTTTCATATTTTTTATGTCCAATAAATGAAATCTCCGTTTCCTTTGCTAATTCCAGTTGTTCAGGAGCTGTTATATTGTGTGTTGTATTTCCTGAGATTTCACCTTTTAGGGTTTCATTTATTTCTTGTATCGAGTAGGTTTTCATATAATTTGGTTAGGTTTTGATGGTTTATAAAAATGAAGCAACGACTTCGCTCCTTTTAATTTTCCCAGTTTCGGTTTCAATGAAATGAGGGATGAATTTTATTTGTTTTGGTTTCTCATATTTATCTAAATCATCAAAAAAAGAAGATTCAATTTCGTATGGGTTTCCTTCTATAAAAAGTACTAATTGTTCGCCGAGTTTTTCATCAGGAATTCCTGCAACAAAAAATCTATTAGTAATTTTTTCTGAAAGTTTTGCTTCTATTTGTTCTGGAAATAACTTTATTCCTCCACTGTTTATTACATTATCTTGCCTTCCTAACCATATAAATTGGTTGTCCGAAACTAATTCAATAATATCATTAGTGACTATATTTTTTACGTTTAAATTTGGAGCTGAAATAACCAAACAATGTCTCTCGTCTTGTGAAATAGAAACATTTGGCAAGGTTGTAAATGCCTTCTCTCCTACTCTTTTGGCTGCAATATGCGTAACTGTTTCGGTCATACTGTAAGTTTCGAAAACGTTACATTTTGTTTGAATTAGTTTTTTTTCTAAATCGCTATTTACTTTTGCACCACCAATAATCAATGTTTTTATTTGATGTAATTGTGTTAATGAATTTTCGACCTGTAAAGGAACCATAGCTACAAAATCATATATCTTTTCGTTCCGTTTCATTGGCGCAGAACTTGGCGCAACAAAATCTAAATCCAAACCTAAAATAAAAGCACGAACAAACATCATTTTTCCAGCAATATATTTTACAGGCAAACAATTTAAGGCTTTATCACCTGATTTTAGTTCGAAAAAATCGCCAGTTGCTAGTGCCGAATTGACCATAGCTTCTTTTTCGATTCTAATTGTTTTTGGTTTTCCTGTTGTTCCTGAAGTCATGATTTCTAGATAGTTTTTTTCATCAAACCAATCGAGAATGAAGGAACCAAGAGGTTTTTCGTGTTCTACTCCTTCTTTTATATAACTAATAGCCACACGACAAAGATCTTCTTTCGTAAAATGAAAACCATTTAGTTTAAACTTATTATGAACATTTTTGTAAGTTGGTTTAGTCATTTTCTACGTTTATCACTTCTGGAGTTGCTATTAATTTTCCAGTTAATTTTTGTTTCCAATTTGTCCAACCGTATTTTTTCGCAAAAACAAATAATAAAATTGGAAAAATAACCAACACTGGAAAAACGATTTCGAAACCTGCCTCTGGTTGTGAAACATCTTTTAGAATTGAATAAGTTTGAAAAGCTGTCCAGTCTGACGTAACTAATAAGGCTGTAAATAAATTATTTGCTGCATGAAAACCTAGAGAAAGTTCGAGTCCGTCATCCATAAGCGCTAAAATCCCTAAAAACAATCCTGTTCCGATGTAATAAACCATTGTGATATAACCCATTTTTTCTACTTCGGGATTGGCGAGATGCATTAATCCAAAAATCAGAGAAGTCATGAGTAACGGAAACCATCTATTTTTTGCTAACAGTCCAAATCCTTGCATAAGATAACCTCTAAAAACAAGTTCTTCGACACTGGTCTGAATAGGAATCATCAGAATAGCAATGACTGCTAAAATGGCAAATTGAACAGGTTTAAAATTTAAAACAAAATCTTCAGGAGCAACATAATAACTAATTATAGTAACAATTATTTGAAAAATCCCCCAGATACTAAACGCGAAAAATACTCTTTTCCAATCTACCTTTTTTCTAATGGTGATAATATCTAACAAGGTTTGTTTGTGCAAAAAATTCAGTACTAAATATATTGCGCCAAGCGCTACGAGAAAAGAAAATAGAATTAGAAACAAAGTTAAATTTTTATCTAAAACAGTCATCAAACTGATTTCATCAAGATTATAAAAACCTTTTCCTTCTGCTAATAATTTTGCCATTACAATTCCCATTAACGGTAATTGACCAACTGTTGATGCAATAATTATTAGTATTGAACCTACTAGATATTTCCAGAAATGATTTTCTGATTTAAAAGCACGTAATAAAAGCATAATTATATTTTAGCTATTTAATTTGTATACATTTCATTAAATTTGTTTTTTATCTTAACAAAAATTTAATATTCCAAATATAGCTAAAAATATGATTACCATTTACCATAATTCCCGTTGTTCTAAATCTAGAGAAGGCGTTTGCTTTTTAGAAAAC
>NZ_JAYWDT010000027.1:0-2198 GCF_043779715.1 Flavobacterium sp.
ACTTATTTCGTAAAAACTTTATTAGCAAATACAATACATATACAATGATTATTAATCCGATGATGTTTATAATCTGCCAAAGAAGTATGTGTCCGCCTGATTCTTCGACACTGTCCCAAAAAGTGTGTAAGTTGAAAAGTTAAGGCTCGATTTTATAATCTGAGCCTTTTTTCAAATATAAGGGTAAATTGATTTAAAACAATTCCCCAATTTCGAATTGGCATCGTCCATTTTTTGGTCGATTCTCTCAGGGCCAAAAATACTGATTTTAGAACGGCTTCATCGGTTGGGAATGACATTTTATTTTTAGTGTATTTTCGGATCTTACCATTCAGATTCTCAATTAAATTAGTGGTGTAAATGATTTTTCTGATTTCAATTGGGAATTCAAAAAACACGGTCAACTCATCCCAGTTATCTCTCCAGGACTTGATGGCATAAGAGTATTTAGCATCCCATTTATCTGCAAAATCATTTAAAGCGTGCGCTGCAGCTTCTTTGTTTGGAGCATTGTAGATATGTTTCATATCAGCAGTAAACTCCTTACGATCCTTCCAAACCACATATTTACAAGCATTTCTAATTTGATGAACTACACAAATTTGTGTTTGAGATTCAGGAAATACAGTTCTGATTGTTTGGGTAAAACCATTCAAATTATCTGTAGCTGTAATAAGTATATCTTCGACTCCACGAGCCTTTAAATCAGTCAAAACACTCATCCAGAAGCTGCTGCTTTCATTCTTGCCCAGCCACATACCTAAGACTTCTTTTTTACCTTCTCTGTTGAGTCCTATAGCTAAATAGATAGTCTTGTTAATGACTTTTGATCCTTCTCTAACTTTGAAAACAATACCATCCATCCAAACAATTAAGTAAATTTCATCCAGTGGTCTATTTTGCCAACTAATTACTTCACTTGAAACGGCATTGGTTATACGAGATATAGTGGAAGTAGAAATTTCGAAATCGTATACTTCCTTGATTTGCTCTTCAATGTCACTAACACTCATTCCTTTAGCGTAGAGCGATATAATTACATTCTCGATACCTTGAGCTATATTTTCTCTTTTTGGTACAAGCATTGGATTAAACGAAGAATCTCGATCACGAGGAACTTTGATTTCTTGCTCACCAAAAGATGTTTTTATTTTCTTGGTACCATGTCCATTACGATAATTTCCGCTAGAGGTTTTATCGTGTTTTTCATTGTCTAAATGTGCATCAAGTTCAGCATCAAGCATGTGTTCTATTGCTTGTTTGTGCATCGTTTTGAAGAATGAAGTTAAATCATCTGCATTCTTGAAGGATTTGTAGAATTCCTTGTTGTTTAATAATTCGTCTTTGTCAATCATAATCATAACTGTGGGTTTAAAAATAGAAAAAAAGTTATTTCCGAAAAATATTTTTGAGCTTTTAAATTTGCTCAAATATTTTTCAGAATAACTTTTCAACTTACACAGTTAGTGAGACACTACCAAAGCTTCAAAACTTTGGAGGTTTCTTCTATTTAAACAACTTTTCAATCTATCTATTTTTCTAAACTTTCTAATGTTCTATTTGAAATTACAGACTTATCTTGTTCCAAAACATCCTCATCACTTGCATATTGGTCATTTTTCTTTATCAAAAGCCAAGTATTTTCCTCTTTCGTTTTTAGTTCTACCAATGCAAATTCACCTTTGAGCTTTTTTCCGTTTAGAATAAAACTAAGATGTCCTTCTTTCAAATCAGATTTTAATTTTTTTTCGATATTGTCAGCACCTTCTTTGTCTGCTAAGGTATAGCTTCCATTGTCCCAAATTATAACAGTTCCTGCTCCATAATTTCCTTCAGGAATAATTCCTTCAAAATCTTTGTAATCATAAGGATGATCCTCCACCATAATCGCCAGCCTTTTATCAGCGGGATTCATCGATGGTCCTTTGGGTATGACCCAGCTTTTTAATACTCCGTCCACTTCCAGCCGAAAATCATAATGCAAATTGGATGCAGCGTGTTTTTGCATGACGAAAACTAATTCGGTTATTGATTTTTTAATTGCACCTTCAGGTTCAGTCGTAGCATTAAAATTACGCTTTGTATTTATTTAAAGATATCATGATAAATAAAATTAGAGTTAAAATAAATCTAAAAGGTATGGAATTGATATATTCGTGAAATTAGTCAATAAGCAAACTAAAAAAATATTTAGATTG
>NZ_JAYWDT010000028.1:0-10850 GCF_043779715.1 Flavobacterium sp.
TCAGGAATTGCAAGCTCGTAACCAACAAATAGAAGAATTATATTCTTATTCTGAAGCGATTATGTCAACCATTCACGAACCCATGCTTATTCTTGATAACGACATGAAGATTCGTTCTGCTAATAAATCTTTTTGCAAAACCTTTCATGTGTCTGAACAAGAAAGCATGGGAACATCACTTTATAAATTAAATAAAAATGAATGGAGTTTTCCTGGATTACGAGAACTTCTTGAAGAGATCGTGACCAATAATGTATGTTTTCATGATTTTGAGATTGATCATACTTTTTCAAATATCGGACATAAAATATTATTGTTAAATGCGCATAAAGTAAGTCAACCAAGCAAAAACGAAGAGCTAATTGTACTTACAATAATTGATGTTACAGCAACTAGAAAACTAGCTTTGGCAGCTCAAGAAAACGAGATTAAAATCAGTGAAATTCAATTAGAAGCCGAAAAAAAAGCCATGAAAATCATCGAAGATAGCAATAAACGCTATAATATGATGCTTATGCAATCGCCATTTGCCTTTGCTATTTTGAAAGGAAAAGACATGAAAATTACACTTGCCAACGATAGTGTTAAAAAACTTTGGGGTAAAGGAAATGATATAGAAGGAAAATCATTGTTTGATGTTTTGCCAGAAATTGTAACTACCTCATTTCCGGGTTTATTAAATGACGTATTTACCACAGGAAAACCATTTAATGGATATGAACATCTTGTGTCGCTTTTACGAAAAGGGAAAATGGAAGATGTATATTTCAATTTTGTTTATCAGCCTTATTTGGAAGCTGACAAAACCATTTCGGGCGTTACAATAATTTCTTATGAAGTTACTAAGCAGGTGCATTTGAAAGACCAATTAATAGAAGCTATTGCCAATGCAGAGCATAAAACAAAAATTGCTGAAGACGCACTAAAAGCCAAACAACAATTTTTGTCTAACATGAGTCACGAGATTCGAACGCCAATGAATGCCATCGTTGGTTTTACAAATGTTTTACTCAGAACAGAACTAAGTACTAAACAAAAAGAATGTATTAATGCCGTTAAAACATCAGGAAATGCTTTGATTGTTATCATCAATGATATTCTTGATCTGGCAAAAGTAAATGCTGGGAAAATGTGTTTTGAAGAAAAACCATTTAATTTATCTGAAACAATTACTGAAATCTTTCACTTATTTGAAATTAAATGCCAGAAAAAAAAGTTAGAATTAGTAAAAGAAATTGATAGCAAAATTCCAAAAATAGTTTTGGGAGATGCTATTCGTTTGCGACAAATTATTTTAAATCTAATTAGCAATGCCATTAAATTTACAGAAGTTGGCAAAATTACTTTAAGTGTTAAAATCCTAAAAGAAGATGCTGAAAAAACAACTATCGAATTTTCGCTAACCGATACTGGAATTGGCATTCCAAAAAATAAACTTAAGACTATTTTCGACAATTTCGAACAAGCTTTCGACGAAACTTCGCGATTGTATGGAGGAACAGGTTTGGGTCTTGCTATTGTAAAACAACTTGTGGAACAACAAGATGGAAAGCTAATTGTAAAAAGCAAATTAGGCAAAGGATCTACTTTTGGGTTTGTAATGGCTTTCAAAAAAACAAATCAAGTAATGCCAATTGAAACAATTATTGTAGAATTAGATAAAAACAATACAATCACAAAGGCAAAAGTATTGGTCGCAGAAGATATGTCGCTCAATCAACTTTTGATAAAAATTCTACTCGAAGATTTTGGTTTTGAATGTGATATTGCCGAAAACGGAAAAATTGCTATCCAAAAACTTCAAAATAATAGTTATGATATTGTGCTAATGGACATTCAAATGCCCGAAATGAATGGCTTTGAAGCTACCGAATTTATTAGAAATGAAATGAAATCTAAAATTCCAATTATCGCTTTAACTGCCGATGTAACAACTGTTGATATCAAAAAATCTTTAGATGTTGGAATGAATGATTACATTTCTAAACCAATTGACGAAAAGTTGCTTCTCAAAAAAATTAACAATCAATTGATCCAATAAAGTAGTAATTATTTCATCTTTTGTCTTTTTACAACTGGTGTTGTATCAGGTTTGTTTTGCAAGAAATAATTAGCCATTAGTTTTTCAATCAATTCATCTTTAGTTAGATGATGAAAAACGGTTTTTATTTTATCTTTCAAATCACTTGATAATTCATGATTTGGTTTGGTTTTGAAGATTTGTTTTGCCCACAAATACGCATTGTTTTCTTCGATACTTTCTGCGTTGGGTTTTTGAAACTTTTTGAACTTAATTCCCAAAGCTTTTTCAAAATCGGCAATTTCTGCAATTTCTTCCTGTTGCAAAATGGTTAATGAAAATCCTTCGGCACCAGCTCTTGCTGTACGTCCGCTACGGTGCACATACGTTTCATGAACGTCTGGCAAATGGTAATTTACTACATAAGAAATTTCCTTTACATCGATTCCACGAGCTGCTAAATCAGTAGCAACTAATATGTTAATATGACCTGCACGAAACTGATCCATGATTCTATCACGGATTGGTTGTGTCAAACTTCCGTGAATTGCTCCAGATGAGAAACGATTTATAGCTAAATTCTTTGCCAATTTGTTGACTGCAGCCTTTGTTTTACAGAAAATAATTCCTCTTTGGCCTTCTTTTGAAGTTAAAAAATGCATTAAAACCTCTAATTTTTCAATTGGATCTACTACAATATACTCGTGATTGATGCTAGAATTTCCCACAATTTCCATACTAGCACTCACTTGTGTCACATTTTTTGACATATAGTTTTGTACCAATTGCTTTACTGTCCCTGGCATAGTTGCCGAAAACAACCAAGTTTTTCTGTTTTTAGGTAAATCGATGGCAATTTCATCTAATCCTTCTTTGAGTGCAGTTGCCATTTCGTCAGCTTCATCAAGGATTAAATACTTAATTTCTTTAATGTTTATTGCACCTCTTTTTATTAAATCTATCAGTCTTCCTGGAGTTGCAACAACAATATGTGTTGTTTGTTGCAAACGTTCTATTTGAGGTTTTATTGGTATTCCTCCACAAACAGAAGCTATAGAAACTTCGGGCAAATATTTAGCAAAACTTTCTAAGTTTGTAAATATTTGGTTTCCTAATTCTCTAGTTGGAACTAATATTATGGCTTGTATTTTAGCATTATTTACATTAACTAATTGCAATAAAGGCAATCCGAAAGCAGCTGTTTTACCTGTTCCTGTTTTAGCCAATCCAATAAAATCATCTTGACTGGAAAGTAAAACTGGTATCGATTTTTCCTGAATTTCTGTTGGAACAGAAATTTTAAGATCGATTAAGGCTTTTAAAATTGGTTCTGATATTCCTAAATTGGAGAATTGTTTTGACATGATAATGTTGTTTTATAAAAAAATAATTCTTTCGAAGCTGAAACTCCTAGCCCAGATAGTAGTGGAAATCCTTTTTCACGTCAGTTCGAGTTCCTTGCTTTTTTTGCAAGGAGTATCGAGAACAAGAGAAAAAGATTGCAACGAATAGCTGGAAATAGCTTCTAATCTTCTTGTGCAAATAATTTTTCTCTGTATTTTTTTCCTACTAAAAGTAATAATTTTACCTTATAATCATCGACCAACCATTCGCGATAGTTTTTGCTACATTGACTCAGGCATTTGGTATAACGCTTCATACGACATTCGATATCGTCGTGCAATTCTTTCGATAAATTCTTAGCATCTATAAGCTCTTCGGTATTATCTACACACATAGCGGCGTGTTGTTCGAGAGATTTTTCGAGTACTACTTTCGAACGTAAATTTAGCGAAATAGCCAATTTATGCTCTGCATCAATATCAAAAGTTACAATATCCGTTTTACTGAATTTTGCACGCAATTCAGGTGGCATTTGGTACTTGAAATACAGTTCGATTTCTGCATCTTCACGCAAATTATCTAGATAATATTCAGGCGATTTAAAAATATGTTGCCAATCTACTGGTTCGCTCCACAATCCGAAACGTGCAGCGTTGTTACCTAAATCGATAATTGTAAATTCGTTTTTACTCGGTAATTTTCTTGAGCCACGACCAATCATTTGATAATATAAAGTAAGTGATTTTGTAGCACGATTTATAATAATGGTTTCGACAGTTGGCTCATCGAAACCTGTGGTAAGAATTCCTACTGAGGTTAAAATAGCATCTGGCGTCTGTTTGAACCAAGTTAAAATATCTTTTCTATCTTCGGCAGAAGTCGTATTATCTAAGTGTTTTATAGGATAATTTGCTTCTTTAAAAGTTTCGTAAACGTATAAAGAAGTATTTATTCCGTTATTGAAAATTAAGGTTTTCTTTCCTTTAGATTTTTCTTCGTACGAATGCAATAATTTATTTTGCATGTCGAGTTGCGAGTACAATTCGTCTGAAGATTTGATAGTATAATCACCATTTATTCCTACTTTCAAACTAGATAATCCTACGTCATAACTGTAAGTATTGGCTTTTGCCAAAAATCCATTTTCTATTAGTTTATTTATGGGATCTCCCACGATGAGTTCCTTGTAGTTTTCATACATTGGTAACTTCACATTCGAGCTTAAAGGTGTTGCTGTAACTCCTAAAATAAAGGCATTTTTGAACGAACCTAACAGTTTTCTGAACGAATTATAATGTGCTTCATCGATAATTACTAAACCAATATTATCTATAAGAAGTTTTTCGTCGTTTAGTCTATTTTTTAAAGTTTCAACCATAGCCACGAAGCACGAATACTCGTTTTGGTCTGGTAATTCCTTAATTTTAGAGTTGATTATTTTGTTTTTCACATCAAAACCTTTCAGCATTTTTGACGTTTGCTTGCAAAGCTCAATTCTGTGAGTAAGAACGACTACTTTTTTGTCATAAAGTTCTAAATAACGACGAACTATTTCTGAAAAAATCACCGTCTTCCCTCCTCCTGTTGGCAGTTGATACAACAAGTGGTAGTTGTTTCCCACATTGTTCATTTTGCTAAAAATGGCATCAATGTCACGAGATTGGTAATCGTATAATACTTTTTTTTCTTCTACTTCTACTTCAAGTTCTAGGTCGTTGTATAACATACTTTTTAGGCGATTTTGGCAAAAGTACGCCATAAAAAGGGTTATTTGATCATTTTAATCAAAAAATGAAAAATTAATATTCGAATCTTTCTACAATAGCATTAAATTCGTAATGATTTCCCCAGTTTTGAGCTAATGTTTCGTTTTTAATTGCCACTACTCTACTTTCAAAATGATGTAAAATTCCTTTTTCAATTAAGAAACTAATCGCTTGATTGAAAGAGGTTAACATACTTTTGTAAAACAATTCAGATTTTATTTCTTTTTCAGATGATAGTGTTTGGGCGACTTCGATGTTGTATAACATTAAATCGGCAATGATAAAAGAGTCGACACCAAGTAAAATAAAATGCTTGATGAATTTTTGTGCTATCGAACGTCGCATTTTGGCTTTTTTCCCTCGAATTGGAAAATATTCATTCGAAATTTTGAGTTTTGCATCCTTTACTAAATTGTTTTCATTGGGTTTAAATACAAAATCATAATATGTTTTTACAGGAATAAACTTATCATATAATTCGATTATTTGATCTTGAAGTTGCTCTTTGTTTAGCTCCGAAAGGTATTTTTTTAAATCTCGTTTGCTCATTATTCGAATTTATAATTACAAATGTAAATTACTTTGGGCTTGGATACTTATATTATCGATGATAATTCCTAATTTTGCAGTCAAATTAATCTATAAAACTTAAAATGCTTAAATTTTTCAAATATCTTGCTATTACCGAAGGAATTTCCGCTTTGTTATTGTTCTTTTTTGCCATGCCAATGAAATATATTTTTAATGATCCTATTTATGTAAAACATATAGGAATGGTGCACGGAATTTTATTTACGGCATATATTATTATTGCAACGATATTAAAATTTAAACAAAATTGGAATATAAAAAAATATATTGAAATTTGTTTGGCTTCGATTCCTCCTTTTGGCACATTTTATATCGAAAAAAAATACCTGAAAGATGCTTAAATTCACTGAGAAATTATTTGGTTGGTGTGATAAACTTTTAATAAAATTTGGTTTCAATGAAACCATTGCGTCCTATTTAGGTTTAATTATCAATTTGGTTATTCTTTTTGCTATTTCGTACGTTTTATACATTATTTTCAGGTTTATTTTGGTTACAATAATGGCAATTGTAGCAAACAAAACTAAGACAAAGTTTGATGATTTATTGGTTTCAAACCAAACAGCAAAATATATTTCGCATCTTATTCCTCTAATTTATATTTATAAATCGGTTCCAATTATTTTAGAAAACTTTAATTCTTGGGAATCCGTTTTTGGAAAACTAGTCGGGATTTATATCATTTTATTAGTTTTATGGATAATTAGAACTGTTTTTAATGCGCTTCGAGATCATCTAAAAACGATTCCTGCCTATAGCGACAAACCTATAGATAGCTACATTCAGGTTATCATGATTATCCTTTGGATGATAGGTTTTGTAGCTATTTTATCTAAACTATTTGAAATAGAAATTAGAGATCTTCTAACGACTTTTGGTGCTATTTCGGCCATTATATTATTAATATTTAGAGATACAATTTTAGGTTTTGTTGCCAGTATTCAAGTTTCGGTAAACGATATGGTTCGTATTGGCGATTGGATTACGATGGATAAATTTGGTGCCGATGGTGATGTTATAGAAATAAATTTAGCTACTGTAAAAGTTCGAAATTTTGATAATACAACCACTACAATTCCTACTTATAGCTTAATTTCCGATAGTTTTAGAAACTGGCGTGGTATGCTAAATGCCGACGGAAGAAGAATAAAACGTCATATTCTGATAAAATCCAGTAGTATTCGTTTTATTAAAGAAGATGAGTTGGAAGATTTTAAACAAATACAACTCATAAAAACTTATATCGAAAAAAAGCAAGCCGATATAAACAAATACAATTCGCAATATAATGTTGACAAAACATTATCGGTAAACGGTAGAAATTTGACAAATTTTGGACTTTTTAGAAAATATTTGACGAATTATTTAGAAAATTATCCAAGTTTAAATAAGGATATGATATTGCTTTGCAGACATTTACAACCAACTTCTCAAGGAATTCCGTTAGAGATTTATGCTTTTACGAGTGACAAACGTTTTGAAAATTATGAATATATCATGAGCGATATTTTTGATCATATATTGGCATCAGTAGTTTATTTTGATTTAGAAATTTTCGAAATGCCTTCTGGAAAGAATAGTTTTACGGAAGCTTAAAATATTTGACCACGAGTTACACAAATTAGCATGTTGGCGGTCATGCTACCTCAAAACTTAACGGACAATTATTATACAATAAAAAACAAAACAATGACAGAGAAATTCGACAGGACAATTCCAGCAGAGGCAGTAAAATATTTTCGCAGTTGTATTGTAAATGGAGATTTACAAGGAGCATTAAATTGTTTCGACAAAGATGCGACATACATTGAGAGAGACGGACAAGAAATTACAGGTTTAGCCAATATTGAAAAGTCAATGGAACATCTTTGTACTTGGAAACCTCAAATAATAGGAAGTAACCATAGAGTGACGGTTGTAGGAGACCTTGCTATTTGGGTTGACAAATGGTCATTAAAAGCAATAATGCCCGACGGAAATCCTGTTGAAATGAAGGGTGCAACAAGTTGTATGATGAAGAAAAACGACAAAGGAATTTGGCTATGGTTAGTGGACAATCCATTTGCAGGAGAAGTTTTTGAAAACTAACCACGTGCATTTATTCAAACAAAATTGAATAACAGCAGACAAAAGCACGAACCGCCAACAAGGGTTTTGCGATAGTGGGGCTTCGGTGGTTTACCTAACATTCGGGTTTCTAATGAACATTTGTGCTAAACCGAACATTTATACTTCTAAATCCCCACCATCGGAAAGCCCCGAAACGTCAGACTGGAAAATCCTTCGTCTTCCCCCCAATGGGCGTAATCATTAGCAGACATTCACGAAAAACGAAAAAAATATTCGAAGAAAATAATTATGAAGAAAATTTTAAAAACATGTTTCAAAATACTCTTAGTTTTAATGCTCATAATTTCAATCTCAATTCCATTTTATTATAATTATTGGAGAAATAGCAAAACTTTAAACACGTTTAAGATATTTAGCGAACCAAACAAAATTGCTTACAGTGAAATAATTTGGAAAAACGATAGTGTAGCAAACATGTTAGTCGAAAAAGCATTTTTCTTCGTTCCTGTCAAAATTGAAGGAATTAAAGAACAGTTATATATGCAATTTGATACTGGAATTCCAGCAACATTTTTTCACGGGGTAACTTTAAATAAATTGCTTGAAAACAATAAATCTATAAAAACTGAATATTCAAAAGATAGTATGCAATTTTTAAAAAATCCAATATTAAATATTGGAAAAATGAAATTCAAAGCTGAAAAAATAGAAATGTTAAATCGAGGTTCTGAAAAAATTGATAGTTCATTTATTGTTATCGGAAATATTGGATTAGATGCAATTGTGGGAAGAACATTAATTTTAGATTTCAAAAAAAATAAAATTGCAATAACCGAAAAAAGTATAAATCATTTAGGGAAATCATTTGAATTTATTGAAAATGCAAGTGTAGATAAATATCCATTATTGATTCCAGCAAAAATTGGAAAAGAAAAAACAAGATTGTTTTTTGATACAGGTTCAAGTATGTTTTCTTTATTAACAAGTGAAAAGCAGTTATCAAAACTAAAAAGTAAAAAGAAATTAGAAAAACTTTGTTGTTTAAGTAGTGGCGGAAAAGAATATGAATTTTATAGGAAACAAATAACCGAAAATATTCAAATTGGAAAAAACATAAAAAAGGAAGAATTCGTTTATGGGTTTTTCAAATTCAATTTTGTAGATTATTTGCCTAAATCCCTAATTTACGGAATTACTGGAAATAAAATGTTTGACAACGAAATTATTGTTATTGACAATAAAAACAATATAATGGGAATTGAAAAGTAACTTAGAAACAAGAACAATTTAGCACAGAGCTTTTACAGGATTGCTAGCCTGTTTTAACTATTTTATTCTATTTCTCACAAATTCTATTTCAGTTTTTCCGTGGGCTTTTGGTTTGCCATTATCTCCTAAGCTTACCATAGTTATTGAATCTATTGTGATAATCGTTTCACGAGTCATAATATTTCTGGCTTCGCATTTTAGTGTTAATGACGAATTTCCAAACTTAACCACATCAATACCAATTTCGATAATATCTCCTTGTTTTGCAGAGCTTATAAAGTTAATCTCCGACATGTGTTTGGTCACAATTCTAGGATTTTCGAGTTGCACAATCGAATATAAAGCCAATTCTTCGTCTATCCAAGCTAATAATTGTCCGCCAAAAAGCGTGTGATTTGGGTTTAAATCTTGTGGTTTTACCCATTTTCTAGTATGAAATCTCATATTTTAAATATTTTAAAGGCTTTTTCTATAATTTCTTGATGATCGAAGGCTAAATTTGGTAATTTATTTACAGGAAACCAAGCCACTTCTTTAGCATCATCTGAAGCAATTGCTATTGTATTTTCTGGAACTTCTCCAAAATAAGCCACCGAAATCATGTGTCCTCTAGGATCACGAAATGGTTTGCCAAAAGCTCCAAATTGTTGTAAAGAATCGATTTTTATTTGAGTTTCTTCTTCTAATTCTCGTTTAGCTGCGACTTCTAAATCTTCATTTTCATCTACAAAACCACCAGGTAAAGCCCAACAACTCTGAAATGGTTCATTTTTTCTTTTTATTAAAAGCAATTGATCATCAGTCGCTTTTTTAATAATAACTGCATCTACGGTGACGAATATTTTTGAAGTTCTCATAATTATCTTTTCAACACTAAATTACTAATAACTTTTAGATTTGAGCCATAAATTAGCCTCGATAATTTCTTAATTTTAAAAGAAAAACAAATGGAAAATCGTGATACAACAATTTTTGATTTAAGAGGTGGTGCTTTAGGAATTGTAACGCCACAATCATCGGAAGAAGAAGCTTTTCAGAACATTACTTTGCGACCTATTTTAAAATTGCAAAATGATTTGCTTATTCAAGTGTTTATCAATTATGCTCAGAAACAAAAGGGTGCTTTTTTTACATTAACACCCGAAAAAAAACAAAATTATATTGAAAATGTTATTCAAAAAGATATAAAATTCAGAAACTCATTAAAAGGAATGGTTATCGGATTTTTTACGGTTCATGAATACCAAGATTATATAAAAAACTCATCAAACTTAAACAAAAGAATGATGAATTTGTTAGTGGAAAGACTAAAAAGCCAATTGCAATTATTGGAAGAATTGGCTTAAAAATTACTTGTTTCTCGATTCTAAAACATTAACCACGTCTTGTAATTTGAATCCTTTTGCTTGCAATAAAATGAGATAATGAAAAAGTAAATCGGCACTTTCGCTCACAAATAGAATGTCGTTGTTGTCTTTGGCTTCAATAACAACTTCTATTGCCTCCTCACCTACTTTTTGAGCAATTTTATTAATTCCTTTTTGAAACAAACTAGCAACATAACTAGTAGATGAATTGGCTGTTTCTTTTCTCTCTCTAATAGTTTCTTCAAGTTTCAATAAAAAGCTAAAATTTTGATTTTTAGATTCTTGCCAGCAATTATATGAACCTGTATGACAAGTATTTCCTTCTGGGTTTACTTGAACTAAAAAAGTATCACTATCGCAATCTAATTTAACATCTACAAGGTTCAAAAAATCACCACTCTCCTCTCCTTTTGTCCATAATCT
>NZ_JAYWDT010000029.1:0-10818 GCF_043779715.1 Flavobacterium sp.
TACAACTTTAAAAATAGAAATCGTCTTAAATGGCTTGAAAATAGAAAACGAAATATATTATTATAACAATAATAAAATTACTTCTTACACTTTTTGTCACTCCATAAAAAATCAATACTTTAGCACCTTAAAATTTACATTCAAAACACAATGAAAAATACAGCATTAACGCACATTCACGAAAGTTTAGGAGCAAAAATGGTTCCATTTGCAGGTTACAATATGCCCGTTCAATACGAAGGCGTAAACGCAGAACATGAGATTGTTCGTAATGGCGTAGGTGTTTTTGATGTTTCTCACATGGGAGAATTTTTCTTAAAAGGCGAAAACGCTTTGGCATTAATACAAAAAGTAACGTCAAATGATGCTTCAAAATTAGTTGACGGAAAAGCACAATATTCTTGTTTACCAAATAATGATGGTGGAATTGTAGATGATTTAATCATTTATAAAATTGCCGACAATTATTATATGTTAGTAGTAAATGCTTCGAATATCGAAAAAGATTGGAACTGGATATCATCTCACAATGATTTGGGTGTCGATATGCAAAATCTTTCTGATTGTTATTCATTATTAGCTATTCAAGGGCCAAAGGCTGCCGAAGCTATGCAATCGTTAACTGCTATCGATTTAGTAAACATGCCATATTATTCTTTCCAAATTGGTGAATTTGCTGGACTAAAAGATGTTACCGTTTCGGCAACTGGTTATACTGGTTCTGGAGGATTTGAGATTTACTTCAAAAATGAAGATGCAGAAGCTATTTGGAACAAAATTTTCGAAGCCGGAAAACCTTTCGGAATCAAACCAATTGGATTGGCTGCTCGTGATACTTTACGTTTAGAAATGGGGTTCTGTTTGTACGGAAACGATATAAATGACACCACTTCGCCACTAGAAGCAGGATTGGGTTGGATTACAAAATTTGATAAAGAATTTACCAATTCGGCTAATTTAAAAAAGCAAAAAGAAGAAGGAGTTTCTAGAAAATTAGTAGCTTTTGAAATGCAAGAACGTGCTGTTCCTCGTCATGATTACGAAATTGTTGATGCCTCTGGAAATGTTATCGGAATTGTAACTTCGGGAACGATGTCACCAAGTATGAATGTTGGAATTGGTTTAGGTTATGTACCAACATTATTTTCTGCAGTTGATAGTGATATTTTTATCAGAATTAGAAAAAATGACGTTTTAGCCAAAGTGGTAAAATTGCCCTTTTATAAAAAATAGGTCAATTACAAAATTCAATATCAATAGCAAAAATCAATGACAATTAGAATCAAATTGATTTTTGACATTGGATTTTGACATTGACATTGAAACAATTACTTTTGCATTTAATTAAAAAATAAATACATTCTTAGAAATGGGAAGAGCATTCGAATTTAGAAAAGGAAGAAAAATGAAGCGTTGGTCGGCAATGGCCAAAGCATTTACCAGAATTGGTAAAGATATTGTCATGGCGGTTAAAGAAGGTGGTCCAAATCCTGAAGCAAACTCTCGATTAAGAGCAGTTATACAAAACTCGAAGGCAGTAAATATGCCTAAAGAAAACGTAGAACGCGCTATTAAGAAAGCAACCGACAAGGACACTGCAAACTATAAAGAAATACTTTTTGAAGGTTATGCACCACACGGAATTGCCATTTTGATAGAAACTGCTTCCGATAATAATAACAGAACTGTGGCTAATATTAGAAGTTATTTTAATAAATGTAACGGAACCATGGGAACACAAGGTTCAGTCGAATTTATGTTTGACCATACTTGTAATTTCCGAATTCCTGCAAACGGAATGGATCCTGAAGAATTAGAATTAGAACTAATCGATTTTGGTGCCGAAGAAGTTTTTGAAGATGAAGACGGAATATTAATTTACGCTCCTTTTGGAAGTTTTGGAACCATTCAAAAAGAATTAGAAACAAGAGGAATTGAAATTTTATCTTCTGGTTTCGAGCGTATTCCACAAATTACAAAAGAACTTACCGAAGCTCAAATGGCTGATGTAGAAAAACTAATCGAAAAAATTGAAGAAGATGATGACGTCATGAACGTATATCATACTATGCAAGAATAATTTTTTTTAAGTCGAAAGTCAGAAAGTCGAAAGTCTTGGTTTAACTACTTTAAAAATGTTTTAATTTTCAAATTTCGGAAAGGATTTTAAAAGTATGAAAGTTAATAAAGACAATGTTTTTTTGACTTTTCAACTTTCGACTTTAAGATTAATTTAACTAAAAACCGAAATCATAACCATTTATCAAACTATCATTTGTAGTATTTTTGTATTAAAATAAAACCAAATGGCCAGGTTCGTAGAAAACGATTTACCAAAATCAAAAATAAATGCAAGTTCATTAAACAAAGCAAAACTAATCTTCAAATATGCTGGAAATCATAAATGGAAATTTTATGTAGGCTTGTTTTTCTTATTCCTAACGAGTATTACGGCATTAGCATTTCCGAAATTTTTAGGAATGTTGGTAGATTGTGTTGCTAATAAAGACATTGATAAAGCGAATAAAATTGCTTTGGGTTTGTTCGGAATCTTAGTCTTACAATCTGGTTTTTCTTTTTTCAGATTGTCATTATTTATCAATTTTACCGAAAACACTTTAGCAAATTTGAGATTTGCATTGTATAAAAATTTGATAAAATTACCCATGTCTTTTTACGCTCAAAAGCGAGTTGGTGAACTAAACAGCCGATTAAGTGCCGATATTTCTCAACTTCAAGATACACTAACCAGTACAATTGCCGAATTTTTGCGTCAATTTATATTAATTATTGGTGGATTTATCATTTTAGCAACCATTAGTCCAAAGTTAACTTTAATGATGATGTCTATCGTTCCTGTAGTTGCAGTTGCGGCAGTAATTTTTGGGAGATTTATCAGAAAATACGGAAAGAAAACACAAGATAAAATCGCCGAAAGTCAAGTCGTTGTTGAAGAAACACTGCAAGGAATAACCAATGTAAAAGCATTTGCAAACGAATGGTACGAAATAGATCGTTACAAAAATAAAATAAATGAAATTGTAAAAATTGCTATAAAAGGCGGACAATATCGTGGGTTTTTCGCTTCATTTATTATCATTTGTCTATTTGGAGCAGTAGTTTCGGTGGTTTGGTATGGAGTTACGTTAACTATTTCCGGTGAAATGAAAAATGTAGGTCAATTAATCTCATTTGTATTGTATTCAGCATTTATCGGAGCATCTTTTGGTGGAATTGCCGAATTGTATTCACAACTACAAAAAGCCATTGGTTCTACCGAAAGAATTTTCGAATTGTTAGAAGAAACTCCAGAAAAAATAAGTGGTATTCAATCGTCAATTAAAGAAAAAATAAAAGGAGAAGTCACTTTCCAGAATGTGGCTTTTACTTATCCGTCGAGAAAAGAAATTCAGGTTTTAAAAGATGTCAGTTTCAAAGCTAGTTTTGGTCAAAAAATAGCCATTGTTGGTCCAAGTGGCGCAGGAAAATCGACAATTTCTTCATTATTACTTCGTTTTTATGATATAGAAAGCGGAACGATTCTTATTGACGATAAAAATATTTACGATTATGATTTAGAAAATCTTCGTGGTAATATGAGTATTGTACCGCAAGATGTGATTTTATTTGGCGGAAGCATTAGAGAAAATATTGCTTATGGAAAACCCGATGCCACCGAAGAAGAAATTATGATTGCTGCCAAACAGGCTAATGCGCTCAATTTTGTAAACGGATTTCCTGAAAAATTTGAAACCATTGTTGGCGAACGAGGCATCAAATTATCCGGAGGACAACGCCAACGTATTGCCATTGCTCGCGCTTTGCTAAAAAACCCAAGTATTTTAATCCTTGATGAAGCCACTTCCTCTTTAGATAGCGAAAGCGAAAAATTGGTTCAAGAAGCACTGGAAACCCTAATGGAAGGACGAACTAGTATTATTATTGCCCATAGATTATCTACCATTAGAAATGCAGATGCTATCTTAGTTCTCGACAACGGTATCATTGCAGAACAAGGCACTCACAAAGAACTTATTGAAATTGAAAACGGAATTTATAAGAATTTGAGTAATTTGCAGTTTCGAGATTATTAGAAATTAACTGTTTCATAAAAATCTATTAATTAACTGTATTCCTACGTTTAACATCCAAACAAAATATTAACACCAAAAATAGTATATATAAAAATTAAAAATAATGAATAAATTACTCTCAATTATTTTCTTGTTGCTTTCAATTTCGTTGACAGCACAAGAGAAAAAACCAAATTATGTAGCTGAAAACTATACTAAAAAAGAAGTACACATTACCATGCGTGATGGTTTACAATTATTTACCACTATTTATTCACCAAAAGATACTTCAAAAAAGTATCCTATCATAATGCAAAGAACTCCTTATAGTTGTTCTCCTTATGGACTAGATAAATTTGATGAGAATATTGCACCAAACGAAGTCATGATGAAAGAGGGCTATATTGTAGTCTATCAAGATGTTCGTGGACGATATATGAGTGATGGCTTGTATGATAATATGCGTGGTTTTATTCTCAACAAAAAAAACAGTAAAGACATTGATGAGGCTTCTGATACTTACGATACCATAGATTGGTTGGTTAAAAACGTATCTAATAATAATGGTAATGTAGGAACTTGGGGAATTTCGTATCCAGGTTTTTATGCGTCTTATTCATTATTAAGTAATCATCCAGCTTTGAAAGCTGTTTCTCCTCAAGCGTGTATTTCTGATTTCTTTTTTGATGATTTTCATCACAACGGCGCTTATTTACTTAGTTATTGGAAAGCCACACCATTATTTGGTCCACAAAAAACAAAAAGAACGCCTGATGATTGGTTTACCTTTCCTAAAACAAATACTTTAGACGATTATAATTTTTTCTTAGATGCAGGCCCACTTACTAATTTAGATTCTTATATGTCTAAAAATGATGAATTTTGGCAACAGCTAAAAGACCATTCCAGCTATGATGAATTTTGGCAAAAACGTGGTCTTTTACAGCACATGAAAAATATAAAACCAGCCGTAATGTTTGTTGGTGGTTGGTTTGATGCAGAAGATTTATATGGTCCGTTAAATACTTACCAAACCATTGAAAAAAGCAGTAAAAACTACAACACTATTGTTATGGGACCTTGGAGTCATGGAGACTGGGCAAGAAATAAGGAAAAGCAAATTATAGGAAATATTTATTTTGGAGATAGTATTTCGGCAAATTTTCAAAAGAATGTAGAAGCAAATTTCTTTCATCATTTTTTAAAAGACAATGGCAAAGGAGAAAATACATTACCTGAAGCTTATGTTTTTGATACAGGTAAAAAAGAATGGAAAAGCTCTGATGCTTGGCCTCCTAAAAATACTGAAAAACAAGGTTATTATTTACAAAATAATGAACAATTAACTAAACTTAATTCTAATGATGGTACTTTTGAAGAATTCATTAGTGATCCTAAAAAACCTGTTCCTTCTTCCGAAGATATCTCACAACGAGGTATTACACCTAGAAAATACATGACTGATGACCAACGTTTTGCGGCTAAAAGACCAGATGTCTTAGTTTTTGAAACCGAATCATTAGATAATGACACGACACTTGCTGGAGAAATACTAGCTCAATTACAAGTAGCTACTACTGGGACTGATGCCGATTGGATTGTGAAAGTAATTGATGTATTTCCTAATACCGAACCAGAAACTAAAGAAATTGCACCTTATTTGAAAATGAGCAATTACCACATGATGATAAGAAGTGAGGTTATGCGTGGTCGTTTTCGTAATAGCTTTATTAAACCTGAACCTTTTGTCCCTAATCAAAAAACACCCGTAAATATTAAACTTCAAGATGTTTTTCATACTTTCAAAAAAGGGCATAAAATACAAATCCAAATACAAAGTACTTGGTTTCCTCTCATAGATTTAAACCCTCAAACATTTGTAGAAAATATTTTTTATGCAAAAAAAGAAGATTTCAAAAAGCAAACACATAAGGTATATAATGATTCAAAAATTGAATTTACTGTTTTAAAATAATTGAATTTTTAAATAAAAAATAATTAATATACTGACCTGCAAGTTAATCTTTGCAGGTTTTTTGTTTTTATAAGTTAAAACACTATTTTTGAAAATATAAAATTATACGCCATGTTAGTAAAAGTATTTGGAAGTGCCGTTTTCGGAGTCGAAGCCACAACCATAACCGTCGAAGTAAATATAGATAAAGGTGTCGGTTATCATCTAGTCGGATTGCCCGATAATGCCATCAAAGAAAGTAGTTATCGCATTGCTGCTGCTCTAAAAAATAACGGATACAATCTTCCCGTTAAGAAAATCACGATAAATATGGCTCCTGCCGATTTACGAAAAGAAGGTTCAGCCTACGATTTGACACTGGCTATAGGAATTCTTGCCGCATCAGGACAAATAAAATCCGAAGAAGTAGACAAATACATCATTATGGGCGAATTATCTCTCGACGGAAGTTTGCAACCCATAAAAGGCGTTTTACCTATTGCCATAAAAGCCAAAGAAGAAGGTTTTAAAGGTTTTTTTCTACCAAAACAAAATGTAAAAGAAGCCGCAATCGTAGCTGGTCTTGATGTTTATGGAGTAGAAAATGTACTCGAAGTTATCGATTTTTTTGAAGGAAAAGGAACGCTCGAACCAACAGTCATCAATACTCGTGACGAATTTTATAAAACATTAGATTTCCCTGAATTCGATTTTTCGGAAGTGCGAGGACAAGAAAGCATCAAGCGTTGCATGGAAATTGCAGCCGCTGGCGGACACAATATTATTTTGATTGGACCTCCAGGTTCTGGAAAAACAATGATTGCCAAACGTTTACCAAGTATTTTGCCTCCAATGACACTTAAAGAAGCCTTGGAAACGACGAAAATACATAGCGTTGCAGGAAAAGTAAAAGATGTTGGACTTATGAACCAACGCCCATTTAGAAGCCCACATCATACTGCTTCTTCGGTAGCACTTGTCGGTGGTGGAAGTTATCCGCAACCTGGAGAAATTTCATTGGCACACAATGGTGTTTTATTTCTAGATGAATTACCTGAATTTAAACGAGAAGTTTTAGAAGTCATGCGTCAACCGCTTGAAGATAGAGAAGTTACCATTTCGAGAGCAAAATTTACCATAACCTATCCATCATCATTTATGTTGGTAGCCAGTATGAATCCAAGTCCGAGTGGCTTTTTTAATGATCCAGATTCTCCAAATACTTCTTCTCCGCATGAAATGAATCGGTATTTGAGTAAAATTTCTGGTCCTTTATTGGATAGAATAGATATTCATATAGAAGTGACTCCCGTTCCTTTCGATAAATTGACCGAAAAAAGAAATGGCGAAAGTAGTGTCGAAATTAGAAAACGTGTTACTGCAGCGCGTGAAATTCAAACGACAAGATTCGAGCTTTTTGACAATATTCATTACAACGCACAAATGAATACCAAACAAATTAGAGAACATTGTGCCCTAGATGAAGCATCATTACAATTACTAAAAACTGCTATGGAAAGGCTAAATCTTTCGGCTCGTGCCTTCGACAGAATTCTAAAAGTATCTAGAACTATTGCCGACTTAGAAACTACAGACAAAGTAAACTCAACCCATATCGCAGAAGCAATTCAGTATCGAAGCTTAGATAGAGAAGGTTGGTTGGGATAAAATTTCAAATTATTACAAATAAAAAAGCCTCGATAAAGAATATCGAGGCTTTTTGTGATCGCGCCAGGATTCGAACCTGGGACCTACTCATTAGAAGTGAGTTGCTCTATCCAGCTGAGCTACGCAACCTTAAAAAATTTATTCAGTGACAACTTAAAGTTGTCGGATTAGTTCCGTTTTTTAACGAGACCATCCTTTTGTCGGGGTGGCAGGATTCGAACCTGCGGCCTCCTGCTCCCAAAGCAGGCGCGATAACCGGGCTACGCTACACCCCGAAAGGAAAAAAAGCGGAGAGTAAGGGATTCGAACCCTTGGTACAGTTACCCATACGCTTGTTTAGCAAACAAGTCCTTTCGGCCACTCAGGCAACTCTCCAATAAAGAATTAAATTCTTTCTTTTAAGCGGTTGCAAATGTAGGGTATCAAACGAATATTACCAACTTTTTGCTTATTTATTTTCATTTTATTTATTTTTAAAATTTAAAACATTTAAGAATCAACATTATACAACAAAACTGATCTTGTTATTTAAAATTAAATAATCCTTAAATTTAAAAAAAAGTCATTAAGAAGTATAAAATCTTTTTAAAATTAGTAAATTCGCAACTGTAATTTAAGAATATTTCAAAAATGAAAAAAGTAGTTATAGTATCAGCAGTTCGTACTCCTATTGGAAGTTTTATGGGAGCATTATCTAGCGTTCCTGCACCACAATTGGGTGCAATTGCCATCAAAGGTGCATTAAACAAAATAAATCTTGATGCAGCTTTAGTAAATGAAGTATATATGGGTAATGTAGTACAGGCTGGTGTTGGTCAAGCTCCTGCAAGACAAGCAGCTATTTTTGCTGGTTTGTCTAACGAAGTAGCGTGTACAACTGTAAATAAAGTATGTGCTTCTGGAATGAAATCGGTTATGTTAGGTGCACAAGCAATTATGTGTGGCGATGCAGAAATCGTTGTAGCTGGTGGTATGGAAAACATGAGTTTGATTCCACATTATGTTCATTTAAGAAATGGTGTAAAATTTGGACCAACTTCTATGCTTGATGGTATGCAAAAAGATGGTTTGGTTGATGCTTATGACCAACAAGCAATGGGTGTTTTTGCTGATTTATGTGCTACAGAATATAAAATTTCTCGTGAAGACCAAGATAACTTTGCCATTCAATCTTACGAGCGTTCTGCAAAAGCTTGGGATGCTGGAAAATTTGATAACGAAATTGTTCCTGTTAGCATTCCACAAAGAAAAGGTGATCCAATTGTAGTTTCTAAAGACGAGGAATATTCTAATGTCAAATTAGACAGAATCCCAACTTTAAACGCTGTTTTTACCAAAGACGGAACGGTTACTGCTGCAAATGCTTCTACTATAAATGACGGTGCTGCGGCAATGGTATTGATGAGTGAAGAAAAAGCACTTTCATTAGGATTAAAGCCTTTAGCTTACATAAAAGGATATGCAGATGCAGCACAAGAACCTAAATGGTTTACAACTGCTCCAGCAAAAGCATTACCAATCGCTTTAAAGAAAGCTGGTTTGTCAACTTCTGATGTTGATTTCTTTGAGTTTAACGAAGCTTTCTCAGTAGTGGGATTGGCAAATGCTCAAATTCTTGGTTTAGATAATAATAAAATTAATGTAAATGGTGGTGCGGTTTCTTTAGGTCATCCTCTTGGATGTTCTGGAGCAAGAATCATTGTTACTTTGATAAACGTTTTACAACAAAACAATGCTAAAATTGGTGCAGCTGCTATTTGTAATGGTGGTGGTGGTGCATCGGCAATTGTGATTGAAAGAGCTTAATGAATTTTGAATGATGAATTTCAAATGTTTTAGTGTTTGAAATTTACAGTTCTCCCCTAGCCCTGATTAAGGCGGAAATCCTTTTTGTTTTTTTCTTTAAAAAGCAAAAAGATTGTAGCGGAAAGCAGGTTAGCTTCAAATGAAAATAATATAAATGATGAATTTTTGAGTTTTAATTAATTCAAAATTCATCATTTAAAATTTAAAATAATTTTAATGTTTGGAATTTGTAATTTAGCCAATATCCCTTTACGAATAGAGCCTAGCGACCGAAGCGAATTGGTTTCGCAGGTTTTGTTTGGTGAACATTTTACTGTTTTAGAAAAAAACCAGAAATGGGCTAAAATTCGTTTGTTCTTTGATGATTATGAAGGCTGGATAGACAACAAACAGTTTGCACCAATTACTGAAGAGCAATTTGAACAACTATCGAAAGACAGCATTGTTTTAAACTCTGATTTAATAGAATATATTACTTCTCCAAAAAATTTATTAATTCCTATTCCTCTTGGATCTTCATTATCTTTCTTAAATTATGAAGCGATAAATACCGATAATTTTTCTTTTGAAGGGCTAAGAATTAGTGGTGTAAAACCAAAATCAAACCTTATCAATACTGCTTTTATGTATATGAATGCGCCGTATTTGTGGGGCGGAAAAACACCTTTTGGGATAGATTGTTCTGGATTTACACAAATGGTTTATAAGTTAAATGGTTACAAATTATTTCGTGATGCATCACAGCAAGCAGGCCAAGGGGAAGCGTTAAGTTTTATCGAAGAAAGCGAACCTGGAGATTTGGCTTTTTTTGATAATGAAGAAGGAAATATCATACATGTTGGCATTATTATGGACGATAATTATATCATTCATGCCAGCGGAAAAGTTCGCATTGATAGACTAGACCATCTTGGAATTTATAATGCCGAAGTAAATAAACACACGCATAAACTAAGAGTTATTAAGAAGATTATTTAAATAGTAATAAATAATTTATGGAAGGAATACCAAATAACAAAAAGATAATTCTCTTTGACGGTGTTTGTAATTTATGCAATTCGTCTGTTCAATATGTAATAAAACATGACAAGAAAGATGTGTTTAGATTTGTCCCTATCCAATCCGAATTAGGACAAAAAATTATAAAGCATATTGGAATTTCCCAAAAATATATAGATAGTGTTGTTTTATATAAACCAGGAAAAGCCTATTACTACAAATCGACTGCCGCTTTAGAAATAGCAAAAAGCCTTGGGGGAATTTTTACTTACGCTACTATTTTCAGAATGATTCCGTCAGGAATAAGAGATATTCTTT
>NZ_JAYWDT010000030.1:0-24300 GCF_043779715.1 Flavobacterium sp.
CTCTTCTCTTAAAAAACCTACTGCATTTAAAGTTATTTTTTTGTCTAGCAAAGCTACTTCAAAACCTGCTTCTATTGTAGCATCTTCTTCGGGAGTTAATTCTATATCTCCATAAGGAGAATATAATTGATACAAACTAGGCGCAACAAATGCTGTACTATATGATGCTAATAATTTTACGTTTGTGCTCGGGATAACAAAAGATGGGTTAATATTATATACTATATGATTACCGTATTTACTGTGTATATTAAATCTTGCTCCTGCATTAATATTTAATCCAAAACTAGAATTATAAACTGCCGAAAGGTATGGATCTATCATACTAAACTTTGCTGTTTCTTTAGCAATAGAACCATATTGACTATCGTTAGACATTTCATGAAATTGCAATTGACTTCCAACGATAACAAACACTTGGCTTGTTAAATTGTATTTATTAAACACATCAGTATTTATATTTCTTGATTTGAAATTAAATAATGTTCCGTAAGATAAAATATTCCTTTCAATCATTCCTGCTCCAGAATTGATAACAAACTCTCCTTTATTATATTTATATCTTGGAGAAAATCCTACTCTAAACTGTTCTGATGAAGAATAATTATCTTTATCATCAGAAAAAGAACCACCATCAAAATCATTTTTCATCTTATCATAATTTGCAGAAAAATCTAATGATAATTTTTTTGTTGGTGTTAAACCAAATTTTACTACTGAATTCACTCTCGAAAATTTATCATTTTCAAAAATAATGTTTTTATCGGCTGATTTTGCTTCAGAAATACCTTCAGAATTAGTATGATTTAATGCTCCAAAAAAATTAACTTTTTCTCCTTTTCCTATAAATGAAAAACCTTGATTATATTCTGTTGGATTATAGCTTTTAACCTTTGCTACTGTTTGCGTACCCATACTTGTATAAGCATTACCACTTATACCGTTTTTAGAGGCTTTTTTTAAAGTAATATTAATAACTCCCGTTGCTGCTCCAGAACCATATAATGTACTTGATGCACCTTTCATAATTTCGATATTCTCAATTTGTTCTACAGGAAGTAATCTCAAATCGTATGATATACTAGTTCCAGAAGCGTCTGTTACAGGAACACCATCAATTAAAATTAAAACTTGATGGTTTCTACCTCCTCTAATGTAAACACCTAAATCTTTACCATTACGGCTTTGATTTCCATTAATTTCGACACCAGCAACAGTACTTAAAATAGAAGCTACAGACTCCCCTGCTTTGTTTTTTAAATCCTCTGATGTAATCTTTACAATTACTTTTCCTGATTTTTCTTTAGGTAAAGCAAATTTAGAATCTGAGATTATAACTTGATCTAATTTTTTTATTGAATCATTTTCTTGTGCAAACGCACCGATAGCTACAAGTATAAAAACACCTGCAAAAGCAATTTTTTTGTTCATTTTAATAAAACATTTTTAATAATAAAAATGGGAGAAAAGCATGAAATTACCCATACCCAAACCTTTTTTCCCGAAAGTTTGATACATCATCGAATTTAGGCAGGTCTCCTGGCTTGCGTCTTGTTGTTTGCCTTCCCATTCTTAATTTTCGATTTAGGATTTAAAAAATCTGAAATCTAAAATATAAAAACAGTGGTTTTGTAGATAACAACAAGCTTAATTAGCTTACAGTTGCGGGAACAGCTTTGGTATTTATCCAAATTCCCTTTTAATTCCTTTCTTTTTTTATAAAAAGTTAGAAACCTTAATTCGGGTGCAAAGATAATTGCATAAATATTAATAAACCAATTCTTTTAGACTTTTTAAATATATTTTTAAAGTAAAATCAATATTATCGTGATTAAATTAAATTTTTATTAGAAATTCATCTTTTTTACTTCCCCAAAATTAACTTTATTTTGAAAAGCATCCTTAAGTGGTAATTTAGAAATTTTACACAAAGCACTTCGAATAACACCAGCATGTGTTATAATTACAACTGGTTTTGATGGATTTGTTTTTTTTATTTCGTCAAAAAAAGTATTCACTCTTTCGTATAATTCTACAAATGATTCTCCATTTAGCACAGATACATTTACAAAATCTTGCATCCAAGGATTAATTTCATCTTCTGGAATATCGTTCCATTTTTTTAATTCCCAATCACCAAAATTCATTTCCATTAATCGGGAATCAGTTTTGAAATTTCCTTTTGAAATATAATTAGCTAATATTACACATCGCTTCAAAGGACTCGAATATACTATAGCGTCTTCGGGGATTTCTTTTTTTATAGATTCGAAAAGTGGTAAATAATCTTCTTGAATTTCTACATCGGCTTGACCATAACAGATACCTTTTTCGCAAACTGTTTCGGTATGACGCACTAAATAAACTTCCATATCCCTATAATTGACAGATAAAAAATAACTTCACACACTTGCTGTGTTGCTCCTAGACAATCTCCAGTATAACCATCAATCCATTTCTGAAAATAGCGAGCTAGAAAAAAACGAGCGATAATAACAGGGATAATCGCCAGTACAAATTGCCATTGAAAGTAAGACAAAAATAGAAGTGGCATTAATCCAAAAAAGAATGCACCCCATACTTCTCGCCAAGTGTAACTTTGGGCAATAGGTTTGCTTTTACTCGAAGCACCATCGCGAGAATACTCGTGTGTAAATACGATAGAAATAGCAGCTAGCCGACTTATAGCATGTGCGGTTACAAACAATATTAAAATTGTGAATTGTAAATTATAAATTATAAATTGTATGTTGCATAATTGTTTCAAAACATGAAACTTTAGTAAAAATAACAACACCAAACCAATTGCTCCATACGCTCCAATGGCGCTATCTTTCATGATTATTAGGATTTTTTCTTTAGTCCAACCACCTCCAAAACCATCACAAACATCGGCAAAACCATCTTCATGAAAAGCACCTGTGGTTAGAATTCCTGCAATGATTGCTAGAATAATCGCTATATCATGAGAAAAGATGATAGATGAGAAATAATAGACTGCAAAGCTTATTCCTCCTACAATCCAACCAATAAACGGAAAATACCGAGAAGCTTTGTTGAGATAATCTGGATTGTGATCGATGTTTTTCGGGCACGGAATTCGGGTATAAAACATTAATGCGGTAAAAAATATATGGATTTCTTTTTTCATTTTTTATTGTTATAACTGAATACTAAATAAACTTCCTTGATTAGTTTTGACTCACTCCTGCACTTTCAAAACTTGCCATTTCATTTAAAAATGTCACTGCCGATTGAATTATTGGAAATGCCACCGCGCAACCTGTCCCTTCTCCCAATCGCAAATTTAAATTTAAAATAGCTTTTCCATTTAAATAATTCAACAATTTCATGTGTGCCTGCTCGGCAGATTGATGACAAAATATAGCGTTTTGTATAATCCCCGGATTCTTTTTAAATGCAATTAAAAAAGCGATGCTACAAATAAATCCGTCAACTAGAATCAACATATTATTATTATAGGCTTCAAGCATTCCTCCAGTCATCTGGCAAATTTCGAATCCTCCAAAATAGGCTAACTTGCTATCCAAATCATTATCATTTTTATAATTTTCAATTGCTCTTTTTAAAATTTCTTTTTTAAATTGAAGTTTTTCATCGTTCACTCCAGTTCCATTTCCTACGCAATCTTCAATTGGCAATTCTAAAATAACACTCATTAAAACCGAAGCCGTTGATGTATTTCCGATTCCCATTTCGCCAAAACCAATGCAATTACTTCCAGTTTTTGCAATAGCTTTAACAATTTCACTTCCTTTAGCAAAACACAAATCGAGTTCGGTTGAACTCATTGCTGCACCATGTAAAAAAGACTGTGTCCCTTTTGCTATTTTTGCTGAAATCAAATTGACATTCGTCGAAAAATCATAATTCACCCCAGAATCTACAATGGACAATTGAATGTTATGTTGCTTGCAAAACACATTTATCGCTGCTCCACCTTCAAGAAAATTAGTTACCATTTGACGTGTAACATCCTGCGGATACGCACTCACACCATGATTTGCAATTCCATGATCGGCAGCAAAAATAATCATATTTGGTTTTGTGATTTTTGGCTCCAAGGTTTGAAACAGCACTCCAATTTGCTTTGCTAAAACCTCTAGCATTCCTAAAGAACCTGCAGGCTTGGTTTTGTTGTCAATTTTATGTTGCAAAGCTGCTTCAAATTCAGTTGAAATAGATTTTTCTACTTTATCAAGAATCAATTTAATTTCCGATTCTTTTTTATGAAGTATTGAAATTTCTTCAACAAATGGAGTTTCCGATTTTTGCTTCCAATTCAGTTGCTGCAACATGGGTTGGTTTTCATAATTCGTAGCAGGTTTACCCACACAGAAATACCCCAAAGGTTCGATATTTTCGGGAAACCCCAATAACTTTTTAAACTCATAATAATTTAAAATAGAAACCCAACCCATGGAATAGCCTTGTTCCGTAAGGGAAAGCCATATGTTTTGTGCCGCACAAACCGCACTAAATTTTATCGATTCGTTACTACCAACAGTTCCAATGGTGAAATTATTGAGAACCGAACGATCGTAACAAATCACAAGTCCGAGTGGCGCTTCCTCAATCGCTTCAAGTTTTAGGGCTTGATATTGTGATTTTTGTTGTTCGTTATCGGTTTGATTAGTTGCTTTTTTGTCATATTCCAAAAACAATTCTTTGATGGCTTTTCTAATTTCTGCTGACTTTATGAGATAGTATTTTGTGGCATCAGTCAAACCCACAGAAGGTGACCAATGTCCAGCTTGCAGTGCTTTTTCAATGACCGCATCAGGAACCTCATCATGCATAAAATGACGAGTGTCGCGACGGGATTTTAAAATTTCATCTAAATCAAACATGGTCATCAAATTATTATTGCTAATTTCCTTTTATTGTTACAGGAATACCAGAAACCATCAGTACAACGGTATGCGCTTTTTTGGCTAAATATTGGTTCATCCAGCCTTGTAATTCGGTAAATTTTCGTCCAATGTGAGTATCGGCGTGAACGCCCATTCCTATTTCGTTAGTGATGAGAATAATGGTTGTATCTTTTTGATTGGCGATGGCATCGAATTCGGATTTTGCTTGTTTCAAACACAATTCTACATCGTTTTTGGTATCCACAAAAAAGTTGGTTAACCAAAGCGTCACACAATCAATAACGGCAACTTTCCCAGAGAAATAAATTTCGCTCAGGTGTTTCTCTTTTTCAATGTTTGTCCATCGTTCGTCTCGATCTTTTTGATGACGATCTATTCTCTTTTGGAAATCATCATCCCATTTTCGAGCCGTCGCCACATACATTGGTTTGTCCGATAATTCTTTAGCTAAATTTTCAGCATAACTACTTTTACCTGAGCGTTCTCCGCCTGTTATTAAATAAATCATTTTTCTTTATTTTTTAAATCCGTATGGGCAATGCCTACACCCATTGGTACAACAATGTCCTCTTTTGAGATGAAAAAATGCCTTAAAAACATAATTTTCGTTCTCTATATAATAATCAATTCCTTCCAGCAAATTAGTTGTTTTAGGCAAGTCTTTTGCTCTATTTTCAAGGGCAGTTTCTGGCGTTATGGTCGCTACATACTCATCAATTTTTAATGAACATGATACTTTAAAACAAATAGAACACAAACAATCTACCACTTCCGACGGAGTAAAAATAGGCGGAAAATCATTGCACCAACATTTACTTCCCTCTGGCGGATCGCCACAATTGAATGGAGCACCACAAGCAGAACAGTTTTTCACTCGAATAGTATTGGGAAAAATCACTGTCATCTCATTACTTTTTCAGCAGTATGAAAAGCCAAATATTTGTGTTTCAATTTACTTGGAACTTCAAAAATAGTTGGGTGAAACAATGCCGCTAGCAATTCGATTCCATCAACAACAGTTGTACTGGGTTGGGTAAACAAATCGGCATCAGCCATAAAAACAGCATTATTCTGAACGGCTTTTAACGTATCCCAACCCTCTAATTTTGTTAAGGCTTCTATCTCTTGACTGGCTCTTTCTACCTCAAATCCGCAGGGAGCAACAACTAAAACTTCTGGGTTATATAAACGAATTCGTTCCCAATCCGTAACAATTGAATAGCCAGATGGGTTAGAAAGCATATCGACTCCTCCCGCTTGCGATATTTGATACGGAATCCAATGTCCACAATTGTATATAGGATCTAACCATTCCATTACCATTACTCTTTTAAGTGGTGCGTTATTTTTTCGAAGTGTATTGAGAATATAATCAGTTCTAATTTTAAGTTTTACAAGTAATTCATACGCTCGTTCTTCCTTACCAAAAGCCTTAGCAATAGTAATCGCATTTTTGTAAATATCTTCTAAATTTCTTGGAATAAGCGGAATCAATTCTGGCTCTTTCGTTAATTTATAAATAGAACGAGCCACGTGACTGGTGTCTATCTGACAAACATCGCACACATCTTGTGTGAAAATAATATCGGGTTGTAATGATGCTAACAAAGCATCGTCGATATAATATAAACTTTTTCCTTGCGCTTTCGATTGAGATACAATTTGATCAATTTCTTTACTGGAGTGATGAGTCCCTTCAAGATAAGTACGAACTACTTTTGGTTTGTTTGAAGGACATTCAAAAGTAACCCCTACCAATTCGTTTTCTAATCCCATTTCGTAAATCATAGAAGTCGCAGCAGGCAAAAAAGAGCAAATTTTCAGCATTATAGTGTCAATTTAGAGATTTGTTTTTACTTTCTTATTAAAAGAAAAACAGAAGTACAAATATAAAATTATGCGTATAACAATTGTTATAAATTTTATTTTATGTTTCATACTTTCTACTCCTCTTTAAAAATTTGATTCTCATTATAAAAAAATTATCCTTTACCTTTGCTTTCAAATTTGAAGAAATCATGAACCAAAATATCCTAAAATTATCCTATTTCATATTGTTTTTAACATTCATTGGGTGCAAAAAAAGTGAAACCTCTATAACGGTTTCACCCGCAATTACTGGTAACCTGATTAAATATTCAAAAAGCTTATCGATTGAAAAAAGAGAAGGATATTCGATTGTTAAGGTTTCAAATCCTTGGCCAGATGCTAATAAAAATTTTACTTATATTCTAAAACAGAAAAACGGAATCGTTCCGGATAGTTTACAAAAAGAAATTACCATTTCTGTTCCGATACAATCGATTGTAGTTACCTCGACTACTAATATTCCATTTTTAGAAATGCTTGGTGTAGAGAAATCGCTAGTTGGTTTTCCACATACCGATTATGTTTCGTCCGAGAAAACCAGAAAATTAATTGATGCTGGTTCGGTAAAAAACGTAGGGCAAAACGAAAAATTAAATATGGAACGTCTCGTTGATTTGGCTCCTAGCCTCATTGTCGCTTTTGGGGTAGACAACAACAATCCAATGATTGATAATTTACAAAAAAGTGGTCTAAAAGTACTAATTCAAGCCGATTGGATGGAACAATCACCACTTGGAAAAGCTGAATGGATAAAATTTTTTGGCGCACTTTTTGGCAAAGAAAAAGAAGCTAAAACACTTTTTGATGATATTGTAAAAAATTATAATGCTGCTTTATTATCCGTTAAAAATAGTAAGGCAGAAACTTCGGTTCTTTATGGTTCTATGTATCAGGACCAATGGTTTGTTGCTAAAGGAAACAGCTGGGTTGCCCAGTTTTTGAGAGATGCAAAAGCGAATTATCTCTGGAAAGACGTTGAAGGAACTGGTAGCTTGGGATTGTCATTTGAAAATATTCTGGACAAGGCAAAAAACGCAGGCTGTTGGATTGCTGCTGGGCATTATAAATCATTAGCCGAATTGGAGAAAAGCAATCCTCACTATAGTCAGTTCGATGCGTTTAAAAACAAAAATGTATATACTTTTGAAGCAAAATTAGGAGCAAAAGGCGGAACTATTTATTATGAATTAGCTCCAAGCCGCCCTGATTTGGTATTAAAGGATTATATCAAAATTTTTCATCCAGAGTTATTGCCTGATTACGCATTAACTTTTGCTCAAAAACTGAATTAAATTGCCTAATAACAAACGAAATATATTCCTTTTTCTGACACTTCTTATTGGAGCGATATTGTTGTTTTTTATTAATATTAGTTTGGGTCAAGTTTTTATTCCTTTCAAAGAAATTTTCAAAAGTCTTACAGGATCACAAGCAAGCAAAGAAACTTGGGAATATATTATTTTTAACTATCGTTTACCCAAAGCTATTACAGCTATTTTAGTCGGAATGGGGTTATCTGTTGCTGGATTATTAATGCAAACTTTATTTAGAAATCCATTAGCTGGTCCTTATGTTTTAGGGCTTAGTTCAGGTTCGAGTTTAGGTGTTGCTTTTGTTATTTTAGGTGCTAGTTATTTACCAAGTATTATTGCCGATTATTTTTTGTCACCTTACGGAATTATGCTTGCTTCTTGTTTGGGAAGTTTGCTAGTTTTGTTTTTGGTTTTGTTAGTTTCAAAACGATTGAGAGATACTGCTACCATTCTCATTGTGGGACTGATGTTTAGTAGTTTTGCTGGCGCAATTGTTAGTGTTTTAACTTATTTTTCTTCGGCAGAACAATTACAAAAATTCACTTTTTGGTCTATGGGAAGTTTGGGTAATTTATCTTGGAATCAAATTGTAATTCTTCTTGTAGCAGTAACAATTGGTTTGTTTTTAAGTCTTTTGAATATTAAAGCTTTGGACGCATTATTATTGGGCGAAAATTATGCCCGAAGTATGGGAATAAATTTCAAAAAAGCAAAGTTTATCATCATTATAGCAACGAGTATTTTAGCTGGAAGTATTACTGCTTTTGCAGGGCCAATAGCTTTTGTAGGACTAGCTGTTCCTCATATTGCAAAAATAGTTTTTCACACAAGTAATCATTGGATTTTATTTTGGAGCACTTTACTATTTGGAGCTATTATTATGTTATTTTGTGATATGGTTTCGCAAATGCCTGGAACAAATATTACTTTACCTATAAATGCCATAACTTCTATAATTGGTGCTCCAGTTGTGATTTGGCTGTTGGTTAGAAAACGAGGTTTTAATTAATTTTTTTTATAATAACATAAAAAATATTTAGACGAGCTTACTTATGAAATATCTGACATTCATATAGAAGCCGAAGTCAATATGATTTAATTTTAAAATTATGTATATTCCAAATATTTACAAAAACGAAAATCAAGAAGATATAATCGATTTTCTTCAAAAAAACAGCTTCGGAATTTTGATAAATCAAAATGACGGAAATATTCTGGCAACTCATATTCCACTAGAATTTGAAGTAAAAGAAAACGGAAAACAATTTTTAGAAGGACATATTTCTAAAGAAAATCCACAATGGAAAATTTTTGAGAATGACAATCGAATTTTAGCTATTTTCTCAGGCTCGCATGCTTACATTTCCTCTTCTTGGTACGATCACGAAAACGTTCCCACTTGGAATTATATTGCAGTTCACGTATATGGGAAAGTAAAAATTTTAGATTATGAAGAAACTCTATATTCATTAAAAAAACTAGTCGATAAATATGAAGCTAATTCTGAAAATCCAGTCAGAATCGAAGATTTATCAGAAAAAACCATGCGACAAGCACGAGGAATTGTTGCTTTTCAAATAGAAATAACTTCGATAGAAGCAGTTAAAAAAATATCTCAAAATCGAGACAAAAAAAACCATCAAAATATCATTTCTGAATTAGAAAAAACTCAAGATTATAACGCTTGTCAAATAGCTCAAGAAATGGCGAAAAATAAAAAATAATCTTTTACAAACAATCTGAAATCTGAAATCTGAAATCTAAAATCTTTTAGTACCTTTGCAAAATATTTTTCGATTCATTTTTATGGCACAATTTTTACTCATTTTACTTTACATATTTATAGGAATTGTAGTTATTCAGGTAATTTACTATTTCTTTATTTTTGGTAAATTTTCTTTTGCAAAACCACAAGAAAGCACAGCTAAACACGTTTCGGTTTCGGTAATTGTTTGCGCAAAAAATGAAGAAGAAAACGTAAAAAACTTTATTCCGCTTCTAGCAAATCAAAATTATTCAAACTTCGAAATTATACTAATAGACGATGCTTCTAGCGACGAAACTTTAGAAATATTCGAACAGTTTGAAAAACAATATACTAATGTAAAACTAGTAAAAGTAGCCAACAACGAAGCTTTTTGGGGAAACAAAAAATTCGCATTAACCCTTGGTATCAAAGCCGCCACAAAAGATTATTTACTTTTTACAGATGCCGATTGTTATCCAAATTCTGAAAACTGGATTACAGAAATATCTTCTCATTTTACATTACACAAAACTATTGTTTTAGGTTATGGTGCCTACGAAAAAGAACCTAGTTTTTTAAACAAATTAATCCGTTTTGAAACTTTAGTTACTGCAACACAATATTTTGCTTGGGCAAAACTAGGCAGACCCTATATGGGTGTAGGTAGAAATTTAGGTTACAAAAAAGATGAATTTTTTAAGGTAAATGGTTTTATAAACCACATGAAATTACGTTCGGGTGATGATGATTTGTTTATAAACGAAGCGGCAAACAAACACAATATTGCTATTGCTTACAATCCTGAGAGTTTTACTTATTCGAAAGCGAAGAAAACTTTCAAAGATTGGATTATGCAAAAACGCCGTCATGTTTCGACAGCAAAACATTATAAATCTTTCGACAAAACACAATTAGGTTTCTTTTATTTTTCGCAATTATTTTTCTTACTTATTCCTATTGTTTTATTGGCTTTTCAATTTCAATGGATTATTGTAACATCAATGATTGCTTTTAGATACCTAATTGCGTGGATTTCTTTAGGATATTCCGCAGGAAAACTAAAAGAAAAAGATGTTATCTATTGGTTCCCTGTTCTAGAAATTATTCTTATATTCACACAATTAAACGTGTTTATTAGAAATATTTTCTCAAAACCAGTGACTTGGAAATAAAAAAACATATAGACAAAGCCAAATTAGGCGATCAAATTGCTTTTACTTTTCTGTTAGATAGTTATTGGAACGAAGTATATGCTTTTATGCTACAACGTACTGAAAATGAAACCGATGCTGAAGATATTACGATAGAAACTTTCTCTAAAGCTTTCGACAAAATAGCAACTTTCAATCCCGAATTTCAGTTTAATACTTGGCTCATTGCTATTGCAAAAAATGTACATATAGATTTGCTTAGAAAGAAAAAATCATCACTTTTTATAGATATTACTGATGAAGAAGACGATATTGCTTATTCTATTGCCGATACTTCACCTTCGGCAGAAGACAAATTAATTACCGAGCAAAATTTATCTCGTTTACTACAATTTATCAAAGAATTAAAACCTGCTTACCAAGAAGTTATTCAGATGCGTTATTTTCAGGAAATGAGCTACCAAGAAATTGCAGACGATTTAGAAGAACCGCTAAATAATGTAAAAATAAAACTTCTTCGAGCTAAAAAACTATTGGCTGAGATTATCACAAAAGCATAATTTACATCGCAAAATTTACTTTCTTTAAACTATAATCATTAATTTGACTATAAATCAATATTTTGCATAAAAATTAACATTATCAATGTATTTAACAAAATTTTGGCACGATTTTTTCAATTAATCAATCAGAACATTAGAAGATTATTAATTATAAAAACCGAAAATTATGTCAAAATTAAACATTAACAAAAACGAATGGTTAGAGTTGGTTTTTGAAGGAAAAAACAAAGAATACGGTGCGTATCAATTGCGTCAAGAAGATGGAAAAACAACTATAAAAGCTTTTTTTAGTGCCATTGCATTAATTTCTGGAATTGCATTGTTGCCTGTTTTATTAAGTTCATTTGCTGACAAACCAGTTGCAAAACCTTTAGCACCAGATCCTTTTCTTCATGTAACAGAAGTAGTTTTTAAGAACGAGGAAATAAAAAAAGTATTACCAACTACAAAAAGTGAAGCGCAAAACCCAATAAAATCTAGAGATTTAGCAAACACTAGAATTGTTGAAGCTACAACAGCTCCAGATATTTACTTTACAAAACCCGAAGATGTTGGTAAAACCAATACTACAAATACAACATCAACTGGAACTGGAACTGAAACTAATCCTGAAACTGGAAACACAAATACTAGTGTCGTAGTAATAACTGAACCTGCTGACGATCCTAATGAAATTAAATCTTCAGGGATTTTAGACAAATCTCCTAACTTTCCTGGCGGAATAAATGAATTCTTAAAAACCGTAGGTAAAAAATTTGTTACCCCAGAACTAGAGGAAGAAAAAACAATAAAAATTCTAGTATTCTTCGTTGTCGAAAGAGATGGAACTTTATCTAACATTACAGTTCCTAAAAACCCTGGTTTTGGATTAGACACAGAAGCAATTCGTGTATTAAAATCTATAAAAACAAAATGGGAACCTGGAATTTACAAAGGAAAACCCGTAAGAACTTCATATTCTTTACCAATTGTGGTTAAAACACAATAATTAAAATATAAAATTACTAACTTTTACAAAGCACACTAAGAACTATTTTAGTGTGCTTTTTTATTTAAAAAAAAATGAAAATAACGGCTAAACAAATCCACAAATAAACTACAATTAGTATCTTTGTCATGTGAAAAATTACATTTTATGGAAACTGTCCTAGATTCTAACATACTTCCTGTAGGAAAACCAAAATGGCTAAAAGTAAAATTACCCATTGGTCAAAAATATACCGAATTGCGTGGTCTTGTAGATAAATACAAGCTAAACACCATTTGCACTTCTGGAAGTTGCCCGAATATGGGTGAATGTTGGGGAGAAGGAACAGCAACATTTATGATTCTAGGAAATATTTGTACGCGTTCTTGTGGTTTTTGTGGTGTAAAAACTGGTCGTCCGGAAACTGTCGATTGGGACGAACCTGAAAAAGTAGCTCGTTCTATAAAAATAATGAACATCAAACACGCTGTAATTACAAGTGTAGACAGAGATGATCTAAAAGATATGGGGTCGATTATTTGGATAGAAACCGTAAAAGCGATTAGAAGAATGAATCCTGAAACGACTTTAGAAACTCTAATTCCAGATTTTCAAGGTGTAGAAAGAAATTTAGATAGAATTGTAGAAGCCAATCCTGAAGTAGTATCTCATAATGTAGAAACCGTTCGCAGGTTAACTCGTGAAGTTCGAATTCAAGCGAAATATGACAAAAGTTTAGAAGTTTTACGTTACTTGAAAGCCAAAGGAATTAAAAGAACAAAATCTGGAATCATGCTTGGTTTGGGCGAGAGAGAAGAAGAAGTAATACAAACCATGAAGGATTTGCGTGAAGCAAATGTAGATATTGTAACCATTGGACAATATTTGCAACCCAGCAAGAAACATTTACCCGTGAAGGAATTTATAACGCCGGAACAGTTCGAAAAATATGAACTTCTTGGTAAAGAAATGGGGTTCCGTCACGTAGAAAGTGGTCCGTTAGTTCGTTCTTCATATCACGCTCAGAAACATATTTTATAAAAATGTTTATTTGTTTATTCGGTTATTCGGTTAATCGGTTAAGCAAATAACCGAATAAACAAAAACTTTGAAAATACGTATTGCTATAAATGGTTTTGGAAGAATTGGTCGAAATTTATTTCGATTATTATTAAATCATCCTACAATTGAAGTCATTGCTATAAATGACATTTCCGACAATAAAACGATGGCTCATTTGTTAAAATACGATAGTATTCATGGTGTTTTATCGTCAAATGTTTCGTTTGATGAAACTTCCATTTTAGTAGATGGAAAACCGTATCTATTCTTTCACGAAAAAGGCATTTCAAAATTAAACTGGAAGTCTTTAGGTATCGATTTTGTTATAGAAAGCACAGGGAAATACAAAACTTTCGACGATATAAATGAGCATATTTTAGCTGGTGCAAAAAAAGTTATTTTATCAGCTCCAGCCGAAGTAGAAAACATAAAAACCGTAGTTCTAGGTGTAAATGATCATATTCTTGATGGAACAGAAACTATAATTTCCAACGCGAGTTGTACCACAAATAACGCCGCTCCGATGATACAAGTAATTCAGGAATTATGTGGTATCGAGCAAGCTTACATTACAACGGTTCATTCCTACACGACCGATCAGAGTTTGCATGATCAGCCTCATAAAGATTTACGAAGAGCACGTGGTGCAAGTCAAAGTATTGTTCCTACAACGACTGGTGCAGCAAAATCCTTAACAAAAATATTTCCAGGACTAGAAGGAAAAATAGGCGGTTGTGGTATTCGTGTTCCCGTTCCAGATGGTTCACTGACTGATATTACTTTCAATGTAAAACGTGAAGTTTCTATCGAGGAAATAAATCATGCTTTTAAAATTGCCGCAGAGAACAAACTAAAAGGAATTCTCGCCTATACCGAAGACCCTATCGTTTCAGTCGATATTATTGGAAACAGAAACTCGTGTTTGTTTGATGCGCAACTGACCTCTGTCATAGATAAAATGGTCAAAGTTGTGGGTTGGTACGACAATGAAATAGGTTATTCTAGCAGAATTATTGATTTAATTTTACTTATTCACAAAAAATAATTATATTTAGTGTATCTTTTCTTAACTGAAAAAAAATGTCTAAACGATTATTCTTAATTTTCCTTTCTGTTTTTTCAATTTCTGTTTTCTCACGAAACGGGCAAGAATCCGTATTGAAAGTTGATAGTTCTTTTTTTTATACCGAAAAAGCAAACTATTTTAAAAACAACAAAGTTTTTGACAAAGCCTTAGAAAATGCAAACAAATCGATAGTTTTTGGCCAGAAAACCAATAATGTAGATGCGCTGGCAAACGGTTATTATTGTTTGGCGACAGTGTATATCGATTTGAAAAAATACGATATTGCTATTGAAAATTTATTGCGAACGGTATCTATCCTAAATACTGTTCAGGTTAATTCTAAATTAGCCCTATCCTACTACAATTTAGGCTCGTGCTATATGCAAAAAGAAAGTTTTAGTAAAGCCGAATCTTATTTTCAAAAGGCAAATTCAGTTTACGAAAGCATCAATTTATCTAATGCCGTAAATATGGTAAACCTTCAAAAAGGCCTTATGTATTTAGACAAAAGAGAAGTAAATCAGGCCGAAAATATATTTTTACAAATCTCTTATTTGCCCTTAGGAAAAGACACATTCAAGATACAATCTGAAGCGTTGTATCAATTAGGGCAAATAAAAGCCAAGGAAAAAATAAACAACCTTGCCTTAAATTATCTGAACAGAGGTTACCAATTAAGTATTGAGAATAAAAACACCAGCCAGCAACTAAAAATTAGTAAAAAACTAAGTGAAGTATACGAAAATATGAAGCAAACGAATAATTCACTTGCTTTTTTAAAAATACATACTAGATTAAAAGATTCCTTAGATTCTTTATTAGAAAACAGCGATAAAACTTTAGTCACCGAACGATTTAAGGTCGATGACATGATGCGTTCTTTAGATAAATTGGATAAAGAGAAAAAACAACAGGAAAAATCGAATAAGTTTTCGAAATTAATTAACATTCTGAGTATTGCATTAATCACTATCCTTTCGCTTTTAAGTTTGTCGCTGTATAAAAATAATATTATCCGAAATAAATCGAACGAGTTGCTTCGAGATAAAAATAGTGAGCTCGAAATTGCAAAAGAGAGAATAGAAAAAGCATCGAAAGCTCGTGCCGAATTCCTATCGACGGTAAGTCACGAATTACGAACTCCGCTAAATGCTATTAATGGAATCTCTCATATTTTGTTAGATGACAAACCAAAACCTAGCCAAATTGAGTATTTAAAATCATTGAAATTTTCAGGAAATTATTTGCTCACCTACATTAACGAAATTCTTGAAATAAACAGGATTGAATCTGATAATATTGAAATTGAAAATATCAGTTTTAATATCAAAGAGTTATTAAACAACATTCAAAGTTCGCTTAAAGAACAAGCAAGTCAGAACAACAATGACTTTATTTTAAATATAGATAATGAAGTTCCCGAAATCTTAATTGGTGATCCAACAAAATTATCTCAAATATTTATAAACCTGATAAACAATGCCTTAAAATTTACAGAAAACGGAACTATTACTGTAAACACTAAGCTTATAAATAGAGATATTGACAATTGTCTAATTAAATTTGAAGTTAAAGATACTGGAATTGGTATTCCAAAAGACAAGCAAGAATCTATTTTTGAAAGTTTTTCACAAGGTTCGGTAGAAATTAACCGAAAATACGGCGGAACAGGATTGGGATTAACAATTGTAAAGAGGTTGGTCACGTTAATGAAAGGAAAAATAGCGATAAGTAGCGAAATCGGTGTTGGTTCTACTTTTACATTAAATTTAAATTTTAAAATTGGAGAAAAAATTATTCCCTCGACAATAAACAATCTTATTGATGAAAAAATATTTGTAAGTAAAAAGATTTTGTTGGTTGAAGACAACAAAATAAATCAAATGATTACCAAAAAATTCCTAGAGAAGAAAAAAATGCGTTGCGAAATATGCGAAACTGGTGAAGACGCCATCATCAAAATGAAAACTAATCAATACGATTTAGTTCTCATGGACGTGCATTTACCTGGAATAAACGGTACTATTGCTACTGCTGAGATTAGGAAATTCAACATTAATACCCCAATCATTGCACTCACAGCAATTTCTCTAAACGAAAACAGAGAAATGCTGCTCTCCTACGGCATGAACGATGTGATTACCAAACCTTTTAATCCTGATAATTTTTATAAAGTCATTGAGAATACATTGTTGGCAGAAACTAATACTGTATAATTAATTCTTTTATCAAACTGCGAACATGTGGTTCAGCTTTACCAGCGGCTTCAAGTACCTCAGCATGTGTAATAGTATCGATACTTTCTTCATTCCCCATATCCGTTATTACCGAGATTCCGAAAGTTTCTAAACCCATATGACTTGCTACAATAACTTCGGGAACGGTAGACATTCCTACGCAATCGGCACCTAGAATTTTTACCATTCTATATTCTGAAAGGGTTTCAAAAGTTGGGCCTTGTAAACCAAGATAAACTCCTTCTTCTACTTTAATATCTAAATCGGCAGCAATTTCTTTGGCTTTAGCCAACATTTTACGGCTATATGGTTCGCTCATATTTACAAATCGAGGGCCAAAACGTTCGTCATTTTTACCACGAAGCGGATGCTCTGGCATAAAATTGATATGGTCTTTGATAATCACAATCGAACCAACTTTATAAGTAGGATTTACACCTCCTGAAGCATTAGAAACTATTAGTTTTTCAACGCCAAGATGTTTCATCACACGAACTGGGAAAGTAACTTGCTTCATATCATAACCTTCATAAAAATGAAAGCGTCCTTGCATGGCAACTACTTTTTTTCCGTGAATGTTTCCAAAAACCAAAGCGCCTTTGTGTCCTTCAACTGTAGAAACTGGAAAATTTGGAATTTCTGAATAAGGCAAAATATATTCTACCTCGATATCATCAGTAAAATTCCCTAATCCCGAACCTAAAATCACACCATATTCTGGCGAAAAATTAGTTTTATTTATAATAAAATCAGCCGTTTGTTGTACTTGCTCCCACATAATTTATAATTTTTTTATCAAAATCATCTCCGTTATTTACAAATGAGCTTTTTATTGGTAAATAAAAAAGGTTATCATTTTTTAACTTTTCGCTAAGGCGAACAAAGTCTTTTTCGGTAGTAATAATGATTTTATTTTTTGCTTTTTCTTTAATATCAATAATATCTTTTTCTGAAAAATGATGATGATCCGGATAAACCAAACATTCGTCATTTTCGGATTGCAAATATGCAAAAAAGGATTCAGGTTTAGCAATTCCTGCGACAAGTAATTTATCAACAGTTTTTACATCATTTACATTCAACGTTTTGTTGTTTGAATATATTTTATCATCATAATCTATAAAAGTAAAGAATATCGTTTTGTCGACACCAATTCTCTCTTTGATTTGAGTTTGTTCGGCTTCCGAAATATCTCTAGGACATTTTGTGACAATTATGATAGTTGCTCTTTTTGCTCCACTCCTACTTTCTCGAAGATTACCTGTGGGAAGCATAAAATCATTGATAAACAAATCATTGTAAGCAGTAAGTAGTATGTAAAATCCTGCTTTTACTTTACGATGTTGGAACGCATCATCTAACAAAATTATATCCGGTTTGTTAGACGACGAGAGTAATTGTTCTATTCCGTTTTTGCGATTGGCATCGACAGCGACTTGAATATTTGGAAATTTTTTATAAAACTGAAATGGTTCGTCACCCAAAATTTCTGCATTTGAAGTCTCATTTGCCAAGACAAAACCTTCAGATTTTCGCTTATAGCCTCGACTTAAAGTAGCAATCTGGTATTGATGAGATAATAATCTGGTTAGATATTCTATTTGTGGTGTTTTTCCTGTACCACCAACACTGAGATTCCCTACGGCAATAACTGGAATGGGAAAAGAATAGGATTTTAGAATTCCGAAATCGAAAAGAAAATTACGAATACTGGTTATAAAATCATATAAAATGGCAAATGGAAATAGTATTTTTCGCAGGAAATTCATTTTACGAATATACGATTATTTATAAAGTTTTTTCCATCACAAAATCTTCCATCAAATAACCGTTTCCAATTTCGATATCAATTGTTTTAATTACTGAATAACCTTGTTTTTTGTAGAATTCTTGTGCGTTATTGTATCTGTTTACATTTAGAAAAAGTGCTGAATTATTATTTTCTAATGTTATTTTTTCGACTTCATTCAATAATATTTTACCAATTCCTTTTCCTTGTGTTTCTGGTAAAACGTAAATCTTGTGTAATTTGGTTTTGCTTGAAGATTCACAATTCAATTCATACGCGCAAAAACCCAAATATTTATTATTCTCTTCGATTAATAAAAAAACTTGATTCTCATTTATTAATTGATTTTCGAGATAGCTTAAATTGTAAAATTTATCTAACATAAAATTGAGTTGCACTCCTGACAAAATAGAACCATAAGTACTTGGCCAGATTTTATACGCTAAATCTTTGACAATCTCTAATTGAGATCTTGTTGCAACAGAAATTTTCATAAAAAACTAATTATTTACTTTTCGTTGTTCTCTTGCTAGCAAAGTATTTTTTAGCAACATTGCAATAGTCATAGGACCAACTCCTCCAGGAACTGGTGTGATATAAGATGCTTTTTTAGAAACATTTTCGAAATCGACATCACCCGTAATTAAGTATCCTTTGTCGTTTGTTTCGTCTGGAACTCTAGTAATTCCAACGTCTATAATAACTGCCCCATCTTTTACCATTTCTGCTTTAAGATAATTAGGAACGCCTAATGCTGAAATTATAATATCGGCTTGCGTGGTAATTTGTGCAATATTTTTAGTGTAACTATGTGTTAATGTTACTGTCGAATTTCCTGGAAAACCTTTTCTTCCCATTAAGATACTCATAGGACGACCTACAATGTGACTACGACCAATAACTACAGTGTGTTTTCCTTTGGTTTCTACTCCGTAACGCTCTAATAATTCGAGAATTCCGAAAGGTGTTGCTGGAATAAATGTGGTCATATCGAGTGCCATTTTTCCGAAATTTTCGGGATGAAAACCATCTACGTCTTTACTTGGATCGATAGCCATTAATACTTTTTGTGTATCTATTTGTTCTGGCAATGGCAATTGTACAATGAATCCGTCGATATCGTCATTTTGGTTTAATTCCTTAATTTTTTTAAGTAATTCAGTTTCTGATGTGGTACTTGGCATTTTTACCAGTGTCGATTCGAATCCTACTAATTCACAAGCTTTTACTTTACTACCAACATAGGTTAAACTGGCACCATCGCTACCCACAATTACTGCGGCTAAGTGTGGTACTTTTTCTCCGTTGGCTTTCATTTTATTAACTTCGGCTGTAATTTCGACTTTAATGTCTTGTGCTGTTTTTTTTCCGTCTAGTAGAATCATTGTTATTTTGGTCTTAAAGTCGAAAGTCGAAAGTCGAAAGTCGTTATGACTTTAAGACTTTCGACTTTCTGACTAATTATTATTTCATTCCAGGCATTCCGCCTTTCATTCCGCCCATCATTTTCATCATATTTTTCCCGCCTGGACCTTGCATCATTTTCATCATTTTGCTCATTTGGTCAAACTGTTTCATCAATTGGTTGACTTCTTCTAGCTTCCTTCCAGCTCCTTTTGCAATTCTAGTTTTTCTTTTCACATCGATTATTGCTGGCTTGCTTCTCTCGATTGGAGTCATCGAATAAATTATAGCTTCAATATGTTTGAAAGCATCGTCTTCAATCTCAACATCCTTCAGAGCTTTTCCTGCTCCTGGAATCATACCAACAAGATCTTTCATATTACCCATTTTCTTAACTTGCTGAATTTGAGATAAAAAATCATCGAAACCAAACTCATTCTTTGCGATTTTCTTTTGGATTTTTCTAGCTTCCTCTTCATCATATTGCTCTTGCGCTCTTTCTACAAGTGACACAACATCACCCATACCAAGAATACGTTCTGCCATACGTTCTGGATAGAAAACATCGATCGCATCCATTTTTTCACCAGTCCCTACGAATTTGATTGGTTTGTTTACTACCGATTTAATCGAAATCGCAGCTCCACCACGTGTATCACCATCTAATTTAGTAAGAATTACACCATCGAAATTTAAAATATCGTTGAAAGCTTTTGCAGTATTTACTGCATCTTGTCCTGTCATCGCATCTACAACAAACAAGGTTTCTTGTGGTTGAATCGCTTTATGAACACGAGAGATTTCTGCCATCATTTCTTCATCAACAGCTAAACGACCCGCAGTATCGACAATAACCACATTAAAACCATTTGCTTTAGCATGTTTGATTGCGTTTTGAGCAATATCGACTGGATTTTTGTTTTCTGGCTCTGAATATACCTCAACACCTATTTGTTCTCCAACTACATGCAGCTGATTTATTGCTGCAGGACGATAAATATCACAAGCAACCAATAATGGTTTTTTGTTCTTTTTAGTTTTTAGAAAATTAGCTAGTTTTCCAGAGAAAGTAGTTTTTCCTGAACCTTGTAATCCCGACATTAAAATTACGGTTGGTGTTCCAGAAAGATTAATTCCTGCCACATCACCACCCATTAACTCAGTTAGTTCATCTTTTACGATTTTAACTAATAATTGCCCTGGCTGTAAGGTTGTTAAAACGTCTGCTCCTATTGCTTTTTCTTTTACTTTGGTAGTAAAATCTTTTGCGATTTTGAAGTTAACATCGGCATCAAGTAAGGCACGACGCACTTCTTTTAGTGTATCGGCTACGTTTACTTCGGTAATTTTTCCGTGACCTTTTAATATATGGAAGGCTTTATCTAGCTTTTCGCTTAAACTATTAAACATGATTTTTTATTTTAATGTTGCAAATATAAACTAATTGAAAGAATTTGTGAATTAGAAAATTAGATATTTTTAAAGATTTTGTAATAAAAAAATCAATCGATTTGACTGACTAATCATTATAATGAATTAATAAATTCAAGTAAGTTATTTCTATCTATAGTTGACAATTGCTTGAATTTTACTTTAGATGTTTGTGCTTCGCCACCATGCCATAAAACGGCTTCAGTTATATTTCTAGCCCTACCATCGTGGAGTAAATTAGTGTGTCCATTCACAGTATTAATCAATCCAATTCCCCAAAGTGGTTGTGTTCTCCATTCGCTTCCATTAGCAAGAAAATCTGGAGTATTGTCAGACAAGTCAGCACCCATATCGTGTAGTAACATGTCGGCATATGGTCTTATTGTTTGATTTCTAAATGCCACAATTGGATACAAACTACCTGTTTGCATTTTTGGAATATGACAGCTGGCACATTGAATATCGTTAAAAATTTTCTTTCCTTTTAATATATTCTGATCGGTATAATTTCGCCTTGCTGGAACTGCTAGTGAACTAGAGTACAATACAACTTTATCAAAATTAGCATTTGATATTTCAGGACTACCTCCGTTAGAGATAGTACTTAAATCAACGCTTGGGGGTGCATTCTCGTTAGGGAAAATACTTGTTGTAATTCCCATATCGCCAGAGAAAGCACCAGCCACTTGTTGACGTATACTGGGTTGATTGGCTTTCCAGCCAAAACGTCCTAGCTTTTGAGAATTAGTTTCAATATCGTAAACGTAATTTGCTTTTCCACTTATTCCGTTACTATTATTAGCAGCTATAAATCCTAAAATAGTAGATTCTGGTACAGCTTCAAGCAAACCCAATCCTATAATCTGATTTGCAATTCTAGGAGAGACTAAGATGTTATTTGCTAAAGACCCGTAACCCAAATTATTAATTGTATAAATTGGTTTTTGTAATTGTACAATCGTTCCATCAGCTAATGTTTGCTCAATTGTTTGATAACTTATATTATATTTTCCCTTTGTAGTTTGCCCTAAAATAGCATTGTCTTGTAATTGATTACCATAAACAGGATCTGAAAATGAACTTCCGTTAGGGTGATTGCCTGATAAACTTAATCTTAATAATAAACCACGTCCTAATTCTCCATCAAATGCTGGCGGACGACCTCTACCATCTTTAAAATGACAACTTGCACAAGCAATTGCATTAAAAAATGGACCTAAACCATCTCGCGCGGTGGTAGTTGACGGTGCAGTGACCCAACTTTGTCTAAAAAATGAATTCCCAATACCAAAATCAGATTGTTCATCTGTTGTTAATTGTTGTGCAAAAAAACCAAACGCTTCAGAAGATTCATTAAAAACCGTAGCATCACCTCCCGAGTATTGTTCATTTACTTCTGGTTCTAAAGTGATATATTCAGTTTCATCATTTTTACTACAACTATAAAGGCATTGAATAATTATGATACAGGCTATTAATCTTTTATTTTTCATTACCAAAATGAATTAAAAAAGGTGTTCACGTTAAAACGAACACCTTAAATTTATTTGCAAAATTAATAATTAATTTACAATAATTCCAATTTTTGATGCCCCTGAAATTAAGTTTCCACTATAATTTTTCAATTGCAAAACAGCAGTTCTAACCTTTGCTCCTTCAGTAGAAGTTAATCCTCCGGAAATTGCTAAATCAAATGGAGTAAGTATTGCATTGACTTTATTAATTGCTAAAGTTTCAGAACTCAAAGTTTCATTAAATGACGTTTCATTTGCTTGTTTTACTAAATTTTTCAATGACGCACCCGTAATTGTACCATAAGTTCCATTATATACATTTATTACACCTTGTAAATTTAGAAATATATCTCTGTGAGTGTTATCACTAAAACAAGAATGTTCGTCTTCTTGGTCTGCGTTTCCTAAAGCCACATCCATTCTTTCGGTAGGCAATTCGGCACCAGAGAGTGTGCAAATTCCTGTGTAAATATTTTTTAGGGCTACATCTTTATTTAAAGCTAAAAAAGTTGTTCTATAAGCCCCTCCCACTTTCCATGTATTAACTAAATAATCTAAATTATCAGTCAATAAATCGGCACAAACTCTTAAATACAAACCTCTTCTAGCTTGGTTTGATGCTGTTCCTCCTGTAACAAAATCAGTATAAGGTCTTTGCCCAGCTAAATTTGCAGATGGCGCAGTTAAATCTTGTCCCCACAATAAAAATTCAATAGCGTGATAACCTGTACTGATGTTTTTTTCTCCACCATTTTCATTTTGACCCGAAATAATATCTTTACTGATAACAGGAAAAGTAATAGCATCATTTATGATTCCGGAGGTTGAGGCTCCATCTACATAATCAATGTAGTTTTCATCTAGAGGCCAAGCATTCATTAATCCCTCTGGGCCATTTATATCGTCAATTGGTCCATCAGCAAAACGGAAGGCTTCGGTTGTACCATAACTTTCACGAGATATTTTCCATTTTGCTTTAGCATTATCAAAATTAGCTTGGGTTGGTGTTGTAGTAAAAGTGATAATCGCAGCTTCTAACATAACAGCATCATCGTAAGCTTTCTGATAATTGGCATGAGCGATATTTGCATAATTCTCTATAACCTGTCCTTTTGTAACATCATTACTTACAGGAACCGTAGTATCGTCATTGTTACATGAAACAACAATTATTACAGCACACATTAAGAATGCCGACTTAAAAAATAAATTTTTCATTTTGTTTTTATTTAGAATCATTAAATTTTAGCAAATGTAAATTGTTAATTTTAAAATAAAAAATTATTTAGAAT
>NZ_JAYWDT010000031.1:0-10701 GCF_043779715.1 Flavobacterium sp.
TTGAATTAGAATACAATAAAATTTCTTTAATAGACTTGAGAGGAACAATAAATTTTCGACTGATACGAAAGAAATTTTTTGGATCTAAATCTTGCTCTAAAACTTCGAGAGTTGAATCGATAAGATAATCTCTGTTGTCAGAAGTGTGAATATAAGTTCCTTTATTTTCACTATAAAAACATTCTATTTCATCTATCAAAATAACTTTTAGTTGCTGTCCAATTTTAACCGTAAATCGGGTTTTATAATTTTTATCAAATGGGTTTTGAAGCATTTTTTTTATTTGATCGAAATCTATTTGCAAACTGGTTTCTGGTTTGGGCAAATTAGCTTTAAATTTTGTAACGGCTACTTCTAATTCATCTTCATCAATTGGTTTCAAGAGATAATCTATCGAATTTAATTTGAAAGCTTTTAGAGCATATTCGTCATAGGCCGTTGTGAAAATTATTGCCGATTTTATAGCTACTTTTTCAAAAATTTCAAACGACAATCCATCAGATAATTGAATGTCTAGAAATATCAAATCCGGGTGTTCGTTATTAGAAAACCAAGCTATCGATTCTTCGACAGAATGCAACATCACATCGACTTTTATATTCAGTTTTTCGAGCTTGCGTTGCAATAATCTTGCCGCTGGTTTTTCGTCTTCAATTATTATTGTTTTCATTTTTAGTTTCAAAGTTGTAAAGGTTCTGAGGTGCAAAGATACAAAGGTGCAAAGTTTAACAAAATACTCAAAAAAATTTGAACCTTTGAATCTTTGAAACTAATTACTCCCATTTTTCGTTTTTCTCTTTTTCTATTAGTTCTTTAATTTTTCTTTCTTCCCAGTTATTTCCTAAAAACCATGTTGGCACAAAAGTAGAAAGCGCGTGGGCTAGTAATCCTAATCCCCAGAAAAATGCTGTAAAAAAGTTTTCTTTCCTAAAATAACTTTCACCAGGTTCTAAATCTTGAATATTAAGAATAATAATCATGATATTTACTACGATATAAACAGCTAAATGGGAATAAAATCCTTTTAGTTTCTTAACTCGTTTCACAACTTCCTGGTACCTTATTTCTTCGTTTGAATTCGTTTCCATTTCAACTATTTTTTTAAATTATTATTGTTTTCTTCTTCCTTCATATACTGAGCAATTTTTCTTTCCTCCCAGTCTTTACCAAGAAATGGCATGTAATTAAAAACTTTCATTCCGTGAAAAAGAATTCCAATTCCCCAACCTATCATGGGCCAAAAGAACCAAATATGCTCTGGTGAATATTTTAAGTTTATAAATATAAAAAATAAATTTACTAGAATATAAGAAATAAGATTTCCGTAAAAACCTTTTATTTCTTGTACTTTCTTTTTTGCAGCAAGGTATTTTTCGATGTTATTTTGATTTGCTTCCATTAGTTCCATTTTTTGTTTTTATCCTTATTCAAAAATTCTTGTATTTTACGTTCTTCCCAATTTTTCCCATATCCAAAAGTTTCTATTGCGTGAAATGTAACTCCCATTCCCCAACCCAACATTGGGAACCAAAACCACTGAAAACCAGAACTAGTATTTAAGTTTATAATAATTAAAATTGGAATTACTGTGCAATAGGAAATCAGGTTTCCGTAAAATCCTTTAATCTTTCCAACTCTTTCTTTGGCTCTAACATAAGCCATATTCTCGTTTATTATATTTTTTGTTTCCATAAAGGCGATTTGTTTCGTTAAAACTGGTATTTTGACACTAAATGTATTTTCGTTTTGTTCTATTAGTACTTTCCTGTTAGAAATGATTCCGTACCGATTGATGATGTTTTGCAAACCAACTCCCTGCCTATCTTGTAAAACTTCTTTTTTCTGAAAATTATTTTGAATAACTAAACAATCACCTTCAATAAAAATTTTAATATTTAATGGTTTTTGTTCCGATACAACATTGTGTTTTACCGTATTTTCTAATAAAAGTTGTAATGAAAGTGGAACTACTTTTGCTTCTGGATTGATATTTTCTGTTGGCAATTCATATGTTAAACTATTCTCGAAACGCATTTTTAACAAATTCATATACGTTTTTGCAAACGATAATTCTTCTTCAACCGAAACCAATTCTTTGTCTTTTTGTTCGAGAACATAACGGTAAACTTTAGACAATGAAGTGGTAAATCGTTGTGCATTTTCTGGATTTTCTTCTATCAAAGAGCTTAAAACATTTAGGCTATTAAACAAAAAATGGGGATCGATTTGGTTTTTCAGGCTTTCGAACTTAGCATTTGCTGTTCCTGCAATAATTTTCTGTTCAGTAACTTCTTTTTTGCTTACATTTTTCCAATTGACCATAAAGCTTCTTGCGTGCATAAAAACCGAAACTCCAAGCGATAAAATAACATAGAAAAGATGTATCCAAATCATTCTCTCACTAAAAAAATCACTTGATGGTAATTTATTTAAAAACACAAAAATCACATAATTTATTCCTAAAACTACTGGAATAGTATACAAAACAGTGGTTACAATCCCAAAATAAACCCTTAGATTTGTTTGTTCCAGCCAATCCCATTTTCTGTCTAACAAATTATTTATCAAACCATTACCAAAACCTAGACCAAAAGAATACAATAAACTTATTAGGAAAGAGAACCCAATATTTTTTAAATTAAAATCCTGATTGATTATAACTGTAAAAATTAAGGTAAATATCACGGCAATTTTTAGGCAAGCAATAGCTCCTTTTTTAATTTGTGCAAATGTTTTTATTCTTTGATTTTCCATTTTTTCTCTATTATCTTTTGGCCTTTTTGTTTTCTATTTACAACCTTTCAATGCTTCAGTTGCTCTGTCTAATCCCCATTTTGGGTGAAATTGACTTTCTGGTTTAAAAGTAGCAAAAAGTCCGACAGCTTTTTCAATTTGCGTACACATTGGTTTTGTATCTCCACCAAAATATTTTGCACCATTTATTTCAAATTCTGCTTTGCAAAAAACAACTCTAGGATTTTCGGGCGCAATAGCTTGTGCTTTTGCATATAATTCCATTACAGGACCAGATAATTTCATTCCGTTTGTCATAGGATCAGCCACTATCCATGCAGTATGAATCATGGCTTGCATGACTAAAAGCTCAGCATTGTTTGGGTTTTTAATCATTTCAATACTAAGTACTAATTGCGCTTTAGTTAATAAATTATTTATTTTTTCTTTGTCCTGTGTTCCAAATGCCGATGTTGTGTTTACCAATGCCACATAATAATTAGGCAACCAACTGTTTTTTTCTGCTGATGCAATTCGCTCAAATAAGTCTGATGCTTCGGTGCTTTTTCCTTCTTTCCATAATCCGAATGCTTTGCCCATTCCTTGTTCAAATTGTCCTTGAGCACTTACTAAACTGGTTACAAAAAATGCGATTGCGATGATAACTTTTGTCATAATTTCTAGTTTTTTAATTGTTTTTATTTAATGTTATTTTTAATTCTGATGTAAATTTATGTTGATTGTTTTTGTTTTAAAATTACTTCTTACTGAACTGTCGTTTTTTGATGATGAAATGTAATTCTTATTATTATTTTACAAATCCTTCAGCTGATTGGTATTTTTATTGGTACTTATTGTCCAAAAGAATCCTACAAAAAAGAATCGTTTTGCTGGTGGTGTAATTGCTTGATTTTCATAAACATTGTTTACATTTTTACTATTTGCATATTGATAACCATGAATATTATTAGTACCTAATAAGTTTGAAATACTAATATAAATAATTTTTTGTGGTCGCAAAATGTAAGCCCAACCAAATGACAAATCGTTAAATGATTTTGTTTTTTCTGCCATAAAGCTTGCAGTATTTGGGTCGTTGTAAGGTCGTCCTGAACTATACGAATAAGTTAGTCCTAATTGAGATTTTAAACTATCAATCCAATATTTAGTGACTATCGAAACACTATTATTGGCTACAAAACTAGGTGTAACTTGTTGTGTGTAATTTTTGTAATCTCTTTTTGAATCGATATAAGAATATGATATTGCATATTCTAAATTTTTAACGGTTTTGCTATCTTTCCAAAAGACATCTAACCCTTTAGCATAACCGAAACCATTGTTATTGTAATTGCTATTGTAAGTTGCAGTGTTGGTATCATATTTTATCAAATTAGAATAGTCTTTAAAATAGGTTTCTACACGAAGCATTTTTCCGCTAACGTTGTACATATAATTCAAAATATAGTGCGATGCTTTTTCGTAATCTAAATGAGAATCAAATTTTAAATAATCCTGCTTTGCCGTTTGATTAAAAATACCGTAAGCTACAGAAAACTGGCTGTTTTTAGCCATTTTATAACCAAAAGAAATCCTTGGTTCTACTACAAATTTATTCACTATTGAAGCATTCGAACCACGAACTCCGAGATTTAAAGCTACTTTTTGGCTAAACATAATTTCGGCTTCGCTAAAAAGTGCCGTTTGTGTATTTTTATAACCATAATTAATAGTCGAATAAGCTGTTGGAGTATAACTTTCATCGAAATTGGTATTAAAAATTTCAGCTCCAAAATTCAATTTAAAATAATTAGAAAAAGAATTTCTAAATTTTAATTTATAATGAAAAGCAGCTTCTGTATTATTTAATTTATCCGAAACAATACCTATTTTATTTTTGTTATAACCAAAACTAAATCCAGTTTGAATTTGCAATTTATCACTTACCTCACCTTTATAAGACGAATTGATATAGAGATTATCATTGTTTAAATCGAACCGAATTTTATCTGTGTAATTAACATCTTTCTGATTCAAATCTAACGAAGTATAGTCATAAGTCACGTATAATTTAAATAATCCTTTATTGAATTTATATCGATAAACACCTTGTCCAGAAATAGATTGCACAGGTTTGTTCCAATCTATTTTTTGAGGAACAACCAACTGATACGGTGCTAAATTAACATAACTGACATCGAAACTCAAGGAACTTTTTTTAAATTTTGATGTTTTTCCCAATCCTAAACCCAAAGTCATAATCGAGATATTGGTTACATCTTCGGCAGGTTCGTTTATAGAATTCATGAGCAAAACGCTAGACAAAGCAGAACCGTATTCGGCAGAATAACCTCCTGTAGAAAACGACATTCCACTAAACAAATTAGGCGAAAACCTGTTTCGTGTTGGTAAATTACTTATCGAAGCATTGTAAGGTTGCGATACCCGAATCCCATCTACATAAGTTTGGGTTTCATCTGCTTCGCCACCACGAACAAAAAGACGACCGTCCTCTCCTACTTTTTGTGTTCCAGGCAAAGTTTGCATCGCAGCAACTATATTCGCATTAGAACCTGCAGTTGTATAAATATCCATTGCTTTAAGTGCCGTAATTTTAGAATTATCGCCAGCTTTAAAAGTTCCCGCCGATATAACAACAGCATCGAGCGTATTGATACTTTCTCTAAGAACAATCGTTTGATTTTGATAATTAGCAACATCGATACTAATTTTTGAAGTCTCATAAGATAAAAAACTAGCCACTAAAATTTGATTTCCTATTACTGAAGTTGTAAAACTAAATTCTCCGTTTTCGGTCGATGTTGCTCCGTCATAAGTACCTTCAATAAAAATATTGGCTCCTGAAATAGGAAGGTTTTTTTTATCTACAATTTTTCCAGAAATAGTTTTTTGAGAAAAAACTGAAATTGATAATAGTATTACGGCAAAAGTTAGAATTGATTTCATAATGTTTGTTTTGATGAAGCAAAATTGCATCATGCATTGCAAATTTAAAATTTATGTTTACCCAATTGTCGAAATTTAGAGATGAATCGTTAGAATTAATTTGTATTTTTAAAATCATTTTAAAGAAACACATGAAAACATCATTACTCTTTTGGACAGGAATTCTCAGTGTAGCATTTTTTGTTTTAACAACCATTATTGGCGGATTTTTGTATCCAAATTACAGTCATATTTCACAATTCATAAGCGAATCTTATGCTGTTGATGCGCCAAAAGCTGATTTGCTTCGGTATTTTGGATACATTCCAAGTGGCATTTTATTTATCCTTTTCTCCTTATTTTCAATAAAAACATTACCCGTATCTGGTCTTAAAACAATAGGTTTTATAGGAGTAGGTTTTGGCTACGGTTTTGGCACTATTATATGTAGCATTTTTAATTGTGATGCTGGTTGTAATCCTAAATTTATAAACCCAAGTTTGTCACAGTTTATTCATAATTCGATGGGATTCGTAACTTATATGATTGTTCCATTTTCAATTCTACTTATAGGTATTGCTTCTCGAAAATGGAAAAATGGCGCTCAATTATCAACCATAAGTTATCTGGTTTTCATAATAAGTTTTCTATTTGTGACGATTCTTAATGCTAATCTAGATTCTCCTTACAAAGGATTAATTCAAAGAATTATTGAAGGAAGTATTTTATTTTGGATTATTTACAGTTCGTATTCATACAAAAAAATCTTATCAACAAATCTCAATTTGTAATTCGTAATTCGTAATTTATATTTTACCTTTGATGCTTTAATAAAAATACGATTATGGTTTACAAATTCAGAGTAATTCTTGACAATGAAGATGATGTTTTTAGAGATATTGCAATACTTGCCGACGATACTTTAGAAGATTTGCACAATGCGATTTTCAATTCATTTGGTTTCGACGGAATGGAAGTTGGTTCTTTTTATACTTGTGATGACACATGGAATCAGGAAGATGAAATTTCGCTTTTTGATTCTGGCGATATACTTGGCGAGATGAAAATCATGAGCGATTACCTTCTTTCTGATATTTTAGACAAAGAAAACAGAAAGATAATTTACGTTTACGATTTTATAAACATGTGGACATTCTTAGTAGAACTAGCTGCTATCGAAGAAATAACTGCTGGCGCAACTTATCCTGAAACTATTTTTTCGCATGGAGAAATGCCCGATGATTCTGGCGAGAAGAACTTTCTAGCCGATGAAGATGAAGAAAACTATAACGAATTTGAAGATGATTTAGATGAAGATGATTTAGACATGTTTAGCGGTGATGATAGTTTTGAAGATTACGGATTCGAAGAGAATTGGAATTAATACAAAAATTACGAATTAAAACAACATTAATAATATAAAACCAAGATTTGAGACATTTGTTCCGTCTTTAATCTTGGTTCTTTATTCTAAAAAATAAAAAAATGATTAATCTATTCAACACACATATCGAAAGTTTGTCTATACATCGTGTAGGAAATGTAAGTCGTAACGAAGAGATGTTTTTATCTGAAAATCCTTATGGATTAAACGACGAAATCATGCCGTTACTAAAAGAGTATTTCCTAAAAGCGTTTCGTGATAAGGAAGAAAACTATTTTCAGTTTGCTCACGAAGTAGATTTAGAATATAACGAAATGTTCAAATTCGCCACCGAAATTTTTGAAAACCCAAGTAAAACTCATGAAATTTCAAAAAAAATCACCAAACACCTTTTCGAGCAATCAAACCATCCACATATAAAAAACGGAGAAGTTTATGTAACACACTTAACCAATATTTCTATTGATAATAATGTGGTTGATGCTATTGGCGTTTTCAAAAGTGAGCTTAAAGCCGATTTCCTTCAGTTTGAAGAGAAAGGAACAACCCTAGAAATGATTTTGCAACAAGGAATTAATTTGAACAAACTTGACAAAGGTTGTTTGATTTTTAATTACAAAAAAGAAGAAGGTTACAAGATTCTTACTGTAGACAGTAACCGTTATGATGCACGTTATTGGTTAGAACATTTCCTTTCGGTAGATGCTTTTCAGGACGAAAATTTTAAGACTAAAAAATATTTGAAATTTTGTCAAAACTTTGCAAAAGAAGTGGTTTTTCCTGCCGAAGACAAAAAAGAAGAAGTGATGTTTATGAACCGAGCAGTAAATCATTTTGCTAAGAATGATCAGTTCGAAGAATCGTTATTTCTAAACGAAGTAATCGACAATCCAGATTTAATTTCGGAATTTAAAAGCTATAAAGTAGACAAAGGTGAAAAATATAGCATCGAAGATTTAACTAGTTTTCCTATTGCAAACGCTGCAGTTTCGGACGCAAGAAGAACTATGAAAAATGTAATCAATTTGGATACAAATATTCAAATAAAACTAGATTTTATAAACCCCGAAAGTGCCGAAAAATTTGTAGAAAAAGGCTGGGACGAAGAAAAACAAATGTATTATTATTTGGTTTACTTTAATAAAGAACAAAAATCTTAATTTAGATTTCGAAAATAAATATCAAGATGCTCAATTAGTAAAATAATTGAGCATTTTTATTTATTTTAAAAAAAATTGTGTTAAATTTAAACTTTATTTCACAAAAAATTTCATATTTAATAAATGAAAATAAAACTGCTTTTTACTATTTTATTTTTATCAAACCTTGTTTTTTCGCAGGAAGAGGTTCCATTTTCTATACGTTTCAAAGATTATTTACGAGGAGATTTAACATTTATTGCAAATAATATTGTAAACCAGAATAATGGTAAAAAAACAGATGAAGCTTACAACAAACAAGGTGAGAATTCTGAGAGAAACGATGATTTAAATATGTCTTACATTGATATAGATAACGACAAATCGACATTTTCTTCTAGTAGTGCCATCTTTAAACCAACAGAAAACACAAAAGAGATTGTTTTTGCTGGTTTATATTGGAGCGCAACCTATAATTATCCTTTAAGCTTTAAGGATAATGGTTTTTATAGTCATGAAGGAGATAGAAAATCAAATTTTAATGAAATAAAGATAAAAATTCCTTCACAAAAAGACTACTCAGATATAACGGGTCAAATAATTTTTGATGGGTTTAACAACGAGAAATATAATAATAACATGCCTTACGTTTGTTTTTATGATTTGACAAAAATGGTAAAGTCTAATCCTTATGGCGAATATACAGTGGCAAATATCAGATCGACCGAAGGTTATATAGAAGGCGGAGTTTCTGGTGGTTGGATTTTATATTTTGTATACAAAGACGACAAAGCAAATGAGAGATATATTACTTTATACGATGGTTTTGCTTCTGTATATGATATGCCAATAGAAATAAAACTAACCGATTTTCAAACGCCAAAAACAGGAATTTTTAACTCCAAAATCTCCCTTGCAGCTTTAGAAGGTGATGCAAATATTGATGGTGATAAAGTAAGTATAAAAAACACTTCTAGCAATACTTATTTCCCTCTTTCTTCTAAGAACAGAAATAGCCAAAACTTATTTAATAGTCAAATAACAATCGAAAATGAGCAATTTCTAGACAGAAATCCAGCTTCATTAAACACGTTAGGATTTGATGCTTTGCTAATTTCTCTGGATAATCAGAATAATCAAATTATAAACAATAGTACCACTCAAAGCGAATTAAAAATTGAATCTTTAGGAGATAAATCCTATTTATTTTCAGTTGGTTTTATGATAGATGTTGATAAAGAATTTTACACAAAAATCACAAAAAGTCCAATTTTAGGCAACAACAAACCTATCACTGAACAGAGGAAAAAAACTATTAAAACTATTAAAACCACTAAACCCAAAAATAACGTTACAAACATTAAAATTATTGTCAAAGAAATTCTTCCATCTGTAAAGGACAATGATGATGATTTTGATTTCGAGTCGGTCGAAAAAACATTAAATGACACTGTTAAATTAGCTAATAAAACAAAGTTGCCTTTCTAACCGAATACTTGTTTCTTTTATAGTTTGTAACAAATTACTAAGTCTTTCGTCTTACTACTATCAATCAAAAAACAAACAGTTTTGGAAACCATACTTACAATTACCAACCTCAACAAAATTTATAACAAATATGTTCATGCTGTAAAAAACCTTTCGCTCGAAATTCATAAAGGTAATGTTTACGGGATTCTAGGGCCAAATGGTTCGGGAAAATCGACCACTTTGGGAATTGTCCTAAATGTTGTAAACAAAACTTCGGGAACATACAGCTGGTTTGGTGGAAAAATGCAAACACATGAAGCACTAAAAAAAGTGGGAGCCATTATCGAGCGCCCCAACTTTTACCCATATATGACGGCGAAAGAAAATTTAGAATTGGTTTGCAAAATTAAAAACATTAATTATACTAAAGTTCAAGAAAAGCTAGAATTAGTAGGATTAATGGAAAGAAAAGATAGTAAATTTAGTACCTTTTCTTTAGGAATGAAACAACGTTTAGCTATTGCTTCTGCCCTACTTAACGATCCTGAAATTCTAATTCTTGATGAACCTACAAATGGTTTAGATCCTCAGGGAATACATCAAATCCGGGATATTATTAGACACATCGCTTCGCAAGGAACAACCATTTTATTGGCTTCGCATTTGCTTGATGAAGTAGAAAAAGTATGTACACACGTTTTAGTTTTGCGTAAAGGCGAAATGTTATATTCAGGAACTGTAGACGGAATGACAAGCAACGAAGGTTTTTTTGAATTGAAATCTGACAATCATCAAATTTTAAAATCAGTTTTAGCAAATCATCAAGCAGTAGAAAAAATAGTTGAAGAAGAAGGGAAAGTTTTGGTTTACTTGAAAGGGAATATAGAACCCGCAGATTTGAACAAATATTTATTCGAAAATAATATTAGTTTAGAACACCTTGTAAAACGAAAAGTTAGTTTAGAAGAACAATTTTTAGAATTAACGGCTAATCAATAGTTATTTCAAAAATCAATAAAAAAATTTCAA
>NZ_JAYWDT010000032.1:0-10698 GCF_043779715.1 Flavobacterium sp.
ACCTTATATCTCATTTGCTATACATTTTGGAGGCATGAAATTTAACGGATACGAATATAAATACTTTGATAAAGATGATGTATTTGTTCGTAAAGACTATGTTTTAAAATATAAAAAGAATAATTTAGAAACTTTTATAAAAATAATTAACGCTATGTAAATAATTACGTTTACATTTGTCAAACAAAACAAATAGAAATTATGGAAGAAAATAAAAAACCAGAGAATCCTAGTGTTTATCCAGACCCAATGAGAGGAGCGGAGCAAAGTTGTTCAAATCAAAATCCTTGGCAATTAGAATCAGGAATGACATTAAGAGATTATTTTGCAGCTAAAGCTATGCAATATTTTATAAGTGCTAATAACGGTAATTTTTCAGAAAATGACGCTTCGCAAATATTCTATATTGCCGACGCAATGTTAAAACAACGAGAACTATGACAAGACTATCTACATTAAGAAAACGCAGAGAAACACTAATAGCTGCCAATAACATGAACCACTATAGTATGACTAACAACCCGAAGATAGAAAAGTATTTCCGTTGTTTGCTGACTCTCAAAAAAGAGATAAACGAAATAGAATGTATAAATACACAAGGAATGCGACACTTAGGAATGACGGTAAAAGATTTACGTAACTTAACACAACCTAGATAATGAAACCAGGATATACAATTAAGAATCATATTTGGAAGGGTGCTACATGCTTTATACTATTTAATTGGCATCACGATAATACAATTGAATTGCACGGACGAACAAGTAAATCAGTAGAATATTCTTCTGTAGGAATCTGGAAACTTAAAAAACTAAAATCATGAACCTAGACGACGAAAGAGTAAATATGATTTTCAAAACATTCATTTACACAATAACAATAATAATTTTAATTTTTACATTATGGGTAATATACCAACACTAGAAGAAGTAAAAGAGTATTTTAAGAATGTCGAGACAGTTGAGTGTTTGTCAGAAAAAGTTTCAGAAGATATTTCGAAAAATGTTACAGAAGAAATAAATTTATGGAATAATGAATATTGGATAAGAACTAAAGAATCAGCAAAAGGATGTGGAAGCGTAGAGATTTGGAATTGTAAAAAAGGCTATTCCAAAATATTAACTCACAAACAACCAACCTACACAATCACAAAAGATATTATAGAAAAGTATCAAATGAAAGATGAATTTCCAGATGTGTTTGAAGTGAAATTGGAAGTTGGGAGGTGGTATAAAGTAATTGATAAAAACGGTCAATTTAAATCTAATGAATTTGCAATTATATTTTTTGACAATAATGAAAATCACTTTGGATTTGGATATTACGGCACTTGGACAACTACTTTTAAAAACCTTAAAAAAGTTATAGAAAGAAATACAGACGAGGTCACAGAAGCCACAGAACAAGAAGTATTTGAAGCCTTGAAAAATGAAGCTGTGAAGAATTATAAAATAGGACAGTATATTTTTGATGAATGGAGTAAAATACAAGCTACTATAGAAAGATTAGATAAGTTTGATTTTTCATATAAAACGCTATTTGTTTTAAATGATAATAATTCAAAAACAGCATTATTTTGTAACGGCAAATGGGCAACAATAATTCCAACACTCACAAAAAAAGAAGCAGAAGAAAAACTTAATTGTAAAATAATTTAATTATGAGTAATAGAATAATAAACCACGAAACAATCTTCGAAATGGAAGCGAGATTGAAAGTTGAAGCTAAGAAATTGGCTAAAGAGCATATAGATACGAAACCTATTAAATATTTATTGAAATAACTAACTTTTACCCTTAATCTATTATTAAGGGTTTTTTTGTATATTTGTGTAAATTAAATATAATGGCACTTACTGAAAAACAAGAGGCGTTCTGCCAAGCATATATAGAATTAGGGGACAAAAGCAAAGCCTATAGACATGCTTATGATGCTGATTCTATGAACTCTAATAGCGTTGCTGTAGCTGGTAACGAAGCGTTTAAAAACCCTAATGTGTCCCTAAGAATTGAAGAACTTCAAAATGAAATAAGGGAACGAAACAAAGTTAAAATTGACGATGTTTTAAGCGTTCTTGCTGATATGATAAGGTTCGATATATCAGAGCTTTACGACGAAAATGACAACCTAAAGTCTATACACGACATTCCAAAATCGCACAGACAAATGATTTCGTCATTAAAAACAGACCATTTGTATGGGGGTAAAGAAATAATAGGAGAAACAAAAGAAGTAAAAACACTTAATAAACTTGATGTTATTGAAAAGTTTATGAAGCATTTAGGCGCTTATGAAAAAGACAATGGACAGAAGCAAACAAATATTACAGTCAGTCCTTTAATGCCAGATGAAATAAAAAAAATAAATGATAGCCTCGAATCTACTTACTAACGAACAAAAAGTTATAAAAGTAAAATGCGAGAATGATTTATTATTTTTCACTCGTTATATTTACAAAGAAAACCACAGGCGCAATTTTATAGTTGCGCCTCATTTTGTTTTAATATCTGAGTTTCTTACTAAAGTATTTAGTGGTGAAATTAAAAGAGGTATTATTAATATTCCTCCACGTTATGGAAAAACCGAACTAGCTGTAAAATGTTTTATTTCTTGGTGTTTAGCTAAAAACTCACAAGCTAAATTCATTCACCTTTCTTATTCTGACGATTTAGCGTTAGACAATTCCAGCCAAACAAAGGAATACATTGAAAGCGAATCATTTCAAGAACTATGGGGTATGAAATTAAAGAAAGATGCTCAAGGGAAAAAGAAGTGGTTTAATGAGCAAGGCGGAGGAGTTTACGCTACTGCTTCGGGTGGAGCTATTACGGGATTTGGAGCAGGAGTTGCTGAAAGTACAATGTTTGCAGGAGCAATTATTATTGATGATCCATTAAAGCCTGACGATGCCAATTCAGACGCTAAAAGGAATGCGGTTAACGAAAGGTACAACTCTACGATAAGAAGCCGTGTAAACGACAGGGAAACTCCTATAATTGTAATTATGCAAAGATTACATGAAGAAGATTTAAGCGGCTTTCTTTTAAATGGTGGATCTGGTGAAGAATGGGAACATTTATGTTTACCTGCATTAGACGAAGGAAACAAACCTTTATGGGAAGAAAAGCATAATTTCAATGAATTAGAACAAATCAGACAAGCAAACCGTTATAACTTTGCTGGTCAATATATGCAAACTCCTTCACCTGCTGAGGGTGGGGAATGGAGAAAGGATTGGTTTAAAATAGTTGACAAATCAGAAGTGCCTTTAGACTCTTTGAATTGGGAGTTGTTTATTGATGGCGCGTATACAAAAGACACCAAAAACGACCCTAGCGGCTTTCAAATTGGTGCAAAATGGAATAACGATTATGTTATACTTTCAAGTATCGATAAATATTTAGAAATGCCAGAGTTATTGAAGTTTTTACCAAATCATATAGCAGTAAGTGGCGTTAAGGTTAATTTATCTTTAGTAGAGCCAAAAGCTAGTGGTAAATCATTAGTTCAGATAGTAAGGCAACAAACAAATATAAGTATTGCAGAAATAAAGAGTACCTTTGTAAATACTTCTAAAATAGAGAATGCCAGGGCGTGTTCTCACTTTATCGAGGGCGGACGGGTGATATTAGTTAAGGGATCGTGGAATGAAGCATTCTTACATCAAATAGCAATATTTCCTAATGGAAAGCACGATGAACATATAGATTTGACATGTTACGGTATAGAGCGAAATTTAATAGGTAGTAATTTTTTCTTTTTCTAACATTATTTTTATTATTTTTGACGTATGGCAAACATTATTCAGAGACTTTTCGGAAAGACAGATATAAAAAACGTATTTAACAATGCTTTTTTTCAGTGGTTAGGAGGTGGATTTACAAATTACGACTCACATAACAAAACTTATTTAGAAAAAGGATATAATACAAATCCTGATGTTTATGCTATTATAAATAAACAAACAGTTAAAACAGTATCAGTTCCGTACTGCATTAAGGAAATTGAAAGCGATAACGATTATAGGAAATTACAGTCTTTGGAATTATCGACTAAAGGAAATTTGTCGTTGTTGCAGTTAGTAAAAAAACGTGCGCTAGAGAATAAAGCATACTCGGATAAAGAAAAATCATTTCCATTAGAACAACCAAACCCTACTCAAACATGGGCAGATATTTTCGGATTATTTAAAACCTATATGAAGATTACAGGAAACTATTATTTATACATAATGTCTCCAGAAGATGGATTAAATGCTAATGTGCCAATGATGGTTTATGCGTTACCTGCTCACTTAATGCAAATTGTATTAAAGCCTAATGCAGGAATGTTGACTACTGAAAAACCTATAGATCATTATTTATTGATTGAAGGGAATCAGTCAATAAAATTTATGGCTAAAGATATTATTCACGTTAAGTATTCAAACCCTAACTTTGATTTACAAGGTTCTCACTTGTACGGCATGAGTCCTTTACGTTCAGCATTAAGAAATATAAACAGCCAAAACTCTGCAATTGACACAAATATAAAAACATTGCAATCTGCTGGAGCTTTTGGTTTTGTTTATGGAAAGGGCACTCCTTGGACTAACGAGCAAGCAGCATCAATGAAAGAAAAACTTATTGAAATGGATGCGAGTCCAGAACGTTTGGCAAAGATTGCAGGGGCTTCTGGCGAGGTAGGATTTCAAAGAATATCATTGACTACAGACGAATTAAAACCGTTTGACTACTTAAATTGGGATAGAAAAACAATATGCAACGTATTGAATTTCCCTAGTAAGTTATTGAATGAAGATAATACTGGAGCGTTAAGTAATAACGATACTGCAGACGCAAGAAAACAACTGATTACCGACGATATTAAGCCTGATTTAGTATTATTACAAGACGCTTTGAATAAAGATTTTATACCACGTTTCAAAGGGTATGAAAAATCTATTGTTGAATGGGACGTAACAGAATTACCAGAAATGCAGGTTGATATGAAAATACAAGCCGAGGCATTGAATTTAATACCCGTTACGCCTAATGAAAAAAGAACAGTGTTTGGTTATGAGACTTTAGAAGATGACGGAATGGATGTTGTTTGGATGCCTAATAATGTTCAAAGAATTGACGACGTAAGCGAGGGAGTAATGAATGATGCAAATAAACTATAAATATGAGACTATTAAAAAGAATTTTTCAATACGCTACTGGATTTCACAGAATACATCATATAAAAGAATCTTATGGGTTTAAGATACCTTTTATTAATTACGGGTATTTTGATAAAAATGGGATACAAAAGATAGATAAAATGTATCATAACTGTACCGTTACGGAGATATATTAAATAATGGACTACCAAAAACTACATAAAATCTACGAACGAAAAGCGTATAGAATCGTACAGAAGCATGTCGCAAAGATATTGCTAGGTATTCCGTTTTCAAACGTTTCATTGAACACTTATGAAGCAACGATTAAATCAAATATAACTAAAGAACAAATATATTCCATGTACCGTGAATTATACGAAACAATAGGAATTACTCACGGTAATAGAATTAATAAAGAGATTGAAAAGGTAAAAAAAGCAAATGTTTTGTTTAATGAGTTATTGTTAAGAGAAATTTTACTATTTTTGTCTACAGATGGAGGTGTGAAGATTACAAGTGTACGAGATACGTTAGCAAGTGACATTATTAAAACTATTAAAGATAGTTTAGGAGATAATGCAACTATTGTAGATTTACAAAATGCTATTTATTCATTAATAAGTAAATCGCAAAGCTTCTATAAATGGCAAGCGTTAAGAATTGCAAGAACTGAAACTACAAGCGCAAGTAATTTAGCAGCTATGAAAGCAGCAGAAGAAAGCGATTTGGTAATGCAAAAGATGTGGATTAGTGTACAAGATAATAGAACACGAATAACGCCTTTCGATCATTTAGATATGAATGGTGTTAAACAGGATTTAGAAAAGCCTTTTTTTGTAGGAGGTCAAAATATACAGTATCCAGGCGATATAAAAGCAAGTCCTGGTAATGTAATTAATTGCAGATGTACAATTGCATTTATTCCTAAGCGTGATGCCGATGGAATGTTAATAGTTAAAAATTAAGTAGATGGATTTCAAACAATTATCATACGATTTAAAAGAGTTAGACGATGCTAAAGGCGTTATTGTTGCTTATGCTAATGCTTATAACAATAAGGATTCAGACGGTGACATTTCCGCTTATGGTTCATTTGATAAAACGGTAGGTGAAAATTTTAAACGTATTAGGGTATTGAAAGACCATAACCCTACTATGATGGTTGGGGTGCCCTTGGTTATTGATGCTAAAAATAGTTACGGATTGCTAACTACAACTCAGTTTAACATGAACAAACCATTAGGTAAAGATATGTTTACTGATGTAAAATTAATGCATGAGAATAACCTAAATGCAGAGTTAAGTATAGGTTACCAAGTGTTGCAAAGAGATCAAAAGAATAAGTCAATTATTACTGAATATAAGTTAATGGAGTATTCTTTTTTATCCTCTTGGGGGGCAAATGAATTAAGTACGGTACAAGGAATAAAAGGAGTGCAATCTCATTACGGAATAATGGAATTAGTACAAAAAGCATACAATTTAGACTATTCAGACGAACGTTTAAGACAGTTCGAAACAATATTAAAATCACTTTCTAACGAGCCGTCAAAAGATGACACTTTGAATGACAAGCCGATTATTTTAGACACGTTAAAATCATTTTCACAATCATTAAAATTAAAATAATGGACGAATTATTAAAAGCCGAATTGGCTAACATCAAAACAGGCTTAGAAACAAAAACAGCCTTAGAGGTTAAATCGCAAATCGATGCGTTCGAAGCGAAAGTAAATACAGAATTCAAATCTGCTAACGCAATTGAATTGAAATCAGTAAAAGAAGAGTTACAAGGTAAACTTGACGCTTTGCAAGCACACGCTGATAAACTTGATTTGAAACTTCAAGAAAAAGGTACAGCAGCAAATGTAAAAAGCTACGATGCAGTAATGCAAAACGCTTTGAAAGATAATTTTGATTCAGTATCAAAAGTTACTAAAGGTAAAAGTACTTCTTTAGAAATTAAAGCAGTTGGAAATATGACTATAGCTACAAACCTTACAGGTTCAGCAGTAGCAACTGTTCAAGATGGCGTTTCAATTGTTCCAAGTCAAAAAATTAACTTTACTGACTTAGTACCTACAGTAAATAGTGCTACTGGTATTTATGTAATTTACCGTGAAACAGGAGCTGAGGGTTCTATCTCTACTCAAACTGAGGGAGCAAGTAAATCACAGCAAGATTACGATCTTACGGCGGTTACTTTTAATGCCGCTTACTTATCTGGATTTACGAGATACAGCAAACAAATGGCACAAGATTTACCATTCTTGCAGTCTTTTCTTCCAATGGCATTGAGAAGAGATTATTTTAAAGCTGAAAATTTACAGTTTTATACTGCGTTAGCTGCTGCCGCAACAGCTTCGACTACTGCAAAAACAGTTGACGTAGAGCAGTTGGTGGATGACATGGGAAGCTTAGAAGCAATTGATTATGATGTTACTGGAATTGTGTTGAACCCTAAAGATTGGGCTAACATCGCAATCACTAAACCAAACGATTATTCTTTGCCAGGCATAGTTACTTTTGTAAACGGTAAATTAGCAATAAATGGGGTTCCTGTTTACAAAGCTTCTTGGGTACCAGTTGACAAGTACTTGATGGGTGATTGGGCTTATGCGAAAAAAATAGCAGTTGACGGTTTAGCAGTTGAGTTCTTTGAACAAGATGCTGATAACGTTACTAAAAACTTGATAACCGCTAGAATAGAGCAGAGAGTGGTTCTAGGTATCGATAGACCAAATGCGTTTATATTAGGAGATTTCGGCAACGTAGTATAGTTTTTTAATTTTTTTTGGTTTTTTAACCCTCTCGTAATTGAGAGGGTTTTTTTTATTATATTTACAACATGGAAATTAAAATCATAAAAAAGTGCAATTTACCGATAGGTAGTATTCACGATTTAGGACAAAAAAGAAACGAGCGAGCTGTCAAGAAAGGACTTGCAGAGTGGAATGAAACAAAAATTAAATCTAAAAAATAATTAATATGGCACAGTTAACAGTTCAAAAAATTGCATTAACAGGAATAACGCCTACTTACAATGTAGCAGCAGTTGCGGGCGATACTTTTGTAAATAATGGAAAAACATTTTTGCACGTAAAAAACGGAGGCGCTTCACCAATAACGGTTACGATTGACAGCAAAGTACTTTCTAATTACGGTACGGATGTAGACGTAGTTGTGAGTGTTCCTGCCGCTAGTGAAAAAATAATAGGGTTGTTTGATGCTGTACGTTTTGACGATTCTTTTGGTATCGCAAATGTTACATATAGCGCAGTAACAACTGTAACGGTAGCAGTTATTTCATATTAAAAATTAAAAAATAATGAGATATCCAGACTGTTTTATAGATCCGTTTTTTTACTTGATGATTATAAATACTATTGTTGGTATATGTATGTTTATAAAACTTTTAAATAAAAAATAATGGCTTACATTGATGTTATAACACTTGAAACCGCAAAGAATTATTTAAAAGTTGATGAAGATTTGACTGATGATGATGCTTTAATTACTTCTATGATTAATGGCGCTTTACGATTTATTGAAAAACGCACTAATCATATTCTGTATATTCAGCAAAGAGTGTATACAGGTAGTTGTCAGGTGAAAGTGTACGATTACCCTATTAACTCAATAGTGACAAATCCCGCGCCTTTTAAAGTTGATTTTTCGTTGTTTACAATTTATCCAGATGTAAAAACAGTTACTTTAAATGTGGGATATGCAGCGAATACCGTGACAGACGAATTAATACAAGCGGCTTTACAAATGATTAAGGTTTGGTATTACGAAAGTGAAAAGCAAGTAAACAGTACGCTTATTCCAGAAAGTGTAATGCAAGTAATTGATATTAATAGAAGGTTTATATGATATCCAGACAATACGATAAGAAAATACAAATCTATCAAACAACATCTACTTCAGACGGGTTTGGGGGAACTATTCCTGTTGATGTATTGATAGGCTCTTTTTGGTCGGAAGTTAAGCAAAATTCAGCTTTTAGAGATACACAAGTCGGAGCAAGTGACATCAAAAATAACTATTCGTTCAAGATACGGTCAACCACAAAGATAACTCCAAGTAATATCGATAATTTATTTATAATGTACCGATTAAAAAAGTATGTTGTAAATGACATTCGATATAATGATGAATTGTTTAGAGAAACTAATATAACAGCCAATGGCATCGGTTAAAGGAACGAGCAAGGTTATTTCTGAACTGCGAAAGTTTGGCAAGGATGCTGAAAAGATTATTGATGCAGAAACCGAAGCTATAGCGTTTCAGATTGAAGGCGACGCAAAGAAATTAGCACCTAAGAATTTCGGTAAATTGGCTCAAAGTATTTCGCACTCAAAACCTAAGCCATTACAAAGAAAAGTAACCGTAAATGAGTTATACGGTGCTTATATGGAATTTGGTACGGGTTCTAAAGTAAATGTTCCTGCAGAATTTCAAGAAATGGCAAAGTCTTTCAAAGGCGCAAAACAAGGAACGTTTCAACAAGGATTAGAGGCTATAAAGGTTTGGTGTAGAGCCAAAGGAATACCAGAAGAAGCAGCATATCCTATATTTGCAAAGATATTAGGTGCAGGGGTCAATCCACAACCTTTTTTATATCCTTCTTGGATTAAGGGTAAAAAAGATTACGTTAAAAACTTAGAAAAATTATTAAGTAAAATGAATAAGAAAATTTAGTATATTTGAAGAATGGTAACAACAAATCCAGATAAACACATTCGCAAAGCCGTACACGACTTAATTAACAACATCGTTGTATCGACTAAGGTTATAAAATCATTCGATAGCAGGGCTACGAATGCGCCTTTAGAGTATGTTTTATTAACTGCTCAAACTAAAGAAATTGAAAAGAGTACTAAATGTGGTTATCGTTGGGAAACATCGTTATTAATTGAGATTTATACAAAATCAACATCGAGTGGCAATACAGGAAGTAGGTTATTATTAAATGATATTGAACAAGCTATTTATACTTTGCTAAATCCAAAAATTACAGTAACAGGATTTACAAACTTAACGCAAAACATTACCTTTGAAAATCAATTAGAAACAATTACCGATACGGAAATTATATTTCGTTCACTTTTAAGATTAAATTTAACACTAATATAAAATATTATGTCAACACCAATTAAAGGAGAATTAGGAATTTTATACGTGCATGACGGCTTAATATACCGTCCTATTGCATGTCTTACAAGCAACATTTTCAGTCCTTCTGTTTCTGTTATTGAGTCTAATACAAAGTGCGACCCTGGGGTTACAATCAAGCAAGCTGGTATTTTTACTTATACCCTAGACGCAGAAGGCGAATATATTGACACTACGTCTGTAGGTGGTGAAATTACAAAGGCTTCACATGATTATTTATTTACTAAAATGGTAGCCAAAGTTTTGGTTACTTGGAAATTAGTAACAGGAGTTACGGGAATCATTTATTATGGTTCTGCAATAATTACAGACTTACCTTTAGATCAAGGAGCAGGAGACGAGTTGAGTACTTTCTCTATTACATTTGAAGGTAG
>NZ_JAYWDT010000033.1:0-4732 GCF_043779715.1 Flavobacterium sp.
AATTGGTATAAAAAAAACATCGGCACAAATTACAAAGCGTTATACGAAAGATGATTTACTAAACAAGCAAATTGTAGCAGTAATGAATTTTCCTGCAAAGCAAATAGGTAAGTTTATGAGCGAGTGTTTGGTTCTCGGATCGATAGAAAATGAAAACGATATTGTTTTACTTTCTTCCGATATTAAAGTCGAGAATGGCTTGAGAATTGGATAAAAATAAGTCCAAAACCTTACGATTTCAGACTTATTACTTTTGGCTATTGCCTAAAAATTAAATATCATCAAAATCTATATCAGTAAAATTTTCTGTAGATGGTATTTCATCAGATGATTTATCTGAAATGAATTCTTTTTTAAAATCTTTTTGATGTCTTTCAGATATTACTTCTTCACCTTTGTTGTTTAATACATAAGAAGTCATTTCTTCAAGAATTTCAGCAAAAGCGGTAAAATCTTCTTTGTATAAATAAATTTTATGCTTTTTGAAGTGAAAAGAACCATCTTCTTCGGTAAACTTCTTGCTTTCGGTTATGGTAATGTAGTAATCATCAGCTTTTGTAGAGCGAACGTCAAAAAAATAAGTTCTTCTTCCGGCTCTTAATACTTTAGAAAAAATCTCTTCCTTTTCTAACATATCATTTTCATTCCTATTCATTCTATCGGTATTTGGTTGTTTTGTTTCGTCAAAAGTGAAAAAAAAATCAGAACAAAACAACAATTATAACATTTCTTTTTCAGCAATTTGTTTCAAATACAAAGCTTTGTAATAACCTTCTTGGTTTACTAATTGATTATGAGTACCTTCTTGTACAATTTTTCCACCATCAATAATAATAATTTTATCCGCATTTTTTGCCGACGAAACTCTATGACTCACAATTATTGTTGTTTTGTCCTTGCAGATGACTTCAAGATTATTCAAAATTGTTTCTTCGGTTTCGGTATCTACAGCAGATAAACAATCATCTAACAGTAATATATCAGGACTACTAATAATAGCTCGTGCAATAGAAACTCGTTGTTTTTGTCCACCAGAAAGTGTAATTCCTCGCTCACCGAGTATGGTTTCGTACTGATTTTTGAAATTGATAATATTATCATGAACCACAGCATTTTTTGCCGCAGCAACCACTTCTTCGTCGGTGGTATTTTCTTTACCAAACTTGATATTATTTTTTATAGTATCCGAAAACAAAAACGCATCTTGTGGCACAACCCCAATACTGTTGCGCAAATCCTTTAAGTTTGCTTTGGAAAGTTGCACACCATCTACAGTAATATTACCAGAGGTGGGATCATATAGCCTACTTATTAATGATAAAATTGTCGATTTTCCAGAGCCAGTTCGTCCTATAATAGCTAAAGTTTCTCCTTTATTTACAGAAAAGCTAACGTTATCTAAAGCTTTAATATTTGTATCTTCATAAATGAGTGACACATTATCAAATTTGATATTTCCGCTAAAAGTCATGGGAGTCAAATTGTTGTTTTTAATCTCTGGCTCAATTTTCAAAAACTCGTTAATACGTTCCTGAGAAGCTTCTGCTTCTTGTACCAACGACGAAACCCAACCAATAGAAGCGACTGGCCAAACGAGCATATTTACATATAAAATAAACTTTGCAATATCTCCAATATCTTTGATACTTCCGTTTATATACATCATTCCTCCAAGAAAAATAACTAATAAATTACTTGTTCCTATTAAAAACAGCATCAACGGACCAAATAGCGCTTGTATTTTGGCTAGTTTCATACTTTTTTCATTGCTTTCTGACGAAAGCGTCTCAAATTCCTCCTGTTTTTGATCTTCTGTACTATAGGCTTTTATGACTCTAATTCCTGAAAAAATTTCTTGAGAAAAACTAGATAATATTGAAAGATTTTGCTGAAAAATAGTACTTCGCTTGTTAATCTCTGTGCTTAATTTAAAAATTAAATAAGCAAGAATAGGCAAGGGGAGGAGTGTATATAAAGTAAGCTCTCTAGAAATATGTTGCATATAGTAGATTACAATAGCAAACCTAATAACTGTATTTATGGTGTACATAACTGCTGGGCCAACATACATTCTTACACGACCAACATCTTCACTAATACGATTCATCAAATCGCCAGTTCTGTTTTGTTTGTAAAAATTTTGAGTTAAGTATTCGTATTGCTTAAAAATCTCATTTTTTAAATCATATTCTACATGTCTAGACATAACAATAAGCGTTTGACGCATTAAAAAAGTAAGAATAGCGGCTATAAAAGTAGTGGCTAATATTAAAAAAATATTTTTAAATAATAAGTTTTTTACTAAATCTGGGTTTGTAGCATCGGATTTTATATATTCTTCGATAGAAGTAATAGAATTTCCAATTAATTCTGGAGTATATAACGAAAATATTTGAGCTGCAATTGTGGTTAAAATACCTAGTAAAAAATGGTACTTGTATTTTAAAAAATAAGGGTTTAAATAACGTAGTTCTTTCATTTTATGATGATAATTAGGTATAAATGCCAATTGATGTAATAAAAACAGTTAATTATTTAAATTACTGATTATTATGTAATTATGAATTCAATAATATTTTATTAACAATTAGGTTTAATTTTATGAATTTTTGAATTAAATGCGTAATTTTGCACAAACTATTTAAAAAAGTTGCAATCTAAAATATATTCATTATGATTACAGAGTCTGTAAAAGCTAGCGAACTTCATAAAATTGATCCAGTTTTTGGACAATTGTCTTTCGATAACCACGAACAAATTGTTTTTTGCAATGACAAAGATACTGGTTTGAAAGCAATAATTGGTATACATAATACCGTTTTAGGACCAGCACTTGGAGGTACTAGAATGTGGAAATACGCTAACGAATGGGAAGCTCTAAACGATGTTTTGCGTTTGTCACGTGGTATGACTTTCAAATCAGCTATTACGGGATTAAATCTTGGTGGTGGAAAAGCAGTGATTATTGGTGATTCTAAAATAGATAAAACACCTGAAATGATTGCTAAATTTGGTCAATATGTAAATTCCTTAAGCGGAAAATATATTACTGCCGAAGATGTAGGCACAACGACTGGTGATATGGATTTAATTCGTTTGCAAACACCTCACGTAACTGGAGTTTCTATCGAAAAAGGTGGTTCTGGAAACCCATCCCCTGTAACTGCTTACGGTGTTTATATGGGAATGAAAGCTGCTGCTAAATACAAATTTGGTTCAGATGTTTTGGAAGGTAAAAAAGTTTTGGTACAAGGAATTGGTCACGTAGGCGAAACCCTTGTAGATTATTTAACAAAGGAAGGTGCAAAAGTTATCATTTCAGATATAAATCAAGGAAGATTAGAAGAAATAGGTAATAAATATGGAGCGCAAATTTACACTGGTGACGATTTATACGGAGCTGATGTCGATATTTATGCACCATGTGCACTTGGAGCGACTATAAACGACGATACAATTCATAAAATAAAAGCAAAAGTTATTGCTGGAGCAGCAAACAATCAGTTAGGAAACGAAAATACACACGGTGCAATATTGCAAGAAAGAGGAATTGCTTATGCGCCTGACTTCTTGATTAATGCTGGTGGAATTATTAATGTTTATGCTGAAATTGTAGGTTACGACATGGCAGAATCTATGCGCAGAACCGAAAATATATACAATACAACATTGGAAATTTTCGATTATGCTGATGCAAATAAAATTACGACGCACCAAGCCGCAATGAGAATTGCACAAAATCGTATCGATTTAAGAAAAAAAGAAATGAAATAAGACAACTTAGACTGGCTTAGAAAATTAGGATTCGGAAGTTTTTTTTGAAATCTAAGAAGTCAAATTTTCTAAAATGTTTAAAATATCTAAATAAAATTGTACTTTTGTGGAGCGAAAGAATTTCTTTCGCTCCACTAATTTTTAAATGTTCTTACAAAGTGTTAAACAGACGACATATTCGAGTTAAAGTAATGCAGACGTTATATTCTATGCGTCAAACACAATCAGATAATTTGGAGAAAGAAGAAAAATTCTTGTTTCAAAGTATCGAAAACGTACAAGATTTGTACCTAATAATGTTGTCAACATTGGTAGAAATCCAATCTAAAGAAGACACACTAATAGAAATTTCTCGTAACAAACACTTAGTTACTAAAGAAGAAAAAAATCCGAACCTAAAGTTTGTAAACAATAAAGTTTTGACTATTCTTACTGAGAATAAATCATTACTAAATGCACTCGAAGACAGGAAAATAAACAACTGGAAACTTAACGACGATTACATTCTAATTTTATTACAAGCTATCAAAGAGAGCGCTTTGTATGAAAGTTATATGAGTACGACAAAATCTAATTTTGACGAAGATAGAGAGTTTATTGCATCTGTTTTTGCAGAAATTATCGCGCCAAACATTAAGTTATACGAATATTTAGAAGACCATAAACTAACTTGGATAGATGATATCCCGTTAGTGAATACTTTGATTCTAAAACAGTTGAAAGCCATTCAAAATACTGAAAATGGTAATTTCTTTGTGCCAAAATTATATAATGATACAGAAGATAAGGAATTTGTAGGAAACTTATTTAGAAAAGTAGCGCTTAATGACCAGCAATTAGCCAAAGAATTTGCGGATAAAACACCCAATTGGGAAGCTGATCGTATTGCCGAAATTGATACAATTATCTTAAAAATGGCTATTTGTGAGTTTTTAAAATTCCCATCTATTCCTGTAAA
>NZ_JAYWDT010000034.1:0-23581 GCF_043779715.1 Flavobacterium sp.
CGAGTTGTTTGTCAAAATATTTCTTTAATAAAGAAATTTGAATAAATAGAATTATCGTAGTCAGTACCACTGTATAGGTAGTTATGTTAGAAAAACGCAACGCTTTTACGGGGTTGTAATTAGATAATAAATTAGCATTCAAATGTAGAAAACTATTATTTGAAGCAGAATTGCCATTCAATAAAACGTAGGCAATTAAAACGGCAAGACTACCAAAAATAGCTATAAAAGCCGACTTTGAAATCAATGGTTTGTATGTAGTTATTTCACTTTTTTGAGTTGCTAATACTTGCGACATTACTTTGAAAATAAAATCACCAGAAGGAGTGTCTAAAATACTATCCTTCATCATGTGATTAACTAATTTTTCTAGTTGTTTATCTTCGTTCGCTTTCATAATAATCTAGTATTTCGGGTTCTAATCGGCTTTTTAAAATGGAAGCCAATTTTTTTCGGGTTCTAAAAAGTTTTACTTTAATGTTACTCACTGTATTATTCATGACTTTAGAAATTTCATCTACTGATTGGTCGTCAAAATAATATAATGTCAATAAAAAAGCCTCATCATTGGGTAATTCTTCCAAGCAATTTTGAATAACCTGATTCCTTTCTTTTTCATCAATAGTTTCTAAAATGCTCTCTAGCTCTTTGGTTTGATGTTCGCTAAAATCTTCAATATAGGCTACCTTTTTTTCTTTCTTGTTTTTCTTTAAATAATCCAAACACGTATTGTATGTTATTTTATACACCCATGTCGAAAATTTAGATTCTCCTTTAAATTTAGACAATGAGTTGTAAATTTTAATAAAAGTGTCTTGAGCTATTTCTTCAGCTTCTTCTCTATGGGCTACCATTTTGAGAGCTAATGTGAACACCATGTTTTTATAACGGTCGACCAATGTTGCAAACGCATTCTGGTTTCCATTTAAAATTAAATTGATATAATGTTGGTCTTCTATAATAGCCATATGATTATAAGACGACAAAACATCGCATTAGGTTACAAGTTATGGTAAAAAAAAATATTTTTTCTTTTTTCTGTAACCAAAATGAAACACTTGTCGTCATAGCTTATGAACATAATAAATAATTATTAATTTTTTAAATCAATCAAATCATGAATGGAGACATTTTAGTACCAATGAGTATGTTTTTAGCAATTTTCGGAGTTGTTTACCTTTATTTATCAACTAGAAACAAAGAGCGTTTAGCACTTATCGAAAAGGGAGCCGATGCTAGTATTTTTATGAGTAGTCGTCAAAGTGGCGTCTCGTTTTACAAAGTAATATTATTAAATCTTGCACTTTTATTAATGGGAATTGGAATAGGTGCTTTTATTGCACTGATACTAGCTACTTACACTTCATTAAATGAAAATGGATTATATCCAGCAACCATTTTCACTATGGCGGGATCATCTTTATTAGTAGGTTTCAATATGACTAAAAAATTAGATAAATAAATTACAAATCTTTATTTAGAGGATTATTCCTAAATAAAGAATAATCAATCATCAATCAAAATTAATCAAATCATGAAAAAACAATTTATTGTTTCAGCTTTCCTATGGACTTTATTTATAGGAATGCCATCTGTGCAAGCTCAAGAACAACCCAAAAAAGCGTCAACAAAATACGATTATCAAGAGGCTTTTGCACCTAATTTTTATTCAAAAAACGGAACAGATACTCATTCTGCTAGTGGGCAACCAGGTGCAAAATATTGGCAAAACAGAGCCGATTATCAATTGACGGCAACTCTAAATGAGAAAAAAAATGAAATTATAGGGTCAGAAATTCTTACATACACAAATAATAGTCCGGACAGAATTTCTTTTTTATGGATGAATGTGGATCAGAATTTATTTAAGAATGATTCTCGTGGGAAATCGGTAATTTCAGTAACAGGAAGTCGAAACGGAGATAAAGGACAAGTTTTTGATGGCGGCCATAAAATAAAATCAATAAAAATTGTATCTACACAAAATGGAAAAGTAATTGAAACTGATACTAAATTCGAAATTTCGGACACTAGAATGCAAGTTTTCTTGCCACAAGAATTAAAATCAAATGGAGGGTCTGTTAAACTTAAAATAGAATTCTCATTTATATCTCCGGATTTTGGTTCTGATAGAATGGGTGTTCTAGAGACCAAAAACGGAAAAATATTTACCATGGGACAATGGTATCCAAGAATGTGTGTTTATGATGATATAAAAGGTTGGAATTCATTGCCATATTTAGGAGCGGGAGAGTTTTACTTAGAATATGGAGATTTTGATGTTAGGATTAATGCGCCTTCTAATCATATAGTAGTTTGTTCGGGCGAATTAATAAATCCTTCGGAAGTCTATACAACAGAACAGCAAAAACGTTGGATATTAGCTTCAAAAAGTGATAAGACTATTCAAATTCGTTCTGCCGAAGAAGTGACAAATAGTTCTTCAAGACCAACTGGACAATCAACTTTGAATTGGCATTTTAAAATTAAAAATTCTCGTGATATTTCATGGGCATCTTCTTCAGCATTTGTAATAGATGCTGCAAAAATCAATCTGCCAAGTGGTAAAAAATCAATAGCAATAGCTGCTTATCCAGCAGAAAGTTCAGGGCAAGAAGCTTGGAGTCGCGCTACTGAATATACAAAAGCAGCTATCGAAAACTATTCTAAACGATGGCTGGAATATCCTTATCCAGCAGCAATAAATGTTGCCGGTAACGAAGGAGGAATTGAATATCCTGGAATCGTTTTCTGTGATTGGAAGGCAAAAGGAGAAGATTTATGGGGTGTGACAGACCATGAATTTGGTCATACTTGGTTTCCTATGATTGTGGGATCTAACGAACGTTTGTTTGCTTGGATGGATGAAGGTTTTAATACTTTTATCAATACGTTAAGCTCTAATGATTTTAATGATGGGGAATACAAATCTCGAGTAAGAGATTTGCAAAGAGGTGCAAATACGTTAACTAATTCAGATTTAGAACCTATTATGACAGCTCCTGATGGAATGAAGGAGCAAAATATGGGATTGTTAGCTTATGAAAAACCATCCATTGGATTGGTAATGTTGCGTGAACAAATATTAGGTAAAGAAAAATTTGATAGAGCTTTTAGAATCTATACAGAGCGTTGGGCTTTTAAGCATCCTACGCCAGATGATTTTTTTAGAACAATAGAAAATGTTTCTGGGGAAGATCTAAATTGGTTTTGGAGAGCTTGGTTTGTTAATAATTGGAGATTAGATCAAGGAATTACTAAAATTAAATATTTGAAAAATGATCCAAAAAATGGAGCGCTAATTTCTATTGAAAATCTAGAAAAAATGGCCATGCCAGTTGTTTTAGAAATTAAAACCAAAAGTGGTAACGTGAGTCGTATGAATCTCCCAGTAGAGATATGGCAACGCAACACATCTTGGACTTTTAAAACTAATTCTACCGAAGAAATTGCAACAATTACAATAGATCCTGATCATAAAATGCCAGATATAAATCCTTCAAATAATATTTGGAGTGTTGATAAAAGTGAATTAGAAAAAGAAGTGAGTTTAGCTAGTTATCTTGGTTCTTTCTCAAGTAAACAGATTCCGATAAAAATTATTTTTACCGATGAAAATGGAGTGCTTATAGGAACTCCACAAGATGGTCAAGGTCCTCCACTTTCATTCGAATCAAATGGTGAAAATCAGTTCAAATCAGAACAAGCAGGAGTAGAACTACAGTTTAATGAAATGAAAAGTGAATTTACTATTAAAATGAGAGGGCAAAATTTCTTATTTACAAGAGTATAAAAAAAGTTCTTTTCAATTAATAACCCTTACAGAAATGTGAGGGTTTTTTTATTTGAAAATTACATCTTCAAATAAAAATCCTTTGTCAAGGCAATATATTCTTCAGTATAAATATGTCGAGCAGTTTCGATAATTAATTCATCGACAAGAAAATTATTTTGGTTGTTTCGGCTAAAAGCCAATAAACTACGTTTTGTTTCAGAAGTTGGTGTTCCTTTTACGCGAGTTATTTTTATAGGATATAACTCAAATTCATTAGCTAAAGCAATAAATTTTTCTTCTTCTTTATATGGAATTATAACAGAAAAAACACCATTTTCAGAAAGTAATAAATCGGCAGCTTCGATTAGTTGCTCAAATGGCATAGCATCTGAGAAACGAGCCAGATCTCGTTGTTTGTTATCGGTTTTATAATCTTCGGTGTAAAATGGCGGATTGCAAACGATCAAATCATACTCTTCTTCTGGGTCTTCGATAAATTCGTCTAAACCTGCGTGGTAACAAAACAAACGGTCGCTCCAATGTGAGTTTTCAAAATTATCGGTGGCTTGCTCGTAGGCATCTTCATCAATTTCTAAAGCATCAATTTGCTCGGCTGAAGTTCGTTGGGCAAGCATTAATGCAATAATTCCTGTGCCAGCACCAATATCTAAAATAGAATTTGGATTGTGGTTTATAGGAGTCCAAGCGCCAAGTGAAACGCCGTCAGTTCCGACTTTCATAGCTGTTTTGTCTTGTTGAACAGAAAATTGTTTGAATGAAAACATGGAATTGATGATTTTAGAATGTTGATTGCGGATTTTCTAAAAATCTAGTTATCTAAGAAGTCTGACTAAAGATACATTTCGACAAGTCCTTCTGGTAAATCCATGATGACTTTTTTGTTTTCTCTATCGATTTTTACAATAAAATGATCGATCATTGGGATTAGCATTTCAACTTCACCGTTTAGAACTTCGAAAAGTGGTTGTGCCGTAGTATCATTTATAGAAACAATTTTTCCAAAAATACCAACACGTTTGTCTTCAATTTCAAAACCAATTACTTCGTGAAAATAGAATTTGTTACCTGTAAGTTTTGGTAACATTTTTAGCGGAAGATATACTTCGCAATTCATAATAGCATCGGCTTCTTCTTCGTTGTCTACGTCTTCAAAACGAACACGAAGAAAATCAGCTTTGTGTAGGTTGCTATTTTCAATAAAAAATGGAACCAGATTTTTGTTTACTTCAACAAAAACTGATTCCAAATCTTCATACATTTCAGGTTCGTCCGTATCTAAATAGACAAGAACTTCCCCTTTGAAACTAAATTTTTTTGCAATTTTACCTAAATAGAAACAATCTTCTTTACGCATCTTGCAAAAATTAAATATTAAGCTTCTTTTTCTTCGCTAGCTTCTTCAGCAGCTGGAGTTTCTTCTACTTCAGCAGCAGCTTCAACAACTTCTTCTGTAGCAACTTCTTCTTCAACTACAGCTTCTGGAGCTTTAGCAGCTTCAGTTTGTGCAGCGATACGTTTTTCGTTTGCAACTGTTTCAGCTTTAAACGCTTTAGCTTTAGCATCAGATTGTGCTTTAGATAAACCATCTTTTTTAGCGTCAACTTTTCCAGATTTAGCTTCAATCCAAGCAGTTAATTTTGCATCAGCTTGATCTTGTGTTAATGCTCCTTTACGAACTCCTCCATCAAGGTGGTGTTTTAGTAAAGCTCCTTTGTAAGAAAGAATTGCTCTAGCAGTATCAGTTGGTTGAGCTCCATTGTGCAACCATTGTACGGCAGCGTCAAGGTTCAAATCTACTGTTGCGGGATTTGTGTTTGGGTTGTAAGTACCAATTTTTTCTAGGTATTTACCATCTCTTTTTGAGCGTGCATCTGCAGCTACTACCCAGTAAAAAGGTTTTCCTTTTTTACCGTGTCTTTGTAATCTAATTTTTACTGACATAATCTTATGATTAATTTTGAGGTACTCGACCTCGATTATTTAAGGGTGCAAATATACATGTTTTTCTGATACATAATGCTAAAGCGTTCATTTTTTGTTTTTTACTTTAAATATTTATACTGTTTGTTAGTTTTTTAATTGTAATCGGTTATTTTTGTAGCTATTAATTAAGGTTTTAAACTAAAAAAAATGAAAAAATTCTTATTCCTGTTTCTTTCAGCTATTGTATTTACATCATGTGAAAAAAGTGTCGAATTTAATAACCCGGCATTTCAAGGATTAATAGATGGTTCGGTATGGAAAGCAACCAGCTTTTCGGCTACAAAAAGTGTGTCGGGAGGAATAACAATAAAAGGAATTGCTGCTGCTGGAAATGTAGAATTAAATATAAATTCTACCGCATTAGGAACACGAGTTTTGGGAACTACGAATACTTCAAACTTTGCTTCTTATACATTGAATGCTTTCAATTATACTACAGGAATAACTTCATCATCAGTAAATAAAATAGCGCTTTCGGCAGGAGGAACAGGCTATACGACTTCAAGTCTTGTCCTTACATCAGGTGGTTTGGGTTCTGGATTAAAAGTAGATATAGTTGCAAATACAAACGGAGTAGTTACAAGTGTTTTAGTAAATGCGCCAGGGAATAATTATAGAGCAGGTGATTTAGTAACCATTGCTAGCGGAAATGCAAATGCAAAATTTGTTGTGCAAAATGTAGTCAACAGTAATGGAGAGGTTACAATTACCCAATATGACGGAGTCACAATTTCTGGTAATTTTAAGTTTACGGCTTATGATGCAGTAACTGAGAAAACAGTGGGCTGTCAAAATGGTATTTTTTATAAGATTCCAGTAAATTAATTTTAAATATTGATGCTTCTAAAGTGCTGAAAAAGAGGTTATTTTAAAATAAAACCTTAACATTGTGTAATTTAGAATATTAATAACTTACCTTTGTCCTAATATAATAAATATAATATATGAACATTTTTGTTGGAAGTCTTCCTTGGAGTATCGAGGAAGCAGATTTAAGAGAGTCTTTCGAGGCTTACGGTGCTGTAGAATCAGTAAAAATTATTACTGATAAATTTACAGGAAGAAGTAAAGGATTTGGTTTTGTTGAAATGCCAAATGACGAAGAAGGTCAAAAAGCTATTGATGAGTTAAATGGTGCAACTGTTGACGGACGTGCTATTGTGGTAAACAAATCAGAGCCAAAGCCAGAAGGTGAAAGAAAAAGCTTCAATAACAGTCGCCCAAGTGGTGGTGGTTATGGTGGTGGTGGAAATAGCCGTGGTGGTGATTCTCGTGGAGGTTACAGTGGTGGTGGAAACAGCCGTGGTGGTGGTTCTAACGACCGTGGTGGAAACAGAGGCGGATACTAATCTAACTTATTTTCAAAATATATCAAAGCCATCTCAATCGAGGTGGTTTTTTTGTGTTTGTTAATAACTAAAATTGACAAACAACCACATAAAATGTATTTTTGTAATTCTCTAAAATGCTTACGGCTTATTGCCTAAAGCCTAAAGCTTTAAGAAATATGTATTTAATCTTCGATACCGAAACCACAGGATTACCACGCAGTTGGTCAGCACCAATAACGGACACTGACAATTGGCCGCGTTGTATCCAAATCGCATGGCAATTGCATGACGAGATGGGAAATCTTATCGAGCATCAGGATTATCTAGTCAAACCAGAAGGATTTAATATTCCTTATGATGCCGAACGCATTCATGGTATTTCTACCGAATTAGCGATGGAACAAGGCGTTTCTCTACAAGAAGTTTTAGAAAAATTCAACATTGCTTTATCAAAAACTAAATTTATAGTTGGACAAAATGTAGGATTCGATGTCAATATTATGGGTTGCGAATTTCATCGTGCCAATATGGGTTCAGATATGGTCAAAATGCCAGTTCTGGACACTTGTACCGAAGTTACCGCATCATTATTAAAATTACCTGGAGGTCGCGGCGGAAGATTCAAATTGCCAACACTAACAGAACTTCATCAATATCTTTTTAAAGTTCCATTTTCGGAAGCACACAATGCCACCGCCGATGTTGAAGCAACCACGCGTTGTTTTTTAGAATTAATTAAAAGAGAAGTTTTTACCAAAGAAGAACTTGATGTAGAAGCCAATTATTTTCACGAATTTCAGAGTAAAAATCAAGGAGAAATAAAACTTATAGGTTTAAAACACATAAACCTTAAAGAGGCTTCTGCCGAAATAGCGAAGCGTTTTCAACAAGCTGAAAAAGTTGAAACTAAAACGCCAATTTCAGCTGAAATCACACAAGATTTAGCGGCTGCAAAGTTTGCGCATTTGCACAATCACACGCAGTTTTCGGTTTTACAATCTACAATTTCAGTAGCAAAACTTGTTGCTGCAGCTGCAAAAAATAAAATGTCGGCCGTTGCCATGACTGATCATGCAAACTTGATGGGTGCTTTTCATTTTGTTCGAGATGTATTGAATCAAAATAAAATAGCTTCCGCCAAAAATGCTACTGCAATAGAAAATGGAGAAGAAGCGACCGAGGTTGAAATGAAACCTATCGTGGGTTGCGAGTTTTTTGTTTGCGACAACCACAAAGACAAAACCAAAAAAGACAATGGTTACCAAGTAGTTTTCTTGGCAAAAACTAAAAAAGGATATCACAATTTAGCCAAAATGTCTTCTATTGCTTATACGGAAGGGTTTTATTATGTGCCCAGAATCGATAGAAATGTAATCGAACAATACAAGGAAGATATTATCATTCTGTCTGGAAACTTATATGGAGAAATTCCTAGTAAAGTTCTAAATCTTGGAGAAAATCAAGCCGAAGAAGCGCTGTTGTGGTGGAAATCTCAATTTGGAGATGATTTTTATCTCGAATTGATGCGCCATAATCAAGAAGATGAAAACCGTGTTAATCAAACATTAATTTCATTTGCAAAAAAGCATGATGTAAAACTCATTGCAACCAATAATACATTTTATATTTCCAAAGACGATGCCAATGCGCACGATATTTTATTGTGTGTAAAGGAAGGAGAGAAGCAAGCTACACCAATAGGTCGCGGTCGTGGTTATCGTTTTGGATTGCCTAATCAGGAATATTATTTCAAATCTGAAGAAGAAATGAAACAATTGTTTTCTGATTTGCCCGAAGCTATTGTCAACATTCAAGAAATTGTCGATAAAATCGAAATTTATTCACTTTATAGAGACGTTTTACTTCCGAAATTTGAAATTCCAACCGAATTTCTAGTTTCAGAAGATGAAACTGATGAAGGGAAACGTGGTGAAAATTCATTTTTGCGACACCTAACAATGGTTGGAGCAAACAAACGTTATCCTGAAATTACCCCGGAAATTCAAGAACGAATAGATTTTGAATTGTTAACTATCCAAAATTCTGGTTATCCAGGTTATTTCTTAATCGTGCAAGATTTTATTGCCGAAGCCAGAAAAATGGACGTTTCTGTTGGTCCAGGTCGTGGTTCGGCAGCGGGTTCAGTTGTGGCATATTGCTTGGGAATTACCAATATCGATCCACTTTTATATAATTTGCTTTTCGAAAGATTTCTAAATCCGGATCGTGTGTCACTTCCCGATATCGATATCGATTTTGATGATGAAGGAAGAAGTAAAGTCATGGATTATGTGATTCAGAAATATGGCTCGAAGCAAGTGGCACAAATTATTACTTACGGTACAATGGCTGCAAAATCGGCCATTCGTGATACTGCCAGAGTATTAGATTTGCCGCTTTTTGAAGCTGATAAAATTGCCAAATTATTACCTGGAATGCTTCCTGGAAAATGGAATTTAGCTCGTTTTATGAACGATACCGAATCCGAAATCCGGAAAGTTCTACGTCCAGAAGATTTCGACCGAATGAAAGAGTTAATATTACTTTCTAAGGAAGAAGATTTAAGTGGCGAAACCATTCAACAAGCACAAATTCTAGAAGGAAATCTTCGTAACACAGGAATTCACGCTTGCGGAGTTATTATTACACCAAGCGATATTACCAATTTTGTTCCTGTAACAACCGCAAAAGATTCCGATTTATATGTTACTCAATTTGATAACTCCGTTGCTGAAAGTGCAGGATTGTTAAAAATGGATTTCTTGGGACTAAAAACCCTAACCTTAATAAAAGATACCGTAAAACTGGTAAAATATAGAACAGGAAAAATTCTCGATCCTGATACATTTCCTATCGATGATGTCAAGACTTACGAATTGTTTCAACGCGGCGAAACAGTAGGGATTTTTCAGTACGAAAGTGCGGGTATGCAAAAATATATGAAAGAATTGAAGCCAACGGTTTTCAATGATTTAATTGCCATGAATGCCTTATATCGTCCCGGACCTATTGCTTATATTCCGAGTTTTATTAAACGAAAAAATGGCGAAGAGCCTATAGAATATGACCTTGAAGCTTGCGAAGAATTGCTAAAAGACACCTACGGAATTACCGTTTACCAAGAGCAAGTAATGCTTTTGTCACAAAGACTAGCCGATTTTTCCAAAGGTGATGCCGACGTTTTGCGTAAAGCGATGGGAAAAAAAGACCGTCCAACGTTAGATAAAATGAAGCCTAAATTCCTTTCTCAAGCTGTCGCCAAAGGTCATGCGGAAGACAAACTTGAAAAAATTTGGAAAGACTGGGAAGCCTTTGCAGAATACGCATTTAATAAATCGCACTCTACGTGTTATGCTTGGATTGCTTATCAAACCGCTTATCTAAAAGCCAATTATCCAGCGGAATATATGGCTGCAGTTTTGTCTAATAACATGAGTGATATTAAGCAAGTTTCTTTTTTTATGGAAGAATGCAAACGCATGGGATTGGCCGTTTTGGGTCCAGATGTAAATGAGTCATTTTATAAATTTACGGTAAATGATGATTATGCCGTTCGTTTTGGAATAGGCGCTGTAAAAGGTGTTGGAATGGGCGCTGTAAATACCATTGTAGAAAGCAGAAAGGAAGGAAACTACAAATCTATTTTCGATTTAGCCAAACGTGTCGACCAACGTGCTGCCAACAAAAAAGCCATCGAAAATCTGATTCTTGCTGGTGGTTTCGATTGTTTTGCAAACACACATCGGGCGCAATATTTTCATACCGATGGCGACGGAATTACATTTTACGAAAAAGCCATACGATTTGGCGCTAAGTTTCAAGAAAACGAAAATTCATCGCAAGTAAGTTTGTTTGGCGATACGAGTGATGTGCAAATTTCGGAACCCGTAATTCCGCCCTGTGATGAGTGGAATACGATGGAAAAACTCGCTAAAGAAAAAGAAGTAGTTGGGATTTATATTTCAGGTCATCCGCTAGATGATTACAGGTTCGAAATGAAATATTTTTGTAACAACAAACTTGAATCTCTAAAAAGTTTAGAACAATTTGTGGGCAAAAATCTTTCTTTTGGAGGAATTGTGACCAATGTGCAACACCGAACTGCTAAAAACGGAAAAGGTTGGGCATCGTTTGTTTTAGAAGGTTATGATGAGAGTAATGAGTTCAGGATTTTTAATGAAGAATACCTAAAATTCAGACATTTTCTAGTTCAAAATCAGTTTGTGTATATTAAGGTTAATATAAAAGATGGTTGGGTAAATCGGGAAACGGGTAAAAAATCGGATCCGCAAATTAACTTTTTGCAAGTAGAATCAATACAAGATGTTTTACGGATTTTTGCAAAAAAACTAGTCATTCATTTAGATATAAAAGAATTACATGAAGAATTAGTGTCTAAATTAACCGCAGTTTTTGCTGCCAACAAAGGCGATAACACAGTTTCTTTTGATATTTTAGAATTAGAAAAAATAAAAAAACAAATTGAAGTTGCACCTGTCGAAGCCGATGATATAGAAATTGTTCTAGACGAAAATGGCGATATTCAAGAATCTGAAAACCCAGAAACAATAGCTCCTACTGAAGTGGAAGAGACCAAAATAATTAATAAAATTTCGATGAATAGCCGTAAGTTGAAAATTAAAATCTCAACCGAATTGCTTAATGAATTGGAAAAATTGCAGATCAATTTTAAGTTGAATTAAAAAGACAATATAAAGATTGTTCCTTCGTCAACCACAGAAGTTACGGTTATGGTGCAATTGATTGCTTTAGCCAAATCACGAATCAAGTGTAATCCCAATCCGGTTTTTATTCCTACTACTTCTTTTTCGTCGTACAGCGCTTTGAATTGTTCTTGTTTTCCGCCTGAACCATTATCACTTACAGATAAATATAATTGATTGTCTTCTTGCCAAGCTTTCCAAACAATCCTTGGGTTTTGAGTTTTTTCCAATGCTTTAATGGCATTTCCAGTTAAATTTCGAATAATGGTTTTTAGGTAATTCTCATCCGTAAAAATTTGAATGTCGCCCGCATCTTCAAATACGATTTCAATATTTTCGTTGCTTGAAAAATGATTTTCAGTATCAGTGAAGAGTGTTTTTATGTACACATTTTTTGGATGTGGTTCGAAATTTTCCATTTGACCTTTACTCCATAATAAAATATCTTCCATTGAAGATAATAAGTTTTCAGCACCAATAAGCGTTTTATTTTGAAGTCGGATTTTACTTTCTTCGTCTAGCAATTCCGGGCTTTCATGCTGCAGGTGCAGAAAATGAATCAAATTAGATACTGGACTTCTTAAATCGTGATTTAAAATACTAAAAAAGCGCACTTTGGTTTTGTTCGCCTGATCTAATTCTTGATTTAAAAGTTGTAATTTCTCGTTTGTTTTTCTTCTGTTTTGACTTTGTTTGTATAGTAATGAAGCAATTATCAATAGCAATATAAAACCTAGTCCAAGATAGATTTGTCTTTTTCTAGTGTTTTCAATCTGAAAGTTTTTCAGTTTGTTTTCGGTTGAAAGCGTATTGATTTTTTCCTGTTTGTACTGATTTTGATATTTTCCTTCAGCATTGGCTATACTTTGCTTTGCAGATTCCATCAACATCAATTCATTGTGTTGGCTATAAATAGTTTGGTAGAAGTAAGCTTTTTGCCAATCTCCCAAAGCATCATAACATTGTGATAATTTTTTATTTATGATGATGAATGATTCTTTGTCAAATTCATAAGCATGTTTCAACGCTAAGTTTAGTGTTTTAATAGCTTCAGTATATTTTTTTTGCTCGAATTCTAATTTTCCTTTGCAGACATTAGCTTCCATCAAAATTTCATCATCATTTGATTTTAAAGCATAAAAAACTGCTTTCTCAGCATATTTAGAAGCTTTGCTTATTTCTTTACGAGCAATGAAATATTCGGCCATGTATCGATTCGCAGAACTAACGTTTAAATGCAAAGAATCATTTTTATTTACAAGATTGTAAATGCTGTTGTAATATTTTTTTATGCTGTCTAAAGACTTTAATTCGACATAACATTTGATATAATCGTTGAATAAATAAGCAGTTACATCTGGAGATTCTTTTAAATAAGGCTTGGCGTAATTGGTGTATTCGATGCCTTTTTTGAATTGTTTCATTTTAATATAAGCACTGGCAATTTGCGAGTACGAAATACCAATGTTCACAATGTTTTTTGTATCGTTTTTTGGAAATTGTTTTCTATAATCAATCGCTTTTATTTTGTAACTAATGAATTTTTCATAAGCAGATTGGTCCAAATAATATTCGCCTAGACTTCCGTTTAATATTCCTTGGGTATAAATATTTTTAGTGGTGTCGAGTACTTTCTTTACATAACCAATTAAGCTGTCTCGTTTTACAAACTGTTTGGTTGAGTAATACAGATAATTGAGCCGCATCAAAGCAAGAGTTTCTTCTTTTAGATGCTTCCCTTTTTTAGCGTATTCTAAAGATTTTTCATAGTACGGAACGGCTTTTTCATATAAATTGTTATTGTATTCATAACCGTAAGCTTTGAAGTAATGAAAGCGTGACAAAAAATAATTACTCTTCGTTTTTTTAATTCCTTGCGATGCAACAATAATAAGCTGTTTGTAGTTTGTAGCCGTTAAAAGTGAGTCACATGTATTGATAAGTTGACTTAATTCTTTAACAGAGGATTTCGGATTTTGCTGTGAAAACAACAAAACCGGAAACAGTATCGTCAAATACAAAATGATTTTTCTCATGCAATTAAACTCAAATTGTCTTTATAGCTTCTTCCAATTGGAATTAAAACACTGTTGTTCAATTCGATTTCCTGAGAACCTATTTTTTTTACAAATTGTTTTTGAACGGCGTAACTTCTGTGAATTCTAACAAAAGACTGAAAGTGAGCTTCTTTTAAAAGTATTCCAATGCTTGATAAAACACAATGTCTTTTGTGGGATGTTATAATTAAGGTATAATCTTTTAAAGCTTCCAGATATAGTATTTCATGAAGCTTTACTTTGGTTTGTTCATGTCCTTCTTTAATATATATAGTGTCGCCTCCAATGCTTGCTTCAAAAAGAGTTGCTTTGAGTTTGATTTCCATGAATTCTTCAATTCGCCTCATAGTTTGGGCAAAACGATCCAATTTTAATGGCTTAACGATAAAGTCTAAAGTTTCTAATTCAAAACTTTCAACTGCATGTTCAGGATGAGCTGTAATGAATATACACACAGGAATGTGCATTGCTTTTTTTCGGAAATCTAAACCGCTAAGAGTTGGCATGTCAATATCCAGAAATAAAATATCTATCTTTTCTGTATTAATTATTTCCAAAGCTTTTTCTGCAGAGTCGTAAATCCCTAAGAGTTTTAGTCTCGGAAATTTTTTAACGAAAGACTGTACAGTTAGCCTGTCAATTTCATCATCATCTACTATAATACAATTAAACTGTTCCATAAGTCATTTTCTCCCTTTCAAACGTAAGTTTTTTAAACTAACAAATGTTATTCGTCTATTTAAAATGTTGACTGTATATCGGTGTTTTTTATATCCTTAAACTATACGCAAATTTGAACTAAAATTTTGTTAAAAGCAATAGGGTGTCGACCTTAAAAAGGCTAGGATACTGATAATTATGGAAGAAACACAATTCGTCGGCTTTATATGCTTTTAATCGGCTTTTTTAGTTTTAAATCAATTTATATAATGAGAATAAAATCATTTTTTTTATTGTTTTTTATTTTGGCTTCTGTTTTTTTACAAACAGTAAAAGCACAAGATTTAGAAAATATTAGCGAACTAAAACCTGTCGAGTTTTCAGGAACGTTTACCGTTTTTGGGTCATACTATAATGTAGAAGGAATTGATCCACGCCGAAAAGACTTTACATGGTATGCTACGGGAAATCCTTTGTTGAAACTTTATGGTATTGACATTCCTTTTTCTTTTACGGTAAGTGAACAGGAACGTACTTTTCGTCAGCCGTTCAATCAATTTTGTATTAGTCCAACTTATAAGTGGGCTAAAGCACATTTGGGATATACGAATTTAGCATGGTCGCCTTTTACTTGGTCTGGCCAAACTGCTTTGGGCGCTGGAGTGGAATTGAATCCCGGAAAATTGCGTTTTGGTGCATTGTATGGAAAACTAAACAGAGCGGTAGAAGAAAATTTAACATCTCCAGAATTGCAAACTCCTGCTTTTAAACGAATGGGTTATGCGATGCGTTTGGGTTATGGAACCGAATCGAGTCATGTAGATTTGATTATGTTGAAAGGAAAAGACGATGAAAATTCATTGAGTACGATTCCTCAAAATGAAGAAGTTTTACCTGGGGAAAATATTGTGGTTGGACTTTCTTCTAAATTAAAGTTTACCGAAAAATTGTTTTGGGATGCCGATTTGGCTACTTCTGTTTTTACCCGAGATGTCCGAGCCTTGACTCTTTCGGATGACGATGCTTCAACAGTTAATAGCTTTAAATCGATACTAAAAGTAAATAGTTCTACTCAAATGTATAATGCATACCAGACAGAAGTTCGATTTGAAGAAAAAAAGTATAAAATAAAAGCTAAGTATCGTCTAGTTGAACCTGATTTTCAAAGTATGGGCGCTTATTATTTTCAAACCGATGTAGAGAATATTACGATTGAACCTTCTGCCTATCTGCTAAAAAATAAATTGAGAATTTCTAGTAGTTTCGGACATCAACGAAACAATTTACTCAATAAAAAACTATATACTACAAAACGAATAATTGGTAATGTTGGTTTAGATTATGCGGTTTCAAAGGTTTTCGGATTTAATGCTGTGTATGCTAATTATTCTGGTGAGCAGGGAAAAGGGTTGAAAATTCCAAATCAAGCTACGCAACAATCGTATGTTTCTCAAAATATGATGGTAATGCCTCGATTGACTTTTGTGAAAGAAAAACTGACTCATTTTCATACGTTAATGGCGAATCGTCAATGGATGACCGACAAGAATCCCAATACTGCCAATACAACTGAATATCAGGTTGATAATTTGAATTATACGAGTTCATTTGTTTCTAATAAAACAGGATTAACTCTGGGAGCGAGTTATTTATTATCTATTTTTGAATCTAACCTAAATATAAATAGATTAAACGGAATTGGACTTAACGCAAGCATGCCATTTTTCAAAAACAAGCTGACTTCTTCTTTATCCGCCAATGGGACGCAGCAAAAATTGAATCATGAAAATTTTGCCGACATTATAAATGTAACCTTTCAAAACACATATAAAATTAATGACCACCACGGCATAACATTGCTGGGAATTTATTTGGATAATAAAGCAAAAGTTCCAACCGGAATTTCATTTAACGAATACAATATCGACCTAGGATATACCTACACTTTTTAAAAAGAATAGTATGAAAAATAATTTTAAGATTTTTACTGTAATTTTTCTGTTGTTATCACAGATTAATTTCGCACAAACAGATGTGACAGTTACAACGCAGGTTTTACCGCCTTATTCGACCTATCTTTCGGATTATGTAAACAGTCCTAATAAAGTAGTTTTTACACTACTTGCATACAGAAATGTATCGGTACGGCTAAAAGCCAGTATTGTTGGTGACAACGGAATTTCGGTTGTTACATCAGATTCGTATCGTCCAGCAACGGCCATTCAGTTGCAAGCATATCAGCAAAAAATGATGACTGGGATCGATTTGAAGAATTATTTGGATCTAAATTCGGTGATTGTTACCGGAATTAGTAAAAATGATTTGTTTCGTGGCTCTGGAATTCCGGAAGGAAATTATACCATCTGCATTCAGGCTCTTGATTTTGTAACAGGACAACCTTTAAGCAGTCCAGATCCTTTGGGATGTAGTAATTCGTTTGATATACATCAAATTGCTCCACCACAATTAATCTCACCATCTTGTGATGAAACGATTGTTGCTGGAAACATTCAAAATGTAATTTTCTCATGGTTGCCTTCACCAGAAGCTCCAGCTGGTTCTCAATACCGATTAAAAATTGTGGAGTTAAATCCAATAACAAGAAATCCAAATGAAGCAATGAACAGCGCAACAACGCCTGCTTTTTTTGAAACTACCATAAATACTTTTTCGTTTGTGTATGGTCCTGCACAACCACCTCTTAAAAAAGATAAAAAATATGCTTGGCGCGTCACTTTATTGCCAACGAATACGAGGTTAAGTACGAGCGGAGCAGCATTAAATGTTCAAAATAAAGGAAATAGTGAAGTATGTAGTTTTGTGTACAAGAACAATACTATTGTCGCTCAAAACACTGTTTTAACGCCAGGTAATTATGGTGTCAATTTGTTGGCGCCTATTAAAGGTGAAAAAATGAGTAATGGTTACGGCCTAGAGTTTTGGTGGTCACAAACTAAAAAGTGGGCGGTTAAATACCAAGTACAATTTACCAATAGTGAAACACAAAATAAAAAGATAACCAATTGGGATGCATTACCAGAAGACTTATTTTCAGCCAAAAACGCTTTTTTTGCCAGTAAAGAAGTAGCCTATACAACTACAAAAGCAAAACTTCCGCAGTCTTTTACGGCAAACAATGGAAAAATGGCTTGGCGTGTGGTTGCTTTTGACCAATCAAATAAAGCAATTGACAGTAGCCGTATTGAAACTTACGAGGTTATAAATGCACCATTAACAGATAGAATTAAACTTATTTCTCCTGTCAAAGGAGAGAAAATTAGTAATGGTTATGGTTTAGAATTTTCTTGGGGAGCGAGTATTAAACAAGTTGCAAACTATCAAGTGCAATTTACGGATCGTGAAAATCAAAATAAAAAGATAACCAACTGGAATACGGTCACAGATGTTGTGTTTACTAAAAAAGATGCTTTTTATGCCAGTAAAGATGCAGGAGCAAAATTAAAACTCGTGCTACCGGCTACTTTTACCACTGGAAATGGGAAAATTGTTTGGAGAGTTGTTGGTTTTAACAATGTAAAACAAGCGATTGATAGTAGTGCAGTTGAAATCTATGAAGTAGTCGATGCGCCATTAACTGACAGAATAAAACTAGTTTCGCCTATTGGTGGAAAAAAAATCACAGCCGGTTATGGACTTAAATACGAATGGGAATCTTCTAAAAAGAAAGCGATTTCAGGATATAGATTGCAATTTACCAACAGTCATTCACAAGATAAGCCCATAACTGACTGGAAGAATTTAAACGAAAAATTGTTTAACGGTAAAACTGCTTTTTTTGCTTACAAAGACACTAAAGAATTATTTGTTAACATGCCTAATTCCTGGACCACAGGAACTGGAAAAATAGCTTGGCGTATTGTGGCTTTGCAAAATAATAAAGTGGTTGATAGTAGTAAAATTGAAGTATTTGAAATAATTGAAGATACTAGTGAATTAGCCAAAATCAAAGGATTTATGATCAACGGCTATTACGTTCAAGTGAATCAGATTTTTAATAAAGATCAAGATAAGTTTAGTGGTTCAGGAAAAATGTTGCTTTGGGAAGCAGGTAAGGAAGTAAATTTCAATTTTAAAGATTTAAAGATAAGACCAATCGCGTATAATTTTAAACTCAAAATGCAAATTTGGGCTGCTATTGAAGGAACGATTGATATTGATGCCAAAAAAGGATTATTTCCGAAAAACCAATTTGATTTAACCACCGAAAAAGATTGCGATGGAGCGTTTCAATTATCATTAAACAGTATGAAACTATACGCCAAACTTGAAGGTGCTATGGATAGTAAAGGCAATCTGTACAAAGTAACCAAAGATTCGGGAACCACTGAAGGAAAAGTTATTGGGAAGTGGCTTACCAACTGGTTTATTCCAAAAAACGGAAAATACACCAATGATATGTACCAGTTCGAATCGGCAGAATCGACCATAAAAATGAGTTTTGCAGATAAATTTGATGGCTCTGTTAATTTGAAAAGTGATAAAAACGTTGAAAACCTAGCAAATGGTGGGATTGACGTTATTTTCGGAGGGAATACAGGCGATATGAAACTTAAAATAAAAGGATTACAAGGAGAAACATCTTTAAGTGGAACAATAAATATTTCTGACGCACAACCTTCGGCTGAATCAGATAGTTATTTAACATTATTGTCTATTCCGTTTAAGGATAAAAAGAATTTGAATTTTTACTACACTTTTGAAAAACCACTAAAATGGAAAATCAACGGAGACGGTTCGGTTTGGGCTAATGTTACAGAAACCTATGTGCATCTTTCGGATAACGGACAAATGGAATCGAAATTTGAATCCTATAACAACGGATTGAATTTTAACAAATTTGGAATCTTAATTAACCTTCCAAAGAAAAGTGGCTCTTCAACAGGTTCGACTTTAAACTTGTCTTTCGATCAAGTATACAACAAAGGGAACGGATATACTACAAACAGTAATCCGAATACTGAAACAAAAAACAGTGCTGATTTAGCTGGTTTTACAACCAAGCTGACTAAGTCGTCATTTAAAATCGTCAAAAACAAATTGACTTTCTTAAAAGTAGAAGGTGATGTATATGTTCCTTTTTTAAACGACTGGGCGGGTCTTATAATGGATATTGACCACAAAAAAATTCAAGAGATAAATCTGGATTTTGACTATCAGAAAAAATATTATTTATCTAAAGATAATGCAGGTGGATATGCTTATATCACCATCTCATCTGGACGATTAGAAAACAATGCCGTGGTGGTTTCTCCAAGTTTAACTATTAAAAATGGGGCAAACAAAGGTTTTGAAACGAATGACATGTACATGTGCGATATGTTTATCGATTCCTCGGGTGCAGTATCTTACAACACTAATTTTTCTGACAATTCAGAATCAACTTGTGAAGGAACAAAACGTTGGGCTACCTATTATAAGTTCGCCTATGGTATTGATAAAATGAAAATCAAACGCAATACAGTCAAAATAGATGCGCAATTTTTGTTCTCTGGAAATGTGGTTTTAGGACCAAACATTGCAGGTTCTGGGAATAAAGAAATGGGATTCACCTATCATGGTGCCAATGTGCCACCAGATTTAGGATTTAATAGTATGGATTTTAAAGGCATTAATTTCAATCAGGTTTCAGCGAGTTTGGCTGGGATTGACAGAGTAGCTAAAGGACCAGATTTTAATAACGATGATGTAATAATGAATAATTCAATCATTAATAATTCTATCGAAATCGCCGATGATGGAAAAGCAATCAATGGTAATTATGAAGATGGAGCTCAAAAATTCGGAGGTGGGTTCAAAATGACTTCAAATTCAACTTGGGGTGATTGTTTTGAATTGGGAGGATATTATGAAGCGAAAGAGCCTGATGCAAAAGAGTTGTCGGCCAAAATGATTTTAGGAAAAAAATCGGAAAACGGAGGAAAATTCAGTTATTGGTTCTTCGAATTCAAGCAAAAAGGATTTGTTTCCATTCCAATCATTCCAGGTATTTTAGAAGCTAACGGTTTTGGAGGAAAAGCTTACTATCATATGGAAGTGACTTATGATAATGAAGGAAAGATTGCGAGTATGAAACCCAATACTAACTATTCTTTAGGGATGGCCGCCGAAGCCGATGTTAGAACTGCTTACGATCAAGGGGCTACAATACACGGACACGTGCAAATCGTGACACAGTTTCAAGGATGGAGCATTGATGGAATCAGTTATTTTATAAAAGGAGATGCCATTGCACTAAACAGTGACAATCCTGGATTGATTCAAGCGAGATTGAACGGTCAGTTAAACTGGGTGGATAAATATATTGACGGAAAAGGTCAAATTTGGGGAAAAGTTTATGATATTGTATGTTTGAATGAAGGTGCTGCCAATGAAGATTCGATATTTTTCCATTTTGGTGCCGATGATTTTTATATGAATGTAGGAACTCCTGAAAACCCTATTACTGCCGAAGTAATGTGTGGTAGCGGTCTGTCTGTTGGAATTTGGTTAGGATTTGATAAAAAACAAATGGGATTTGGCTTTGCGGAACATTATGATTCAGGTTGGAAAGGATTGGATTTAGGAATTGCTTCTGCTGAAGGAAGATTGATTTCCAATTTTGCTGCAGGCGTCAATGTTCAATATTCACCATTCCAAGCTACAGGGACTGCTTCTTTTGATGGTAGAGCTTACGGAAAAGGATGTGTAGATTTCTGGGCTTTTGATGGCTGTATCGGCGGAAGCTGTGGTGTATCGGCTAATTTAACAGTGTCAATGCCTAATCCGGTAGTGTTTGAAGGAAGTGTTGCTTGTGATGTTCACAGATGGATTCCCGATTTTACCTTGCATGCAAAATGGTCGTCTAACGGCGGATTCAGTATTTGGTTATAATAAAAAATAAAAGATGAAAAAAGTACTTATACTCGCTTTTGTATTGTTGTCTATAACAACTAAAGCTCAAGATTATAAATTGTTCGGAGCTTCTAATGAAAACAAAGTCCAATTAAAATGGATGTCAAAAACAATTCCAGCCGAGGCTGCTTTTGATATCATGAAAAAAGAAGCAAACGGCGAATGGCAAAAAATCAATGCCAACCCTATTGTGTCTTCGCAAGTTATCAAGGAATCGGAATTGAAAACTAATAAAAATCCATTTCCAAAAGACGCATCGTATGATTTTTATATCAAATATAAAAATACCAAAGAAGCGACCGCAAACAAGCAAGCATATGTTAATTATACCTTGTCGTTGGCTTCAATTTTTGACAATCAGGTAGCCAGGCATTTAGGAATTTATTTCGAAGATAATTCTGTTGCAAAAGGAAAAACCTACAGTTATAAATTGGTAGATGCTAAGACTCAAAAAGAATTATCAGCACTCAATAACCTTATTGTTGGCGAATTGTCGAAAGCTCCTGAAAAAACTCAAATTACTCAGAAAAAGCAAAATATTGTAATTTCTTGGTCAGCAAATGAAGACTATATGGGGTACAATGTGTATCGCAATGGAACGAAATTGAATAAAGAACCAGTAATGTCTAACTTAGAAAAGAATGTCTATGTTTCTTCGTTTTCCGATGCTAATGTTCCAGCAGGAAGTTATACTTATGTATTAAGAGGGGTTACTTTTTTAAATACTGAAGGCAAGCCGACAGCAGATTTAAAAATTGATGTAAAAGATAGTGCTCCGCCAGCTTTAGTTAAAGGCCTTAAAGGAGAAAGAAAAAATGATGAGGTTATCTTAACCTGGATACCATCAAAGGATAAAGAAACCGTTGGATATAATATTTATAAGAGTAACGACAAAGGAAAAACTTTCCAAAAAGTAAATGAACAAACGATAAACGCTGCCGAAGCTAAATATGTCGAAAAACTAAGTTCAAAAAGTTCTGGCTCATTTCAATATTCTATCGAATCAGTCGATAATGGCAACAATGGGAATCGCTCTATGCCAGTGAGTGTTTTTGTGCCGGATCACGATAAACCTAATCAACCGGCAGATTTAAAATCAAAATCAGAATCAGGAAAAATCACTCTTTCTTGGAGAGCCAATTCTGAAAAAGATTTAGCAGGTTACAGAATTTACCGAGGATTAAAAGACGATGATCAAAATGAAATGTTGCTTTTAAATTCAACACCACAAACAGAAACGAGCTTTGTGGATACATTCAATGAAAAAGCAGGAACCAAATTTATTTATAAAATTGCAGCAATCGATAAGTCTTTTAACGAAAGTGATAAAGCGGTTCTTTGGGTTCAATTACCTGACGTTATTCCACCATCAGCTCCTTTTTTGCGTCAGGCAAATTACGAAGGAAGTCAGGTTAATTTGAAATGGGATGCGGTACAAAAAGATATTATTCTAGGATACGATGTTTATCGTGTTTTTGAAGGCGCAGAAACTAAAGTGAACAAACAACCAATAACTGAAACTAATTTTAGCGATAATGAGATTGCCAGAAGAGGTGATTATCAATATTATGTAAAAGCTATTGATTCGGCCAAATTGGTTTCAAAAGCATCCAATAAATTGATTGTTTCAAAAGTAGGAGATTTAAATCCAACGGTTGTACTTACGGCTTCTCAAGACTCCCGTTCTAAAAAAGTACAACTAAAAGTAGATGGGATTGAACCTGAGGTAGTTCAAGAAGCAAAATTGTTCAGAAAAGCAGGGGATGCAGGATTTTTAAGAATTCCATTTACCGTTTCAGAGGCTTTATTTACGGACGAATCAACCGAATCGGGAGTGATTTACGAATATTATTTAGAAATAATTACAAAGGATGATGTTAAAGTAAAATCGGAAAAAATATCAGTTAATAATTCTTAGTAAGCATGAATTTCACTTATAGAACTATCGATAAAACTGATTCTTAAACGGCTTTCAATTCAAAATAAAATTCTACTTTTGTCTAACAAACAATTAATAAATAAAGAAAAAATGGCATTAACAATAACCGATGCAACTTTTGAGGAAGTTGTATTAAAATCATCACAACCAGTATTAGTAGATTTTTGGGCAGCTTGGTG